>CAZBTQ010000086.1:0-11539 GCA_964494405.1 uncultured Iamiaceae bacterium
AGATCGCCGACCCCCACTTCGAGGCCGATCCCGCGCTCGTGCGCGCCCTCGACGTGCTGTTCATCCTCCACGCCGACCACGAGCAGAACTGCTCGACCACGGCGATGCGCACGGTTGGTTCGAGCCTCGCCGACCCCTACTCGGCCACCGCGGCCGCCACCGCCGCCCTGTACGGGCCACGCCACGGCGGCGCCAACGAGGCCGTGATCCGGATGCTCACCGAGATCGGCAGCTACGACAACGTCGACGCCTTCATCGACAGCGTCAAGGCAGGCGAGCAGCGCATGCAGGGCTTCGGACACCGCGTCTACAAGAGCTACGACCCCCGGGCGACCATCATCAAGAAGACCGCCGACGAGGTCTTCGAGGTGACGGGCAAGAACCCGCTGCTCGACATCGCCCTCAAGCTCGAAGAGGTCGCGCTGAGCGACGAGTACTTCATCAGCCGCAAGTTGTACCCCAACGTCGACTTCTACTCGGGCCTCATCTACCAGTCGATGGGCTTCCCGATGGAGATGTTCACGGTGCTGTTCGCCATCCCCCGCACGTCGGGGTGGCTGGCGCACTGGCTCGAGATGCTCGAGCAGGGCACCCGCATCACCCGTCCCCGCCAGCTGTACTCCGGCGTCGACAAGCGCGAGTACGTCGGTATCGACCAGCGCTGACCGGTCGCCTCAGCCATCTCCGGCTCAGACCTCGGCGCGGATGTCGATGAGGATCTTGCCGACGTTGGCGTTGTCCTCCATGCGCTGGTGCGCGGCACCGATCTCGTCGAGTGGGTAGCGGCTGTCGATCACAGGGCGGAGCTCGCCCGAGTCGAAGCGCGGCACGACCTCGTGCTCGAACCGGCGGGACACCGCGATCTTCTCCTCCAGCGGACGGCTGCGCAGCACCGTCCCCGTGATGGACGCGCGCTTGGGAAGCAGGGCACCGAGCGCGAACGTGGCGTTGCCTGCACCCATGACGCCGACCTGGACGATGTGGCCGCCGAGCGCCAGTGCGTCGACGTTGCGAGCCAGGTACTCGCCTCCCACGACGTCGAGGACCACGTCGACGCCACGTCCGTCGGTCCAGTCCTTGGTCTCGGCGACGAAGTCGTCGGTGCCGTAGTCGACGGCCAGGTCGGCACCCAGGTCGCGGCAGGCCTCGACCTTGCCGCCGCTGGCGGTGACCGCCACCCGCGCGCCGATCGCCCGAGCGATCTGGATCGCTGCGGTGCCGACACCGGACGCGCCGGCGTGGACGAGCGCCGTGTCACCCGGTCCGAGCCCACCCTGGAGGACCAGTGCGTCCCACGCGGTGATGAACACCTCGGGGATGGCCGCCGCGTCGGCGAGGGCGACCGACCGCGGGATCCGCATGGTCTGGCGCTCGTGGACCGCGACGAGCTCGGCGTCGGCACCACCCCCGACGATGGCCATGACCGCGTCGCCCACGGCGCGGAACGTGACCCGCTCCCCCACCGCGACGACGCGACCCGACAGCTCCATGCCAGGGATCTCGTGCTCCATGGGCGGACCTGGGTAGAAGCCGCGGCGCTGGAGCAGGTCGGCGCGGTTGAGCGCCGACGCCGCGACCTCGACCAGGACCTCCTCGGGCCCTGGGACCGGGTCGGGGACCGCCCGCACGCGCAGGACCTCGGGTCCCCCGTGCTCGTCGAGGACGACGGCGCGCATCAGCCGTTCGACCCCACCGTGGATGCGGTGGCATCGAGGTGCAGGCGGAAGCCGAACAGCTCGACGTTGGGCTCGGGCCACCAGTCGAGGTTCGGGTCACGGGTGAAGCCGAGGCGCTCGTAGATGCCGTGCGCGACGGTCATCCACGGCGTCGAGTGCAGGATCACCTCACGCCGGCCGAGCGATCGAGCCCGCTCGATGCACTCGAGCGTGAGCTCCTCGCCGATGCCCTGGCCCTGCGCGTCGGGGTGCACCGCCAGCATGCGGATGCCCGCCGCGTGCTCGATGTCGAACTCCGCGTAGGGCGACGCGTGGTCGGGCACGAAGGTGACACCGCCCAGCAGGCGATCGCCGTCGTCCTCGTCGACGGCCACCAGCACGACCGCACCCTGCACCCGGCCGGCGACGTCGCGCAGCTCGTTCTCGTAGGAGCTCTCGACGTGGCCGACGTGGCGATACGCGGCCACGGTGAGGTCGGCGAGCTCGCTGTGCTCCTCGTCCCTCACGTGGCGGATCTCCATGGGATCGACGCTAACGCGAGGCCTGGGCCCGTGCCGTCGGACGTGCGCTGCACAGGTTCGCGCGCGACCACCGTGGGAGGATGCGGCCATGCCCGCCGACAGCAGCGATCGCCCGACGAGCGAGGTGGTCGACGTGACCGTCGAGCGCGAGCGCGGCGTCACCGTCGAGTTCGTCGACGGTCAGCGGTGCACCTTCGGACTCGAGGAGCTGCGCCACGCCTGCCCGTGCGCTGGCTGCCGGGGCGCCCGCGACAAGGGCGAGGCACCGTGGCCGACACCGCGCTCGCCGCTGCCCTTGTCGGTCACCGACGCCGAACTGGTGGGCGCCTGGGGTCTGTCGATCACCTGGAACGACGGGCACGCCACGGGCATCTTCCCGTGGGAGTCGCTGCGTGCGTGGGGCGACTCCGGCGAGGCGGAGTTCCCTCCGGACTCGGGTCTCGGTGGCGTGGGCTGATCGCGGTGGACTTCGAGCTGTCCCACGATCTGTTGGCGCTCGGCGCCGAGGCGCGCGAGCTGGCGGCGAGGTGGCGGGGCGACGCCACGGGCATCAAGGAGGACAGCTGGCTGGTCGGTGCCGACACCGCGTTCAGCGAGGAGCTCGGACGCCGTGGCTGGCTGGGCATGACCTGGCCGACCGAGGTCGGCGGCGGTGGACGACCGCCGATCGAGCGGCTCGTCGTCTACGAGGCGCTCATCGCAGCCGGCGCACCGGTCGCGGCGTCGTGGTTCGCCGACCGCCAGATCGGGCCGACGCTGCTCGAGTACGGCACCACCGAGCAACAGCAGCGATGGATCCCCGACATCGTCGCCGGTCGATCGCTGTGGTGCATCGGGATGAGCGAGCCCGACGCCGGCTCCGACGTCGCATCGCTGCGCACCCGCGCCGAGCGCGACGGCGACGACTGGATCGTCACCGGCCAGAAGGTCTGGACGAGCGGCGCTGCCGATGCCGACTGGTGCTACCTGATCTGTCGCACCGACCCCGACGCCCCGCCGCACAAGGGGTTGTCGGAACTGGTCGTCGACATGCGCAGCCCGGGAGTCCAGGTCCGTCCCATCCGCGACGCGGTCGACAACCGGCACTTCTGCGAGGTGCACCTCGACGGCGTGAGGGTGCCGGGCGATCACCTGATCGGTGCCCTCAACGGCAGCTTCGGCCAGGTGATGCGACAGATGGAGCACGAGCGCGGCGGCATCGACCGGCTGGTCAGCAACCGCGCCCTCTACGACGACGTGCTCGCGGTCGCTGACACCTCCGACCCGAGGGTCCGCCAGGAGCTCGCCCGCATCGAGACGGGCTACCGCATCGGGCGGTTGATGGTGCTGCGTGAGGTGATGGGACAGGCGCCGCCAGGGTTCTCGGCCGCGACCAAGACGTTCTGCACCGAGCTCGAACAGCGCGTGGCCGACGTGTGCGTGCGACTGCTCGGACCCGACGCGCTGCTGTGGGACGGTCCCGACACGTCGCCGCTGGCCGCTCGTGCCTCGCGTGGCATCTGCTACGCCCCCGGCTACACGATCATGGGCGGCACCACCCAGATCCTGCGCAACATCCTGGGCGAGCGCGCCCTCGGCCTCCCCCGCGAGCCTCGCAGGTGACCTGATCCCTTCCTACAGGTCGTCCACGAGGCGACGGACGGGGAGGTCATCCCGATCGACCCGCGTGAGTCGGGCCCGGACGTCGGTGACCGAGGCGGCGCCCGCAGCGACGATGACCGGGTTCAGCCGCACGTCGGCGACCTCGGGGATGGCATCGGCGAGTGCGCCGACGCGCAGCAGCAGGTCGCCCAGGGCGGCACGCTCGGCGGAGCCGATCGGAAGGAGATCGCCGACGCGCGAGTCGGCGATCAGCCGCTCGGCATCGACGTCGGTCAGCGGCAGGAACCGCAACGAGTCGAAGGTGATCTGCTCCTCGACCACACCGCCCATGCCGATCGACATGACCGAGCCGACCGCATCGTGCTGCACGAGACGGATGGCGACATCGATCCCTCCGGTGACCATGCGCTGCACCTGTGCCGGCGCCATGCCAGCGCCGAGCGCCGCCGACATGCGCTCGTAGGACTGGCGCAGCTCGGCCGCACCGTGCAGGTCGACGGCCAGGCCACCTGACTCGGTCTTGTGGAGGCGTTCGAGGCCGCCCGCCTTCAACACCACCGGGTAGCCGATCTCGTCGGCTGCGGCGATCGCCGCGTCGACGTCGTCGACCGTACGACCGTCGACCTGGTGGATGCCGAAGGTCTCGACCAGCGCCGCAGAGCCGCGACGGCCGAGGTCGATCGTGGTGGCGTCCGGCTCGGCGGCCAACGCCGCGGCCACCTGCGCCGCAGCTGCCCCCGCATCGACGTCGTCGAGCTCGGGACTGCGGCCTTCGTGCTCGCTGAGCCAGCGTTGGTAGCGCGTGACCCGCCCGAGAGCTCGCGCCGCCTCTTCGGGGAAGGCGAAGATCGGGACGGGCAGGTCCTTGGTGATGGCGACGCGCCGGGAGTCGGCACCGAGGACCACGGCGAGGACGGGCTTGGTCGATGCGTCCGCGGCGGCCGCGATGGCCCGCACCACCTGCTCGGTGCGCGCCTGCAACGGCGGGGCGAAGATCGCGATGACCGCGTCGACCCCGTCGTCGTCGAGCACGGCCCGCACCGTCGACTCGTAGTGGCTGGGCCCGGCGGCGTGGGTGAGGTCGATGGGGTTGGCCGTGCGGGTGGCGATGGGCACCGCGGCGCCGATGGCGTTGCGGGTGCGCTCACTGAGCGTCGCGCGCTCGAGCCCCGCCCCCCGACCGGCGTCGACCGCCAGCCGAGCCGGCCCGCTGGAGTTCGACACGATCGCCAACCGCGGCCCGGTCGGCAACGGCTGGTGCAGCAGAACCCTGGTGACGTCGAACAGCGCCGTCAACGTCGACACCCGGATGACACCGGCTTGGTCCAACAGCGCGTCGAGGGTCGCCTCCGCCGGAAGGTCGAGCGCGTCGGCACGGTCGAGTCCGGCACCGACGCTGGTGACGCTGACGATCGGCTTGGCACGGCCGACCCGCCGGGCGATGCGGTTGAACTTGCGGAGGTTGCCGAACGACTCCAGGTAGAGCAGCACCACGTCAGAGCGCTCATCCTGCTCCCAGAACTGGAGGAGGTCGTTCAGCGAGACGTCGGCCTTGTTGCCGAGCGACAAGAAGCTCGACACGCCGAGACCCATCTCGCCCATCGACTCGAGGATGGCGGTGCCGAGCGTGCCCGATTGCGAGAGGAACGCCAGCCCGCCCGGCAGCGGCGACACCGGTGCGAACGTGGCCCGCAGCGAGGTGAGGGGCGCGGTGTTGATCACGCCCATGCAGTTGGGCCCGACGAGGCGCATGCCGTTGCCGCGGGCCACCTCGACGACCGTGCGCTGGAGCGCGGCACCCTCGGGACCGGTCTCTGCGAAGCCCGCCGAGATGATGACGAGGCCCTGAACGCTCTTCTCGGCGCACTGGTGCACCACCGCGAGGACCTCCGCCGCCGGCACGGCGATGATGGCGAGGTCGACCTCGTCGGGGATGTCGAGGATCGTCGGATAGGTGCGGACGCTCAACACGTAGGGCGCCGACGGGTTGACCGGGTACGCCGGCCCGTCGAACCCACCCGCCAGCACGTTGCGGAACGCCTCGTGTCCCAAACCGCCCCGCTGGCGGCCGGCGCCGATCACCGCCACCGAGCGCGGTGACAGGACCCGAAGGATCGATCGGGCCTCGGCTCGTCGCTCGCGCTCCTCGATGGCGGCCTGCGCCTGCTGGGTCTCCTCGATCCCGAGCTTGATGTCGATGACACCGTCGTTGAAGCGGGTGGACACGTCGAACCCGGCCTGCTTGAAGACGCCGAGCATCTTGCGGTTCTGCGGCAGGGTCGTCGCGGTGAAGCTCGCGATCCCCCGCTCGCGGGCCGCGGCGGCGAGGTACTCGAGCAGGATCGTGGCGAGCCCTCGCCCGTGGTGGAGGTCGTCCGTGAAGAACGCGACCTCGGCCACCGGGCGGTCGGGCTCGCGGTCGTAGCGGGCGACGCCGATGAGGTCGTCGCCGAGGATCGCGACGAACGCGAGGCGGTCGGCGTAGTCGACGTGGGTGAACCGCTCGACATCACGGGGCGACAGGCGTGGCCGCGCCGAGAAGAAGCGCAGGTAGATGCTCTCGGGCGACTGGCGGTTGTGGAAGGCCACGAGACGGTCGCCGTCCTCGGGACGGATGGGGCGCAGGTGCACCGTGCCCCCGTCGGCGAGCAGGACGTCGGCCTGCCACCGATCGGGGTATCCCTCTGGATGGGTCCCGGGTGTGGCGTCGCCAACGGACATGTCGCCGAGCGTAATGGTGCGCCCGCGTAGTCTCGGGCCACGCCGACGAGGAGAAGGCCCGTGCCGGAGCCAACCCAGCGACACGACGACCTCATCGCTCTGGCCGACGAGTACTGGGAGCTCACGATGCGCTCCAACCCCACCTACGCGACGCTGCTCGGCGACCACCGATTCGACGACCAGATCGAGGACCTCAGCGCCGAGGGCGAGGCTGCACGGCGCGACGCCCACGTGGACCTGCGGCGTCGACTCGACGTGCTCGACATCGCGATCCTCGGCCCGGTCGACCAGATCACCGCGGCGCTGCTCGGCACCTCCCTCGACGAGCGCATCCTGACCGCCGACCTGGGGCTTGCCGAGCTGGCCAGCGACCAGATGGACGGGCCTCACATGGACTACCTGGTGAGCGCGCCCCAGCTATCGGCACCGGCACCCGAGCACGCCGACATGCTCGTCGGGCGCATCGGCCGCATCGGCGGTGCGCTCGACCAGGCGTTCGACCGCTTCCGCGAGGGGTTGGCCCGCGGCCGGACGCCGGCACGCCTGTGCATCGCCCGGTCGATCAGCTCGATCGAGGGCTACCTCGCCTCGCCGATCGAGGCCGATCCGTTCGTCAACATCGAGGGCCCAGCCGGGTGGGCAGGCGAGTCGGCCTGGCGGGAGGCGCTCACCGAGGTGGTGCGTTCGTCGCTGCGTCCCGCTTACCAGCGCTTCCGCGACGCACTGGAGTCCGAGCTGCTGCCGGTCGCCCGCCCCGACGACAAGGCGGGCCTGTGCTGGATCGACGGCGGCGATGAGCTGTACTCGGCGCTGCTGCGCCTGCACACGTCGCTCGACATCGGGGCGGACGAGCTCCACGAGATCGGTGTCGAGCACGTCGAGCGGGTGCTCCCCCACGAGTACCGCGTCGTGGGACTCGACGCCTTCGGCACCGACGACATCCCCGAGATCTTCGAGCGGATCCGCCACGACCCCTCCCTCAAGTTCGCGTCGGCCGACGCGATCGTCGAGCGTGCCGAGGCCACCGTCGCTCGCGCCGCGGCGGCGATGGGCGACTGGTTCGGCCGCCTGCCGGTTGCGCCCTGCCAGGTCGAGCCGGTGCCGGCGTTCATGGAGGACGACCTTCCGGCCGCCTACTACTTCCCGCCCGCCGAGGACCGCTCGCGACCCGGCACGTACTTCATCAACCGGCGCAACGCCACCGACCAGAGCCGGGTCGAAGCCGAGAGCGTCGCCTTCCACGAGGCGATCCCCGGCCACCACCTCCAACTCGCCATCGCCAGCGAGCTCGTCGGTCTGCCAGCGTTCCGTCGCCACGACACGGGCAGCACGGCCTACATCGAGGGCTGGGGCCTGTACGCCGAACGCCTGGCCGACGAGATGGGGCTGTACAGCGGCGACGTCGATCGCCTCGGCATGCTGGCCGCCGACTCGTGGCGGGCCGGGCGCCTCGTCGTCGACACAGGGCTGCACTCCAAGGGGTGGAGCCGCGAGCGGGCCCGCGACTACATGGCCACGCACGCGCCGGTCGGTGTCGACGAGCTCGAAGCCGAGATCGACCGCTACGTGGCGATCCCCGGACAGGCCGTCGCCTACACGACCGGCCAGCGCGAGATCATGGCGTGTCGCGCCAGGGCCGAGCGCGAGCTCGGGCCGCGGTTCGACATCGCCGGATTCCACGACGCGGTGCTCGGTTCGGGTGGCGTGACCCTGCCGGTGATGCACCAGATCGTCGACGCGTGGATCGACGAGGTGCGCGCCGATGCAGGTCCACCGGACCGGCGCTGAACCCTGACAAACTCTCGGCTCCTGACACCTGTTCGCAGATCCCAACGGAGGGACCCCAGAGTGGCCACCAAGTCCGAGCTCATCACCAACGTCGCCGATCGGTCGGGGGTCTCCAAGACCCAGGCCGAGGCCGTGCTGTCGGCGTTCTTCGACTACACCGCCGAGTCGGTGAAGTCGGGCGACAAGGTCAGCTGGCCGGGCTTCGGCGCGTTCAGCATGAGCGAGCGTGCCCCCCGCACGGGCCGCAACCCCCAGACCGGTGCGCCGGTCAAGATCGGCAAGTCGCGCTCCATCAAGTTGAGCACCTCGGCGCCGATGAAGCAGTGGCTGCTCGGCAAGACCAAGAAGCGCTGAGATCGCGCTGAGCTGACAGATCGCCGGTCCTCCCGGCACCTCTTCCGAGCCCCGGTCGCAGCGTCGCGACCGGGGCTCGTGCGCGTCTGAGGCCTGAGCGAGTGCCCTGTACCGTCGTCTGATGCGCGAGGCACCGCCGACCCCGACGATCCGGTCCCTCGTCGCATCGGTGTACCTCCCGACGCTGCTGTTCGCGATCGGCCAAGGCACGGTCATCCCCGTCATCGCCATCACCGCGTCCGATCTCGGTGCCTCGGTGGCGTTGGCTGGTCTGATCGTCGCGGTCCGCGGCATCGGCACGATGGCATTCGACGTGCCAGCGGGTGCCCTGGTCGGACGGCTCGGCGAGCGCACGGCGATGATCGTCGGCACCGGCATCCTCATCGCCGCGCTGCTGGGCTGCATCGCCAGCCCGAACCCGTGGGTGTTCGCGGCGTGCATGTTCGTGATGGGTTGTGGCTGGGCGATGTTCCTGCTCGCCCGGCTCAGCTACGTCAGCGAGGTCATGCCCCCCGACACCCGGGGTCGGGCCCTGTCCACGCTCGGCGGCGTGCAACGGATCGGCAACTTCATCGGCCCGTTCGTGGGCGCCGCCGCGATCTGGGCGATCGGCCTCGACGGCGCGTACCTCACCCACGTGGTGTTGGCCGTCGCGGCGTGCGTGGTGCTCGTCGCCATCCCCGACCCGCACGAGACCTCGACCATCCACCGCCAGCACCTGCCGGTCGTCGAGGTCCTGAGCCAGCACCGCCGGTCGTTCTTCACCATCGGTGCGGGTGCGGCCTCGTTGGGGGTCCTGCGAGTGTGCCGCCAGGCGCTGCTGCCGCTGTGGGGGCTGCAGATCGGTCTCGACGCGGCACAGGTCAGCCTGCTCTTCGGCATCTCGTCGGCCATCGACATGACGCTCTTCTATCCCGCCGGGTTCGCCTCGGATCGCTACGGTCGGCGGGCGGTGGCACTGCCGTGCTGCGCCCTGCTCTCGCTCGGGTTCTTGACGATGCCGCTCAGCGCCTCGTTCGCCGGCCTCGCGCTGGTGGGCGTGGTCATGGGTATCGGCAACGGTCTCGGCAGCGGGATCATCATGACGTTGGGCGCCGACCTCGCACCGCCGGACGGCCGCGCCGCGTTCCTCGGCGCATGGCGGCTGGTCTCCGACGCCGGCCAGGCGGGTGGGCCGCTCCTCGCGGCCGGTGTCACCTGGGCCGCGACCCTCGCCGCGGCCTCGGTGTCGATCGGCGTGCTCGGACTCGCCGGCATGGCTGTGTTCGCCATCTACCTCCCCGCGTGGCCGAAGGCCGTGGCGCGCGCGTCCTGACGGAACCTCATCTGCGCACGACCGTGGCCGACCTGACGGTCATCGGTCTGCCCCGCCCACGTCCACGCGCAGCGTGCCATGAACCTCACAATTCGACCGGACATGAAGCTGTTGCTCTCCCACGTGGAGGGCACACCCGCGCACGTCATCGGGAGGACGATCGACGCCCCGGCGCCCGGTGGCGCGTTCGCGGCGATGGTCGAGGTCTTCGACGACACCGAGCTGCGCGTCGGGGCGAGGGTCCGCGCCGCATACGTGGAGCCCGCAGGGGTCCACACCTTCGATGCGTCCGTCATCTCGGCCGACCCCTTGACCTTGAACCACCGGATGGTGCGGGTCGCCCTCACGATCCCGAGCGACACCGAACGGGTCCAGCGTCGGGCGGACGTGCGGGTCTCGGTGGTGCTCGACGCCGTGGTCGAGTCAGACGACGAACGCCTGACCCGCTGCGAGACGGTCGACCTCAGTGCCGGCGGCGTCGCATTGACGTGGTGCGAACCCGTGCCGCCCCCAGACGTGGGTGACGAGGTGCGGATCCGCTTCGCAACCGACCAGCACTCCCACGACCTGGCCCTGCTCGTACTTGACAACGCACAGCGGACCCGGCCAGGCGGTGCCGTCGCCACCACCGTGCGAGGTCAGTTCATCGGGGTCACCTCGGCCGAACGGGATCGCCTGGTCGCCGCCGTCTTCGCGATCCAGCGCGACGAGCTCCACCGGCAGAAGCGTGGTGCTGCCGTCCGCTGACGAGCGCCGTCTCGCCCATACTGGGCGGGTGAACCAGGACGACGCGGGTCGGGCGCACGACGACCGCACCGGCCCGGCACCGACGCTCGGTCCAGCGGTGCTCGCCGCCGGTCAAGGCGCTGCCTTCGCCGCGATCGGCGCGGCGATCGGGGCCTCGGCCCGGCGCAGGGGCGGGGCGGCGCTCGGTGCCGCGGTCGCCGCCGCAGCGACCGCTCCGTACGTGTCAGCCGTCCGACGCCACCGGCCCTACTCCTTCGACGCCCCTGGCCTTGCGCGCTGGGTCATCGACTCCACGTGGAGTGCGCCCAACACGTTCGCCGGCGCGCTCTTCTTCCTCCACCAGCGGGCCCGAGGCAACACCGTGCGACCCGACCGGACCACCGGAACCGGGACCATCGACCTCGAACGCGCTGCGATCCGCGGCTACGCGACGACGGTGGGCACCGTGATCTCCGGGAGCCGTCCACGACTGGACGCCCACGAGCGCGTCCACGTCACCCAGGAGCGGTTGTTCGGCCCGCTCTACGGGCCGCTCGTCGCCCTCGACTACGCCCGCCTCATCCTGGTCCCCACCTGGTGGAGACGCCACGACCACGCCGCGACGCCGATCGTCGACCCGCGCACCTACCTCCAGCGCGGCGTCTACCCCCGCGTCTGGCACGAGCGCTGGGCCTACTCGGTCGCCCCGGCCGGGTCGCCGTCGCTGACCTGGCGACACGCTCTTCGGCCGCTGCTCGGGCGCAGCGGCGACGGCGCAGACGAGTGGGCGCAACAGGATTCGAACCTGTGACCTCTACCGTGTCGAGGTAGCGCTC
>CAZBTQ010000087.1:0-11533 GCA_964494405.1 uncultured Iamiaceae bacterium
GCCCGGGCGACCGGGCAGGACGAGGCGCTCGATCCCGAGGTCTGTGCCCGGATGCTCGAGGGGATGCTGCCGATGGACGAGGCGCTGCGCCAGAGCGGCCACTACGGGCCGAAGGTGGAGGTCCCCGACGATGCCGACGTCCAGACCCGACTGCTCGCGTTCATCGGTCGCGATCCTCGGCGCTGAGCCTGACCGCACCCCGGACGCGGAACGAGCCGCCGGCACAAGGCCGACGGCTCGCCGAGTTGCGACTAGCCAGCGTCAGATGACGCGGACGTTCTGGGCTTCCTCGCCCTTGCGGCCGGGGGCGACGTCGAACTCGACGCTCTGACCCTCGTCGAGCGACTTGTAGCCGTCGCCCTGGATGTTGGAGAAGTGGACGAACACGTCGTCACCCTGCTCACGGGAGATGAAGCCGAAGCCCTTCTCGGCGTTGAAGAACTTCACAGTGCCTGTTGCCAATTGATCTATCGATTCTCTCTATGTGTTCGACCGGACGACGTGCCCGGCCACGCGACAGGGTACGGGGCTGCGCCGAGAAACCGACGTTCGGCGGGTTTCGGCTCACTCCCAGCCGTCGACGCGACCCGCGTTCTCGATCCAACCCTCGACGTCGGCACCGTCGAGCTCGTCGAGCGACTTGACCTTGATGTAGCGCGACCGGCTGGTATCGCCGAGGGGCGGTGGCGTGTCGAAGTCGGCGCCGCCGTGGAACACCACGTTGACCGACACGTCGTAGGCGACGAGCTCGATCACCCACCCGTGGTCGGGCACCCCGTAGTACGCCTTCTTCCACTTCACCGCGTAGTGCGCGTCGGGCAGTGCGCCGCGGATCATCTCGTCGAGCCGCACGACGATGGGGTTGAGATCGGGCATCACCCGTCGCATCCAGTCGTCGATCTCGTCGTGGCTGTCCGACGGCACCGGTGGTTTGCGGGTCGAGCTCCCCTTGGGCGCCATGGCCATGGTGCGCCTCCTCTTCTCGTCGATCTGTTCGGCGCCGATGGTATCGACGGACTCCTCGGGGAGCCCCGGCCGCCGATGTTTGATACACCAGCCGCTAGACTTTCGAGCGCACGTCGCCCTTCCGATCGGGCGGCAGGAGGCGAAGCGATGCCCCGACCTGTCGACGCCGCCGACCAGTCACTGCTCGTCCAGAGCCGTGCTCTCGGAGACCCCACCCGCCACGCGATCTACACCTATGTCCGCGATGCGCCCTCGCCGGTCGGTGTCGCAGAGCTCACCGAGCACTTCGGGTTCAACCACAACGCGATCCGACAGCACCTCGCCAAGCTGCGCGACGCGTCGCTCGTCATCGAGGAGCGGGCTCGCCCGTCGGGTCCCGGCCGGCCTGCGCTGCGGTACCGACCGACCCCTGGGGCGGTCGAACGGTGGGGCGCTCCGGGTCCGTACGAGGCGCTGTCGATGATGTTGCTCGACCTGCTGACGGGGGAGGAGACGCCACGCGAGGTGGGACGCCTCGCCGGCCTGCGCCTCGCCGAGGAGCACGGCACGTCCGCCGGCGCGGTCGAGGTCCTCGACGCGGTGGCACGGCGACTCGGGTTCGAGCCCCACCTGGAGGACGACGGCGGGGACACCGATGTCGTGCTCGACCGCTGCCCGTTCGCCGACGCCGCGGAGGCATCCCCGGGCATCGTCTGCGACCTCCACCTCGGCATCGCCGAGGGGATCGCCGAGCGCTCGTCCGACCACGCGGTGGTCACCGACCTGGTCGTCCGCCCGCCGAAGCGGGCGGGATGTCGCATCAAGGTCGAAGCGGCGTCGAGCTGAGGATCACCGGCTCAGGGGGCGCTGGTTCCATCGGCTCTGGCTCGACGAGGTCGGCCGCGTCGCCGTAGATCACCGCGTCGCCGACGATCTGCTTGGAGTGGACGAAGGCCACCTTGCGGCCGAGTGCCTTGGCCTGGTCGACCTTCGGCCCCTCCCAACCCAGATCGAGGGTCTCGTGGAACAGGTCGAGCCAGCGCTCGAAGTGCGCACGGGTGAACGGTCGCTTGGCGTCGATGAGTTGGTGCGCCCGGTAGGGGTTCCCCTCGTAGCCGGGCATGGCCAGCAGGGCGCGACACCAGAACGCGGTCAGCTTGGGCAGGTGCTCGGACCAATCGACCTGGGCGACGTCGTTGAACATCGGCCCCAACAGGTCGTCCTGGGCGACATCGGCGTAGAACCGTCGCACGAGCTCGGCGATCTCGGTCGGGTCGTCGAGGTCGCGACCTCGCCACAGCGTCTCGGGGTCGGGGGATCCCACTGGCGGCTCCTCGTCGGTCGTCCCGACCCCCACTGGGTCGTTTCTCTAGACCTCCATAGAATAACCGGCTGATGACCGATCTCCGACCGACCCCCGGCGCCAACGCTCGATCGGCTCCGTTGCCGATCGCTGCGCTGGCCGTCGGGGTGGGGTCGACCATCCTCGGCGGCCTGGCCGCGGCCGTGACGCGACCGCTCGCGTGGTCCGACGGATCCTGGGTCGCTGCCTACCTGGTCCTGGTGACCGGTGTCGGCCAGGCGTCGTTGGCCCTGGGGCAGGCTCTGCTCGCCGCCGAGCCGGTCGCGCCCCACCGGTCGCGCGCCCAACTGCTCCTCGTCACCGGCGGTTCGGCGCTGGTGGTCGGTGCGACGCTGGCGTCGGCGCCGGCGGTGGTCAGCATCGGCGGGGTGGTCGTCGTCGCGGGACTCGTGTCCTACGCGAGGACCCGCCGGCGTCGCGATGCACCCCAGTGGCTCGTCATCGCGTACCTGGGAGTGCTCGCCACCTTGATCGTGAGCACGCCGATCGGCCTCGCGCTGTCCTGGGTTCGGTCCTGAGCGTCGGGCTGGACGCGCCGGCCGCCTCGCGACACGACAGCGAGTCAGGGCCAGCCTTGGATGCTGGCGAGCGACACGGCGATGAGGAACACGGTCACACCGACCAGCAGCAGGATCGCCGCGCCCGTGGGATGACCGCCGGATGGTTTGGAGTCCTCGCTTCGGGTCACATCGCCTCCTGTCTGTCGATCGTAGTGGTGCGAACCGGGGCCTCCTGGCTATATTTCTAGTAAGAGCTAGATAAACGGGAGGAAACCATGAGCGAGGCCCACGACACGACCGACGCCGCAGATCCTGAGGACGGCATCGGACGGGCGTTCGTCATCGGCTCCGTCGTCGGCTTCATCGTGGTCTTCGCCGCGTTCGGCGGGGCGGCGTTGGCCATCGGGCTCGAGGTGGTGCCCTCCCTCGGGCTCGCCCTCTTCGTGTCGATCTGGGGTGGCCCGGGGTTCGGCGGGATGATGGGCGCCGTCGTCCACAACGAACACGCGGGCGCCCGCGTCACGGTCGATGCCGAAGCGACCTCGCTCCCCGTGGTCCACGACGACCTCGGAGAGGTCGCACCCGCCGCCGGATGAGGCTCACGCCGTGCTTGAGCGCCGGGCCTGGATCGCCGCGAGCGTGAAGCCGAGCAACACGAGTGGGACGACGACGAGCCCGAGCTGGCGGACGAGGTCGACGCTGTCGCTGTTGCCGGAGTCGAGCACGAGGAACGTCACGTACAGGACGTAGAGGACCACCAGCACGAGGCCCTCCCACCGCCGGATCTCGAACCCCTTCCAGATGATCGGCAGGAGCACGACCGTGGCGGCGAGCATCACCGGGATGTCGACCTGGAGCGAGCTGTCCGCCACGGGGATGGCGTTCGGCGAGACGATGCCGGTGAGCCCGAGCACGCACATGAGGTTGAACATGTTCGAGCCGATGACGTTGCCGACGGCGATGTCGCGCTGGCCGCGGAACGCGGCGAGGAACGACGTGGCGAGCTCGGGCAGCGAGGTGCCGATGGCCACGACCGTCAGGCCGATGACCAGCTCGCTGACACCGAGGTCCTCGGCGATGTCGGTGGCCGAGCCGACGAGCAGCTGCGACCCGGCGACGAGCACGCCGAGACCGACCAGGACGAGGCCGATCTGCACCGGCAGCGGCTTGTCGACCACCTCGACCTCGAGCTCTTCGACCGACTCGTCGTACTCGGCGATGACGTCGGCGCGCTCGTTGCGCCCGGCGCGGATGAGCCACGTCGTGTAGGCGATGATCCCGGCGAACAGGATGACGCCGTCGATCCTGCCGATCTCGTTGTCGAGCGCGAGGAGGAACGTCACAACGGTGACGCCGATGAGCAGTGGGATGTCGAGGCGGATGATCCGCTGCGACACGACGAGTGTGCCGATGACGGCTGAGCCACCGAGGATCAGCAGGATGTTGACGATGTTCGATCCGGCGACGTTGCCGAACGCGACGTCGCCGTTGCCGCTGAACCCCGCGCTCACGCTGACGGCCAGCTCGGGTGCGCTGGTGCCGAACGCGACGACGGTGAGTCCGATGATGATCGGCGCGACGCCGAACCTGGTGGCGATGGATGCGGCGCCGCGCACGAGCAGCTCGGCACCCCCCACCAGGCACAGCAATCCCACCGCGAGCGCGACGAAGGTCCAGACGGTCATCGGTGGAGCCTGCCACGGCGACGCACCTCGTTCGCACCCCACGCGAGCACGGATCGCATGTGCGGCCTACGCTCGTGCCGCCACCCGAGACCGACCCGGTCGCACCGATGGTGCGCGACCGACCTGGAGGACCCATGAACGAGGCCTGGATCATCGACGCGTGCCGGACCCCGCGGGGGATCGGAAAGGTCGGCAAGGGTGCGCTCGCCGACATCCACACCGGCGTGCTCGGTGCGGCCACGCTGCGGGCGCTCGCCGAGCGCAACGAGCTCGACACCTCTGTGGTCGACGACGTCATCTGGGGCTGTTCCCTCCAGGTCGGCACCCAGGGTGGTGCGCTCGGTCGGATGACCGCGCTCGACGCGGGGTGGGACGTGACGACCTCGGGCTTCACCCTCGACCGGTACTGCGGATCGGGCATCACCGCCGTCAACCTCGCCGCCGGCATGGTGGCGAGCGGCTTCGAGGACGTGGTCGTCGCCGGTGGCGCCGAGATGATGTCGTCGTACGCCGCGAACCAGTCGACCACCCGCTACCCCTTCATGGACAAGGGCAACGAGCACCTGCGCGAGCTGCACCCCCAGTCGAACCAAGGCGTGTGCGCCGACGCGATCGCCACGATCGAGGGGATCACCCGCGAGGCGCTCGACGAGCTCGGCGCCACCTCGCAGCAGCGTGCCGCCCGGGCGATCGAGGAGGGCCGCTTTGACAACAGCCTCGTGCCCGTCCACTCGCCCGACGGGGAGCTGCTGTTGGACCGCGAGGAGTACCCGCGCCCCGGCACCACGCTCGAAGGGCTCGCCAAGCTCAACCCTGCCTTCGCCGGGATCGCCGACATCGAGCTCGACGAAGAGGGCCGCACGTTCCGCGGCGAGATCCTTCGCCGCTACCCCGGCCTCGAGATCGACCACGTCCACCACGCCGGCACCTCGTCGGGTGTGGTCGACGGTGCGGGAGCGCTGCTGATCGCCAGCCCCGACGCCGCCCAGGCCAACGGCTGGACGCCCCGGGCCCGCATCGTCGCCACGGCCAACGTGGGTGACGACCCGACCCTGATGCTCAACGCGCCGGTCCCCGCCGCCCGCAAGGTGTTGGAGAAGGCGGGCATGTCGCTCGAGGACATCGACCTGTTCGAGGTCAACGAGGCGTTCGCCGTCGTCGTCGAGAAGTTCATCCGCGACCTCGAGATCGACCGTGAGCGCATCAACGTGAACGGCGGCGCCATCGCGCTCGGCCACCCGATCGGGGCCACGGGCTCGATGCTGATCGGCACGCTGCTCGATGAGCTCGAGCGCCAGGACCTCACCACCGGGCTCATCACCATGTGCGCCGCCGGCGGCATGGCGCCGGCGATCATCATCGAGCGGATCTAGCCCCGGGCGACGCCCGCCATCGTGGCCCGGACCCTGGACGAGCTCGGCTTCTACACGCTCGCCGGCGCGCCCGACCGCCCCGCGGCCCTGATGGACGAGGTGCGCGATGCCGAGCGGCTGGGGCTCGGCGCCGTGTTCATCTCCGAGCGCTTCAACTCGAAGGAGGCAGCCACGCTGTCCGGCGCTGCCGCCGCGTCGAGCGAGCGCGCACGGATCATCACCGCGGCCACGAACCACAACACGCGCCACCCGATGGTCACCGCGTCGTACGCGTCGACCATGCACCTGCTGACCGGCGGCCGGTTCACGCTGGGCATCGGTCGGGGGATCGACCCGCTCTTCGACGCGTACGGGATCCCCCGGATCACGACGGCGCAGATGGAGGAGTTCGCCTCGGTCATGCGTCGGTTGTGGAAGGGCGAGGCGATCGTCGGCTACGACGGACCGCTCGGCACGTACCCCGTGCTGCACCTCGACCGCAGCTTCGACCTGGACATCCCGCTCGGGCTCGTCGCGTTCGGGCCGAACAGCCTCGCGCTCGGTGGCCGCGCCTTCGACGACGTCGTCCTCCACACGTTCTTCACCGACGAGACGCTCGTGCGCTGCGTGCAGACGGTGAAGCGCGCCGCCGAGGGGGCCGGCCGCGACCCGGCGTCGGTGCGGGTGTGGTCGTGCTTCGCCACGATCGGCGACCACCTCCCTGAGGACCTTCGGCTGAAGAAGTCGGTCGGTCGGCTTGCCACCTACCTCCAGGCCTACGGCGACCTGCTCGTGCGCACCAACGACTGGGATCTCGCGGTGCTCGAACGGTTCCGTGCCGACCCGCTCGTGGGGTCGATCGGTGGTGCGATCGACAGCGTCGCGACCACCGAGCAGCTCGAACAGATCGCCGAGTTGATCCCGGAGGAGTGGCTCGCCCCGGCGGCCACGGGTTCGGCGGACGAGTGCGCCGCCGCGGTGCGCGGCCAACTCGACCTCGGCGCCGACGCGGTGATCATGCACGGCGCGAGCCCGTCCGAGCTCGAACCGGTGGTCGCCGCCTACCGCGAGCTCACCGACCCGCCCGGGTAGCGCGCCCCTACATCCGAGGGGCGTCCACATGTAACGCAAGGACCCCTTGCGGCCAATGCCTCGTTGGTGGACATGGTCGTTCGAGAGTCGGCGAGCTCAACCGGTCATCGCGACAGCGGCTGGTCGCGGTCGTGGGCGCCCACGATGCGCAGTTTCATGGCGAGGCGCTCGGGGGTACGTCGAGGTCGTTGACGACCCCGGAGACAGTCCCATCGCCGAGCTCGCCCCGCACCAAGGTGCCCTCTCGCCACGTGCCGCCGAGTGGGATCCAGTAGCGGTAGGTCGCCGTGAGCGAGCCGCCGATCTGTCGCGAAGGCGCTGGCACAACCTCGAGACGCCTCACCGGACCCTGCGGGTCGATCATGAAGTCCCGGGTGTCGAACCGATGGTCACCCTCGTAGCCGAATCCCGCGCGCCCCCGCGGTGCGACGATCCCGACGAATCCGGCCCGTGCACCCCGCACGCTGATGTAGGTGAACGACGCCGCGAAGCGGGGGAACTGCTGTTCCTGCACGTGTTGGTGTCCGAGGCCGTGGACCCGGGTCGTCGCGCCGTCGATCGTCACGTCGGCGGCGACGGTCACGATCTGCTCCATCCGACCGGCCAGGTTCGTCCCCAGCGCGATCGGCTCGGACCACGATGCGTCGATCTCGACGGGGACGGAACCGTCGCCGAACGGGGTCCGGTCGCCTTCGGTCGCGAGCACTCGAGCCTGGAGCGTTCGCGCGGCGAGGTCGAGGTGTGCGAACGACGTGGCCCCACTGGTTGTGGCCGACCCGAGGTCCGGACAGTCCGCCGACCCCACTCGTCCGACGATCCGACCGTCGACGAAGGCATGCACCCAGATCTCGGCCTCGGATGCGTCGGGATCGTGTGAGATGCGCACCACGGCACCGCACGAGGCATCGGGCGAGACCACGTCCAGGTAGCCAGACCACGTCGTGCCCGTCATGCTGATGCACTGTAGAGACCCATCACCTCACGGTGTTGCCGTCACCCCTTGAACTCGCCGTCCGCTGACAGCGGACTCGATGTCCGAGACGCCGTCATCTTCGAACGCGAGCCTGGGTCTAGCCGGTGCTGGGTTCGGTCAGTTCCTTCGACAGGCGTCGAGCCGTGGCTTCGATGCGAGAGCCGGCTCTCTACGACTCCCGCGCGGCGAGCACGGTCTCGCGGGTCGGGACCCACACGACCACCGTCGCGACCCCGACCAGGCCCGCGAGGATGACGACGCCGCGCACCGACCACGAGCCGAGCAGCAGCGCGCTGAGGCTCACGAAGAACACGATCGACGCGACCGCTGCGACCTTGGCCCGCCGTGGCATCCCGAGCCCGGCCCGGTAGTCGACCACCAACGGACCGATCCGCGGCAGGCCGAGGACCCATGCCTCCAGGCGGGGGTTCGACTTGGCGAACGCCCAGGCCGCCAGGATGAAGAAGATCGTGGTGGGAAGGCCGGGGACGACGATGCCGACACTCCCCAGGCCGACGCACACGAACCCCAGGCAGAGCCACACGACTCGGGTCACGTGTCGACTGTATCCAGGTACCGTCGTCGTCATGACGCCCGAGGAGCTGGCAGACCTCGCGCACCTGCGCCGTGCGCGCGACCTCATGGACCGCGAGTACGCGGAGCCGCTCGATGTGCCGACGATGGCGCGCGCCGCGCTGATGTCGCCGTCGCACTTCTCGCGCCGGTTCCGTGCTGCCTACGGCGAGACGCCCTACTCCTACCTGATGACCCGTCGCATCGAGCGGGCCAAGGCGCTCCTGCGCGACGGCATGTCGGTCACCGACGCGTGCGTCACGGTCGGCTGTACGTCGCTCGGATCGTTCAGCTCCCGGTTCACCGAGATCGTGGGCGAGACACCGTCGCGGTACCGGGCGCGCGACCACCGCCACATGGAGGTCGTGCCGCCCTGCGTCAGCAAGGTCGTGACGCGACCCCAACGGCATCGTGTGCGCAGCTGAGCAGGATCGGAGAAGCGCACGGCGTCGCGACGGGCTTACGTTCGACCCATGGCAACCACCACCGTCTCCACCATGTTCATCACCGTCAACGACCCCGACGAGGCGCTCACCTTCTACCGCGACGCCCTCGGCTTCGAGGTGCGCAACGACGTGTCGTCCGAGGGGTTCCGCTGGGTCACCGTCGGCGCGCCGGGCCAGGACCTCGACGTCGTGCTGTCGCAGCCGCACGGCGGTCGTTCCCAGGAGGAGGGCGACGCACTCCAGGCGCTCGTCACCAAGGGCTCCATGCAGGCGGCGCTGCTGAGCTCGGACGACCTCGACGCGACCTTCGAGGCACTCCGGGCGTCGGGTGCCGAGGTGCTCCAGGAGCCTGCCGACCAGCCGTGGGGCGTGCGGGACTGCGCGTTCCGCGACCCGTCGGGCAACCTCATCCGCATCGCGCAGGCCTGATCCGATCGTCCGCGAACTGCTACGAACAGAGGCGATGACCCCGAGCCGCGCCACCGCCACCGACACGACATCGGCGACGACCACGGCGCACGCCGCCGACAGCCACGACCTGATCCGCGTGCAGGGCGCGCGGGTCAACAACCTGAAGGATGTCAGCGTCGAGCTGCCGAAGCGCCGGCTCACGGTGTTCACCGGCATCTCGGGCTCGGGTAAGAGCTCGCTGGTGTTCGGCACGATCGCCGCCGAGTCCCAGCGCCTCATCAACGAGACCTACAGCGCGTTCGTCCAGGGCTTCATGCCGACGATGGCGCGTCCCGAGGTCGACCACCTCGACGGCCTGACCACGGCGATCATCGTCGACCAGGAGCGCATGGGGGCCAACGCCCGGTCCACCGTCGGCACGGTCACCGACACCAACGCCATGCTGCGCCTGCTGTTCAGCCGCCTCGGGAAGCCGTACATCGGGCCGTCGAACGCGTTCTCATTCAACGTCGCGTCGGTGCGTGCGTCGGGGTCGATCACCGTGGAGAAGGGCACGACGACCAAGCGGGAGAAGACGACCTTCACCCGTGCTGGCGGCATGTGCCCCCGGTGCGAGGGCATGGGCCAGGTGTCGGACTTCGACCTGTCGGCGCTCATCGACGAGACGAAGTCGCTCGACGAGGGCGCGATCACGGTGCCCGGCTACAGCATGGAGGGCTGGTACGGACGCATCTACCGGGGGTGCGGTTTCTTCGACTCGACCAAGCCCGTCTCGACGTTCACCGAGCAGGAGATGCAGGACCTGCTCCACCGCGAGCCCACCAAGATCAAGGTCGAGGGCATCAACGTCACGTACACGGGCATCATCCCCGCCATCCAGAAGTCGTTCCTGTCCAAGGACCGCGAGGCGATGCAGCCCCACATCCGTGCGTTCGTCGACCGGGCGGTCGTGTTCACCGACTGCCCCGACTGCGAGGGCACCCGCCTCAACGACGCGGCCCGATCGTCGAAGATCGACGGCATCAACATCGCCGAGGCGTGTGCGATGCAGATCGACGAGCTGGCCGACTGGCTCCGTGGCATCGACGACGAGTCGGTCGCCCCGCTCTTGGCCGGCCTCCAGCACACGCTCGACTCCTTCGTGCAGATCGGCCTCGGCTACCTGAGCCTCGATCGGTCGTCCGGCACGTTGTCGGGCGGCGAGTCCCAGCGCACGAAGATGATCCGCCACCTCGGTTCGTCGCTCACCGACGTCACCTACGTGTTCGACGAGCCGACCATCGGCCTGCACCCCCACGACGTGCAGCGGATGAACGAGCTGCTGCTCCAGCTGCGCGACAAGGGCAACACCGTGCTGGTCGTCGAGCACAAGCCGGAGGTCATCGAGATCGCCGACCACGTGGTCGACCTCGGGCCCGGCGCCGGTACGGCTGGCGGCGAGGTCGTGTTCGAGGGCACGGCTGCCGATCTGCGCGCCACCGACACGCTCACCGGTCGTCACCTCGACGATCGGGCGTCGCTCAAGGACGAGGTCCGCACGGCCTCCGACGTGCTCGAGGTGCGGGGCGCCGACATGCACAACCTCCAGGACGTCGACGTCGACATCCCCCTCGGGGTGCTGGTCGTGCTCACCGGCGTGGCCGGGTCGGGCAAGAGCTCGCTGATCGACGGGTCGGTCGCCGGGCTCGACGGCGTCGTGTCGGTCGACCAGACCGCCATCCGCGGGTCCCGGCGCAGCAACCCCGCCACCTACACGGGCGCGCTCGACCCGATCCGCAAGGCGTTCGCCAAGGCGAACGGCCAGAAGCCCGGCATGTTCAGCGCCAACTCCGACGGCGCCTGCCCCACCTGCAACGGGGCCGGGGTCATCTACACCGACCTGGCGATGATGGCCGGGGTCGCGACGCCGTGCGAGGACTGCGATGGCAAGCGCTTCCAGCCCGCGGTGCTCGAGTACACGTTCGGCGGTCTCAACATCGCCGAGGTCCTCGACCTGCCCGTCGAGGAGGCGGCGGCATTCTTCGCTGACGGCGACGCGGCAACCCCCGCCGCGCACAAGATCCTGGCGCGGATGGTCGACGTCGGCCTCGGGTACCTGCGGCTCGGCCAGCCGCTGACGACGTTGTCGGGCGGCGAGCGCCAGCGGCTGAAGCTCGCCACTCACATGGGCGACAAGGGCGGCATCTACGTGCT
>CAZBTQ010000088.1:0-11300 GCA_964494405.1 uncultured Iamiaceae bacterium
ACGCTCGCCATCTCCGACGGATGGCGCCAGAGGCGGTCGTCGGGATGCAGGGGGTCCCTGTACGACGCATCGTCGTCGAACTCGTCGTCTCCGTCCTGCACGGCGCGCAGACTACTGACGCAATCCCGCGATGTGGCCGCGCCCACTGCCGGCGTCTCGGGCCTCCGACGGGGGTGTGCGGTCACGTCCGGTGGGGCGGCGGAGGGTGCAGGTGCCCTGGCGCGCCGTGCGACCATGGGGTGGATCCGCCCTACGATGGCCCGGTGCGCATGCCGCAGGACAGTGACACCTGGGTCGGGTTGACCGACGAACCGCTCCCCGTGCAGGACGCTTCCACCTGGGTGGTGCGACCCGGCTGCGGGGCCGTCGTCGTGTTCTCCGGCACCGCGCGGGACCATGCAGAAGGTCGTCCCGGGGTTTCGCTCCTCGAGTACGAGGCGTACACCGAGCAGGTCGTGCCACGCCTCGCCCAGATCGCCGACGAGATCCGCGTGCGCTGGCCCGACGTCGGCCGCGTGGTGCTGCTGCACCGCACCGGCCCGGTCGCGGTCGGCGAGTCGGCGGTCGTCGTCGCCATCTCGTCTCCGCATCGCGACGCAGCGTTCGCCGCGGCACGCTTCGGCATCGACACGCTGAAGTCCACGGTGCCGATCTGGAAGCACGAGACCTGGGAGGGCGGACGCAGCTGGGGTCTCGAGGCCCAGCACGTCACCGAGGTGGCCCGGTGAGCCCGATCGGGTTCCTGCTCATCGCGGTGGTCGTCGCCGTCGCCGGCAGCCTGCTCGTGGTCGTGCGCAACCGCCAGACCACCAGGCCCGAGAACGCCATGGACGAGTTCAAGCGCGAGATGCAGGCGCTGGCGCCGACCGACGAGTCCCTCGTCGACGACGGTCGCCCGAACCGCTTCCCGTTCCGCCCCGACGACGTGGACGGGTAGGCCCTTGGCACGCGACCTCGCGATCGATCTGGGCACCGCGAACACGCTCGTGTACGCGCGCGGCGAGGGCATCGTCATGAACGAGCCCACCGTCATCGCGCTCAACAACCAGACGGGCGACGTGCTGGCGATGGGTCAGGACGCGTGGCAGATGATCGGGCGCACGCCGGCGAACATCGTGGCGGTCCGGCCCCTGCGACAGGGCGCGATCACCGACTTCGACATCACCCAGCGGATGATCCGCCTGGTCTTGCAGCGCGTCGGGGTGAGCCGGTTCAACCGACCCCGCGTCGTGATCTGCGTGCCGTCGGCGATCACCGCGGTCGAGCGGCGAGCGGTCACCGAGGCGGCACGACGGGCCGGCGCTGCCGACGCGCAGCTCATCGAGCAGCCGATGGCGGCGGCGATCGGTGCGGGCCTGCCCATCAACGAGGCGATCGGCAACATGGTCGTCGACATCGGGGGTGGCACGTCGGAGACCGCGCTCATCTCCCTCGGCGGCATCGTGTCGATCCAGGCGGTGCGCCTCGGCGGCTTCGACATCGACGGCGCCATCCAGACCTACATCCGTCGCGAGTACGGCATCGCCATCGGCGAGCAGACCGCCGAGCAGATCAAGGTCACGATCGGCTCGGCGTACCCGGTGAACGAGGACGTCAACGCCGAGGTGCGAGGCCGCGATCTGGTGACCGGCCTTCCGAAGACGGTGCTGCTCACGCCCGCCGAGGTGCGCGAGGCCATCGAGGAACCGGTCAGCACCATCGTCGACTCGGTCATCACCTGCCTGGGGTCCGCGCCGCCCGAGCTCGCGCAGGACCTGATCGGCCAGGGCATCCACCTGGTCGGCGGAGGCGGGATGCTCGCAGGGCTCGACGTGCGCCTCGCCACCGAGACCGAGGTCGACGTGCACGTCGTCGACGAACCGCTCGAGTGCGTCGTGCTCGGGGCGGGGCGCTGCATCGAGTCCTACGATGCGCTCAAGGCCATGTTCATGGGGTCCCGCCCGACGAGGTGAGGGCCCACGCGGCGGGGAGGGCGAGGCCGGCGGCGAACAGCTTGACGACGTCGCCGGCGAGGAACGGGGTGAGGCCCGCGTCGATCGCGGCCGACGCCGACATGCCGGTGGCGTGTGCCAGCCAGGTCACGCCGAACAGGTAGACGATCGCCGAGCCGACGAGCATCGACAGCAGCGCCGTCGGCACCCGACGGTCCTGGCCACGCTCGGCGAGCCAGCCGACCACCGCCGCGGCGACGACGAACCCGACGAGGTAGCCGGCGGTCGCCCCGGTCGCGACCTCCCAGCCGCTCTCGCCTGCCGCGAACACCGGGAAGCCGACCACTCCGATGGCGAGGTACAGCAGTTGGCTCGCGCCGCCCGCCTTCCAGCCGAGCCCGGCACCTGCGACGAGCACTGCGAAGGTCTGCAACGTCACGGGCACCGGCGTGCCGGGGATGTGGAACGACACCTGGGCGCACATCGCGGTGAGCAACGCCGCGCCGAGTACGAGCGCGGGGGTCCGCAGGCGTGTCGCCGGCAGCAGATCGGCGAGGGTCGCGGTGGGTGCGGCGGTGTGCACGGAGGTCCTCCATCGGGGGTTGGATGGTCGAACCCTGCGACCCACCCGCGGCTGGGGTCGTTACCGTTCGGAGGTGTGTCACCGGGCACACCACTGGGAGGGATCGCCATGGCCGACGCGACGTCCGACGAGGAGCTGGTGCTGGTCGCCCGCGTGGGGGACGTCGTGACGATCACGATGAACCGCCCATCGCGCCGCAACGCGCTGTCGCTGGCACACCTCCGCGCCCTGCAGGCGGCCTTCGACGACGCGGGGCGCAGCGACGCCACCGGCATCGTGCTGGCCGGCAACGGTCCAGCGTTCAGCAGCGGACACGACCTGGGGGCGATCGCCGGCGCGGGTCTGCCCGAGATGCGAGAGCTGCTGTGGACCTGCACGACCCTGGTCGACACGATGCAGACGGTCCCCCAAGTGGTGATGGCGCGGGTGCACGCGATCGCGACCGCCGCCGGGTGCCAGCTCGTGGCCGCGGCCGATCTCGCCGTCGCGGCCGAGTCGGCCCGCTTCGCCGCACCCGGAGGCAAGGGCGGTTGGTTCTGCACGACGCCGATGGTCGCCATCGGCCGATCGGTCGGACGCAAGCAGGCGTTCGAGCTGGCCCTCACCGGCGACGAGATCGACGCGGCCACGGCGCTGGAGTGGGGGCTGGTGAACCGGGTCGTGCCCGACGCCGAGCTCGATGACGCTGTGGCCGAGCTGCTCGGTCGTGCCACGCGGGGGAGCGCGGCGTCGCGCGCCATCGGCAAGCGGGCGTTGCACGCGCAGCTCGGCATGGAGCAGGACGCGGCATACCGCTACGCGGTGGAGGTCATGGCGTCGGCCAGCCAGCTCCACGACGCCCAGGAGGGGATGCGCAGCTTCGTCGAGAAGCGCCCTCCCGAGTGGCAGCACCGGTAGGGGACGCTGCCGGACTCACTCGGCGAGGAGGTCCTCGGCGGCCTGGCGGACCTGCCAGTCGCGGTCGGCGCGTGCAGCCTCGAGCGCGGCGACGACCTCGGGTCCGTCGAACGGGGCGAGTGCGATGACCGCTCGACGCCTCACGGTGGCGATGTCGCGGGTCGCGGAGAGGATCGTGTCGAGGCCCGCGGGGTCGCCGATCGCACCGAGGGCGGCGACTGCGGCCTCGCGGCACAGCGCGTCGGCGTGCTCGGCGACGATCCGGCACAGCGCGTCGCACGCGGCAGGGTCGGTGTCGGCCTGCTCGCCGAGTGCCCAGGCCGCGACCTCGACGACCGTGTCATCGGGGTCGTCGAGCGCTGGGACGAGCGAGGGCGTCGGGCCCTCCAGCGAGGCCGCGAGCGTCACGGCTCGACGTCTGACCTCGGGTTCGGCGTCGTCGAGCGCGACGCGCACGTGATCGGCGGTGAGGGCGTCGGCCCGGGCGAGGGCACCGAGCGCGGTGGCGCGCACGCCCGGGTCGTGGTCGTCGAGGTGCGCCGCGGCGGTCTCGACGTCGCCGCGATGTCCGGCGATGGCCACGGCACGGCGCCGGTCGCCACTACGGTGATCGGGCGGGCGGTCCGCGGTCATGGCGTCCTCGTCGTGGTCGGGGTCGATGAGTCCTCGTGTTCTCTCAAGTTCCCTGCACCGCCCTCCGACACAGGAGGGACCGAAAGGAGCCGCCGTGTCGTACATGGTCATCTTCCGCACTGCCGATGGCAAGCCTGGCTACCAGCCCGCTGGTGACGCCGAGGGCGCTGTCGCAGCCGTCGAACGCCTCCGCAACGAGGATGGCGTCGACCACGTCCGCATCTACCGGATGGAAGAGGTCGCCTTCGAGTACAAGGTGCACTACTCCGTCCAGCTCACCACCGCCGATGCGCCGTCGGTCGTCGCGGCGCCGCCCACCGATTCGTCGGATGCGATCGCCGAACCGTCCGGTGCAAGGGTCGAGCCGTCGTGGGACGACGCAGACGACGACGAGCCCACAGCAGCTCCCTTCGACCAGATGGCGGTCGATCCAGCGGGCAGCCCGCAGTGGAGCGACGACGAGCCGGCAGCGGTCGCCCCGGTCGAGCCGCCCGATCCTGAGACCTCCGAGCCCGTGCCCGCTGAGGCCGAGTCTCGCCGAGGGCTGTTCGGCCGTTAGCGGCGAGCCGTTTCGCGCACGCGCTCAGCCGACGAGCATGTCGAGCAGGAAGAACGTCACCACCAGCACGATGCCGGTGGCGATCGTGAGCGCGATCCCCAACACGACGACCAGGACCACGAGCTCGATCCCCGAGAGCGTGCGGCGCCAGAACGGAACGGCGACCTCTGACGGCTCGGTCCACGGCACGTCGTCGTAGAGCCGAACCGACGGAGGCGCAGGTCGACGCCGGGCGCGTCGATATCGGCTGATCATCCGGGCATCATGGTGCGGTCCATCCTCCGACTCCGGTGTCACCTCGAGGTCCGATCCGCCGATGCTACCGCCCGACCACGATTCGCCTGGTGGCACGGTCGCGCCTCCAATCCCGCCTCCGCCTGTCCGCGCGGGCATCGACGCCGAACCTGACGACAGCCGTTCGCCGCACGGCTGGAGGCGCTGGGCGCGCACGCGCTGGGTCTGGGCGGTCGCGGTCGTCGTGTTCGTTCTGGGATCCGCCATCGTGAGCTCGTTCTTCGTGCGGGTGCCCTACTACGCGTTCTCGCCCGGCAACGTCTACGACACCAGCTCGCTCGTCACCGTCACCGGACCAGCGGCCGACCAGCCCGACGGCCAGATGTTGCTGACGACGATCTCGGTGTCCCAGCAGCGCCTCACCGCGTGGAACGCGTTCCGCGGCTGGTTGGATCCGACGATCAGCGTCTACGAGGAGGAGCGCGTCGTCGGTGACGAGGATCGCGAGACCGTCCGACAGGCGAACCTCCAACGGATGACCAGCTCGCAGGACATCGCCACGTTCGTGGCCCTCCAGCGCCTCGGCTACGACGTCGAGATCACCGGCACCGGTGCCTTCATCGCCGCGGTCGAGCCTGGATCCGCGGCCGATGGCGTCATCGAGGCGGGTGACACGGTGGTGGAGATCGACGGTGAGCCCGTCGAGATCGCGTCCGACCTGGTCGGAGCCGTCCGCTCCCACGAACCGGGCGACACCGTCGAGCTGACGGTCGAACCGCTCGCCTCCGACGACACCGAGACGGTCGAGGTGGTCCTCGGCGAGAACCCCGACGATCCGACCGTGCCGCTGCTCGGTGTGCAGGTCGAGACCCGAGACGGCGCCTTCGTCCCCCCGCCCGGCATCGAGATCGAGTTCGTCGACAGCGGCATCGGCGGTCCGTCTGCGGGGCTCGTCTTCACGTTGACGATCATCGATGAGCTGTCCCCCGGAGACCTCACCGGAGGAGCGACGGTCGCCGTCACCGGCGAGATGCTGGCCGACGGCACGGTCGGGCCGATCGGCGGGATCGAGCAGAAGGTCGTCACGGTCCGGCGCGCCGGCATCGACGTGTTCATCATCCCGGCCGGGATGCCCGAGCACGAGATGACGGCGGCCCGCCGTCAGGCGGGCGACCAGGTCCAGCTCATCGAGGTCGCCACGCTCGACGAAGCGCTCGAGGCGCTCGAATCCCTCGGCGGTGATCCGCTGGTCGAGGTCGCCGACGCGGCGTAGGACACGGGCGCGCCCGCGACGGCCAGAGCGGCGTGTCGCCCGAGGCGGCACGGACGGAGGACGACGCGGTGTCCCCCAGCGGGAGGGGCACCGGTCGTAGCATCCTCGCGATGGTCGCTCCTCCTGAAGATTCCGGCGCGCTCGATCCCGACGCGGTCGGTCGACATGACTTCACGACCACGTTTCGGGGATTCGACCAAGTCGAGGTGCGGGCGTACCTGAACAGGGTCGGCTCCGAGCTGCGGTCGGCCCGTGCACGCGCAGATGAGCTCGCGTCGAGGCTGAGCGAGGTCGAGCGCCGCCTCTCCGCGGCGGAGGAGCCGGACGAGCACCGCCTGACCTCGATGCTCGGCGAGGAGACGGCGCGCATCCTCGACGCCGCTCGGGAGGCGGCGTCTGAGATCCGCTCGAAGGCCGAGTCCAAGACCGCCGACCTGGTACGCGAGGCGCAGGACGAGGCGAACCGGATGACCACCGAGGCGGCGGAGGTGCTGCGTGCCCGCACCGCCGAGGCCGAGGAGGCTGCCACTGCGGTCCGCGAAGCGGCCGAGGCCGACGCACAGCGCGAGCGTGCCGAGGCCGCCGCCGAGGCGGAGCGCATCGCGACCGAGGCCGCGGCTGCTGTCGAGGAGCTGACGACGCGGTCCGAGATCGAGGCCGAGACGCTCACGACGACGGCAGAGGCGGAGGCGACGCGCATCGTCGAGCGTGCCACCGAGGAGGCCGAGCAGCTCGTGGCCGATGCCACGGCTGAGGCCGCACGACTCGACGCCGAGTCGACCGAGCGCTCGGAGGCGAGCGCCGCCGAGGCCGAGGCCACTCTCGAGGCGGCGAGGGCACAGGGCCGCGAGATGGTGACCGAGGCCCAGGTGGTCCGCGAGCGGATCCTCACCGACCTGGCCCGACGTCGGAAGTCGGCGCGCGCCCAGCTCGAGCAGCTGAGGGCGGGCCGCGACCGTCTGATCGAGGCGTACGCCGTCGTGCGCCGCACCCTCGACGAGGCCACCACCGAGCTCACCGTCGCGGTGCCCGAGGCGAGGGTCGCAGCAGAAGCCGCCGGCCGCCAGGCAGAGGCCGACGACGACGTGTCGGCCGACGACATCGAAGCCGAGCTCGATGCCGGCCGCTTCGCAGGGCTTCCCATCCTCGACACCAGCACCGACGACGACGGTGACACCGCCGGCGACGACGACGCGGTCGATGACCTCGATCTGGGCGACGAGGAGACCGACGCCGAGGTCACCGATCTCTTCGCTCGCCTGCGCGCCGAGGTCCCAGACCAGGCCGCTGAGCCGGACGACGGGGCGAAGCCGGACGAGGACACTGAACCCGACGAGGCCGCTCAGCCGGACGAGGCCGCCGCGGACGATGGCGTGGACGGCGAGGGCCAGGACGAGGAGGACGACGAGGACCGTCCCGACACGGTGCTCGAGCAGCGCGACCGGCTCCTCGTGCCCATCGAGAAGCGGGCGTCGCGGCTGTTGAAGCGCCAGCTCGCCGACGACGAGAACGACAAGCTCGACCTCATCCGTCGTATGGGGCCGAAGGACTCGCCCGATGCCGTGCTGGGGTCGCTCGAGGACCATCGCGGTCCGCTCTTCGAGCCGCTCCGCCAGGTGGCGCTCGACGCGGCGGCCGCAGGCGGGGTGTTCGCGGGCGAGGCGATGGGCGAGGCCGGCGTCGCACCGAAGGACACCTCCGACGTCGCGCTCGACGACCTCGTCGACGCGCTGATCGACGCGGTGCTCGTGCCGGTCCGCGAGAAGGTGTCCGAGATCGTCGAGGGGTCCCACGACGACGACGCGCTGGACGGCGTGCGGTCGTGCTACCGGCAGTGGAAGTCCCGCGCCGGCGAGTTGGCGACCCAGCTCGCGCACGATGCGTTCAACCGCGGTGTCTACGAAGCCGTCCCCGACGGCACGCCGGTGACCTGGGTCCTCGACGACAGCGCAGGGCCGTGTCCCGACGGTGCCGACGACGCGCTGGGCGGCGCGGTGGCCAAGGGCGAGGAGTTCCCGACAGGCCATCTGCACCCCCCGGCGCACCCCGCGTGCCGATGCCTCCTGGTGCCAGGGGGTCTGTAGGCTCCGCCCCCATGCGCCCCCCCACTGAGATGCCTCGGCGATCGGTCCGGTCGTCGAACCGTGGTCGCATCCTGCTCGTCGTCGCGGTCGTCGCCTTGCTGTTCCTGGTGGCGTCGCTGCGTGGCATCGCCGGCGTGTACACCGATTACCTGTGGTTCGACGCCCTCAACCTCGAGCAGGTCTGGGAAGGCGTCGTGCTGGCCAAGATCGTCCTGGCGGCGATCTTCATCAGCCTGTTCTTCGTGTTGATGTTCGTGAACCTGTGGGTCGCCGATCGCCTCGCACCGCGCTTCCGGCCGACCGGTCCCGAAGAGGAACTGCTCGAGCGGTACCACGACGTCGTGGCCCCTCGGGCGAACCTCGTGCGCGGCGCCATCTCGTTGCTGTTCGCCCTCATCGCCGGCGCGGGCACCGCCAGCCAGTGGAACTCGTGGATCCTGTTCCGCAACCGGGTCGACTTCGGGATCGACGATCCGCAGTTCGGCATGGACGTCGGGTTCTACGTCTTCACGCTGCCGTTCGTGTCGTTCCTCACGAGCTGGTTGTTCGCGGCGCTGGTCATCGTCCTCATCGTCACCGCTGCCGCGCACTACGTGAACGGCGGCATCCGTGTGCAGATCACAGGGGAACGGGTGACCCCGCAGGTGAAGGCCCACCTGTCGGTGCTGTTGTTCCTGCTCGCGCTGGTGCGGGCGGTGGGCTACTGGCTCGATCGCTTCGAGCTGACGTTCTCCAGCCGTGGCGCGGTGGACGGTGCCGGCTACACCGACGTCAACGCGCAGCTCCCGGCGATCCAGCTGCTGCTGCTGATCTCGTTGTTCGCAGCGGTGCTGTTCCTCATCAACATCCGCATGCGTGGATGGGTGCTGCCGGTCGTCGCCGTGGGCTTGTGGGCGTTCGTGTCGATCGTGATGGCGGGGATCTATCCGGCGTTCATCCAGCGCTTCCAGGTCGATCCGGCCGAGTCGACGCGGGAGGCCCCGTACATCGAGCGGAACATGGTCGCGACGCGGATGGCCATGGGGCTCGACGACGTCGAGACGCGCCCGTTCGACTACGAACCCACGCTCGACGCGCAGGCGATCCAGGACAACGAGGACATCATCCGCAACATCCGCCTCCTCGACCCGCAGATCGTCGACGACACCTACCAGCGGCTCCAGGCCGACTTCGGCTACTACCGTTTCAACGACCTCGACGTCGACCGGTACATGATCGACGGCGAGTTGACCCAGGTCATCATCGGAGCCCGCGAGTTGAACCCCGGCGGCATCCCCATCTCGTCCTGGGAAGGCCAGACCCTCGCCTACACCCACGGCTACGGCCCGGTGCTCGCTCCGTCGAACGCCATCGACGCGAGCGGCCGACCGAACTTCGTGGTCGGCAACATCCCGGTGAGCGGCACCGAGCGGATCGGTCGGTCGGTCGATAGGCCTCAGATCTACTTCGGCGAGGACCTCTCGGGCTACGCGATCGTCGACACCACCCGCGACGAGATCGACTACGAGGTCGAGACCGCCGACGGTGGCGAGGAGGAGACCGCCACCACGACCTACGGGGGCCGGGGTGGGGTCCAGATGGGTTCGTGGCTGCGTCGTGCCGCGTTCGCGCTGCGCTTCAGCGACTACAACCCGCTGATCTCGGACTTCGTGCAGCCCGACTCGCAGATCCTCTACGTCCGCGACGTGCGCGACCGGGTCGACACCGTTGCCCCCTTTCTCAGCTTCGATGCGGATCCGTACCCGGTGATCGTCAATGGCGGCATCTCCTACGTCCTCGACGGCTACACGACGACCGACCGCTATCCCTACGCACAGAGCGCCAACCGCGAGCAGGTGCGCAACGGCAGCGGGCTCGACCACGACTTCAACTACGTGCGCAACAGCGTGAAGGCGGTCGTCGACGCGTACGACGGCACGGTCACGCTCTACATCGTCGATGACGCGGACCCGATCGTGCGGGCCTATGCCCAGGCGTTCCCCGAGCTGTTCGCGCCGATCGAGGAGATGCCCGAGGGGCTGATCAACAACCTGCGCTACCCCGAGGACCTGTTCACGGTTCAGACCAACATGTGGGGCCGCTACCACCTGACCGAGGTGCAGGACTTCTACAGCCAGAGCGGCGCGTGGGACGTCGCGCAGGACCCGGGTGACGAGGTCACCAGTGCCGGCACCACCGAGGTGACCTCGGCCGAGACCGGCGAGATCACCGGGACCCGCGAACTCCGCATCGAGCCGTACTACCTGCTGATGCGACTGCCCGAGGAGGAGGAGGAGAGCTTCGTGATGCTGCGGAGCTTCGTGCCGATCTCCGAGAGCGACCAGCGCAAGGAGCTGCGCGCGTTCATGGTCGCCAAGTCCGATCCCGGGGAGTACGGACGGCTGGTCACCTACGAGATGCCGAGCAGCGATGTCGACGGGCCATCGATCGTCAACGCCAACATCCTCGCCGACGAGAAGATCGCGCCGGAGATCAGCTTGTTGAACCGCGAGGGCTCGATGGTGCTGCTCGGCGACCTGATCCTGGTGCCGATCGAGCAGTCGATCCTCTACGTGCGGCCGCTCTACACGCAGGGTTCTGGCCAGACCCAGGTGCCGGAGCTGCGCTACGTGATCGTGGCGTCGGGCGACGACATCATCATGCGGGGGTCGTTGCAGGAGGCGCTCGAGGAGTTGTTCCCTGGGTCGACGATCGAGACGCAGGAAGATCCGGAGTTCATCGATCCCGAGGACGAGGAGCTGAGCGATCCCGAGGACGAGGTGGAGGCCACGGTCGAGTCGCTGCTGAACGAGGCGAACGATCTCATGAACCAAGCTCAGGAGGCGCTCGACGACGGAGACCTGGGCGCCTACCAGAGGCTCGTCGACGACGCTCGCGATCTGATCGCACAAGCGGTCGCAATCCTGAGCGAGCTCCCGCCAGAGGGCGAGCCCACCGACCCGGGGAGCTCGGGCGGTGAAGCGTCCACCACGACGACCGAACCGAACGACTCGGCATAGCCGCGCCCGCGCGCGAGTTGGCGCGCGGGCCGACAGCCGGTAGATTCATCCATCCGCCGCGGGGTGGAGCAGTCTGGTAGCTCGTCGGGCTCATAACCCGAAGGTCG
>CAZBTQ010000089.1:0-11262 GCA_964494405.1 uncultured Iamiaceae bacterium
TCGGCGTCCGGGCAGGTCGGCTCGTGGGCCAGGACGGGCCGCGCCACCACCGCCCACATCGTGGAGGTGTCGTCGAAGCGGGTGAGCGCATCGGCCTCGGCGAGCAGCGCGGTCACCTCGGCGACAGCACCTCCCTCCACCGGGAGGCAGCTCGACGCCTCCAGCGTCACCGCATCGACGGTCCACTCCGTCGAGCGGGGGGCGATGGAGTCGTCGTCATCCGAACCCGTGTCGACCTCTGCCGCAGGGCGCACCCACAGGCGGTAGCGGTCGGCGTCGATCAGCTCCGGCGACGCGCTGCCCGTCAGCCTCGAGACCTGGTCGACGAACTCGGCGAGCGCAGCGCGGTTCGCCGCCTGCTCGTCGGTGAGGCCGAGGCTCTCGGGGTCCTGCGCGCCAGGTCCCTCCGCGAACCCCAGTGCGGTCGCAGCGTGGACGTAGGTCTCGCCGTCGATCGTGACGGTGACGACGGTGTCGCCGGCGTCGGCCACCGGCGGCTGGCCGTAGTCCAGGTCGTCCCGGTCGAGGCCGGCGTCGCGCGCGGCGTCAACGATCGCTGACACGTCGTCCTCGGAGAGCTGGTCGCTCTGGAGGGCCGGCAGCGCCGGACCGGGATAGATCTCGATCTGCGCACCCGGTGTGATGCGAGTCCCGTCGCCGTAGACCACCGTCGAGGGCAACGTCTGGAAGGCCATCTCCGGGGTGGTGAACGCCCCCACCACCTCGACCGAGACCACCACGTCGTCGGGCGATCCAGCGTCGCCGACGGCGGTGCGGTCGGAGGGGTCGTCGCCACACCCCGCCACCAGCGCGGCGAGCGCGAACGTTCCGAGAAGTGCTGCACGTGCCGTACGGCGACGGTTCACCCGGGGCCTCCTGTTGTGGTCCTCGTACTGGATCGTGATGCGTTCGACGATCGGTTCTCACGTCTGGTTCCCGATCCATAGGCTGGAGCGATCCCGACTCCGCAGATCGCCCCCGCCGACTCGGCCCGACGCCTCAGAGCGGTCCGGCGTCGCCTCGAATCGAACCACACCACGTCCCAGGCCATGCGCGCGCTGCGCAGCGATCGACACCTGGTCGCCCTGTCCGGTGCGTGGTTCGGTGGCGGCGCCGTCGTTGCATCGGAACCGACCGAGGTGGCCGAGGGCCCTTCGTCGCTCGATCCCTTCTCGCTGCTCGACTCGACGCCGGCGGTCGACCACGCTCCCGCGGGCGTCTATGGCGGGTGGATCGGCAACCTCGGCTACCGGTGCGGGGGCCTGGTCGAACGGCTGCCCGAGGGCCCCGAGCGGCCGGTGGCGACCCCCGACTGGTGGCTCGGGTTCTACGACCACGTCCTGCGACGCGACACCGAGGGCACGTGGTGGTTCGAGGCGTTGTGGAGCGACGAGCGTGCCGGCGCGCTCGATGCCCGCCACGCGCTGCTCGCCGAACGCCTGGCTGGCGACCCCGGACCAGCCCAGCCCTTCACGTGCGGCACGTTCTCGATGCGTCCCGACGACGACGGGCACCGCCGGGCGGTGCGGCGGGCGATCGATCACATCGAGGCGGGCGACATCTACCAGGCCAACGTGTGCCTACGACTCGACGCGTCGCTCGACGGTTCGGCCCTCGACGTGTTCACCGCAGGGCTCGACCGGCTCGACCCTCCCCACGCCGCGTTCGTCGACCAGGGCCGGGAGCGGACCGTCGCGTCGCTGTCGCCCGAGCGATTCCTCCGGCGCGACGGCACGGCGGTGTCGACCCGCCCGATCAAGGGCACGCGACGCCGTCGACCCGATCCCGCTGCGGACGCCGCCGCCCGAACCGAGCTCGCCCTGGCTGCCAAGGACCGGGCCGAGAACGTGATGATCGTCGACCTCATGCGCAACGACCTCGGCCGGGTCTGCGTCCCGGGGACGATCCACGTCCCTCGCCTATTCGAGGTGGAGCCCCACCCCGGCGTGTGGCACCTCGTCTCGGAGGTGGAGGGAACCCTGGCGCCAGGGGTCGGCGACGGTGCGCTGATGCGCGCGGCGTTCCCCCCCGGCTCGGTGACCGGCGCCCCCAAGGTCCGGGCGATGGAGATCATCGCCGACCTCGAATCCACCGGGCGCGAGGCCTACACCGGTGCGGTGGGGATGGTGAGCCCCACCGCCGGGGCCGACTGGAACGTGGCGATCCGCACGTTCGAGTCGGTCCCGGGGCGCATCTGGCTCGGTGTCGGCGGCGGGATCGTCGCCGACTCGGACCCCGATGCCGAGCTCGAGGAGTGCCGCACGAAGGCACGTCCGCTCCTCGATGCGATCGGCGCGAGCCCGCTCAGGCGCCCGTGTTGATCAGTCCTTGTTGAGGACGTCCTTCACCTTGTCGACCGCGTCGCTCGCGGTGTCCTTCACCTTGGCGGCGGCCTGATCGAGCTTTCCTTCGGCCTTCAGGTCGTCGTCATCGGTCAGGTCACCGACCGCTTCCTTGGCACGACCCTTGAAGTCCTCGGCGGAGTTGCTCATGTCGATTCCTCTCGCTCAGTCGCCCCCTCGTGGGGGCCACCGGCGGGCACTACCCGAGGTGGTCGACGGCAACCCTTCGAGCGTCGATCCTCAGAACGTGGATCCTCAGATCGAGGCGCGGTCGCCGTGACGGCGATCGTGGGTGGGGTCGGGTTCGGGCGCGGGTTGGATGCGCACGCGCTCGACGCGCGACAAGAGCACCGCCATCGCCGCTGCCGCCGTTGCCATCAGTGAACCGACCAACCAGGCCACGTTGCCTCTCGCTTCCCCGCCCACGGGGATCTGGTCTCGGGCCGACGGTGACGATTCGCCACGACCCTTGTTACAGAGTGATGACAATACCGTAACACTCCGTGTCTGTCCCGTGACGTTCGTCACCGCGGGTGCTGGTCGCGGCACCGGCCACAATGGGCCGATGGATTTCGCCGAGATGATGCGCCTCGAGCACCACGGCACCGACACCTACGTCGGCACCGGGCCGGCCTACCCGTGGGGCGGGCTGTACGGAGGCCAGATCGTGGCGCAGGGCCTGCGCGCCGCAGGTCACACGACGGTCGCCCCGTTCCTCCCCCACTCGCTGCACGCGTACTTCATCCGTCCCGGCGACCACACCGAGCCGATCCGCTTCGAGGTCGAGCGGCTGCGCGACGGACGCTCGTTCGCCACCCGCCAGGTCGTGGCCCGCCAGTCCAACGGCGCGATCCTGACCATGATCTGCTCGTTCCACACCGGCGAGGACTCGCCGGTCGTCGCTCCGGTCACCGCGGCTCCGGCCGCCCCGCCAGACGAGCTGGCCGACACGTCGTGGACCCCTGCCATCGAGCGGCGCTCCCTGCCCGCCCTCGACACCCAACAGCGCGCGTGGATGCGCATCACCGGCGACCTCGGCCGGTTCGACGACGACCCGCTCCTGCACTTCTGCGGCATCGCCTACGCGTCTGATGACCTCCCCGCCGAGCCGGTGGCCCGCAGCCACCCCGACCGCGGCGACCGGGACTGGGACGTCCAGCCCGACGCGGCGCAACCCGACGAGGCGCAATCCGAGCTGATGATCGTGTCGCTCGACCATGCGCTCTGGTTCCACCGCCCCCACCGCGCCGACGCGTGGCACCTCGAAGAGCTCGACGGCAGCGGACTCCGGTCGGCTCGGGGCCTGGCGCGGGGCCAGTTCTTCGACGAGGACGGCAACCACATCGCGTCGGTTGCCCAGGAGGTCCTGGCGCGGACGCGCCTCCGCACACGGAGGTAGGCCCGGGCGCTACGGCGTGCGGCCGAAGAAGGCGACGAGCCGGTGCAGCGGCGGCGCATCCTCGGCGACCACCACCTCGTCGCCGAACGCCTTGCCGGGACCCCGGTACTCGGGCGACAGCATCCCCCGTCCCCGCGCGAGCACCCGTTCGAGGTCGGCGTCGGAGAAAGCCGCGCCGAGTCGATCCTCCTGGCCGGTGGCCCGAGCCAGGTCCCAGCTGTGGACCGTGTACTCGGTGATCATCATCGACAGGACGAACTCGGCCGGAAGGGTGGCGTTCATGCCCTCGATCTGTCGATCGGTGCCGAGGCGCTCCCACCCGTCGAGCGCGCTGTCGGCGAGCACGCGGAGCTCGGCCGCGGGGTCGACGGCGACGTAGGCCTCGGCGTCGCCCTCCCACAACCGCCCGTTGGTCCACGCCTCGAACATCTGGAGCCAGCCGACGACGTGGTTCTGGAGGGTGCGGACGTCGTAGTCGTGGCACGGGGTGGGATCGTCGAGCTGATCGTCGCCGACGCCTGCCAGGACGTCCTCCACGTTGGCGAACGCGGTGCGAAGCAGATCGAGGTCGGAAGGCGGAGTGGTCATGGTCCGAACGTACGCGTTCGGCGTGGCGACGTCTCGCGGTCAGCCGAGGAGGGGCGGGTCGAACAGGGCAAGCTCGGCGGCGTCGGGCACCTCGAACATCGCCAGGTACATCTCCATCTGTGCGCGGGTGAGCGCGATCGACCCGCCCAGCGGATCGGGCGGGCGGACCCGCACGCGCTCGACCAGCGTCTCGAACGGTACGTCGAGGTAGCGCAACTCGACGGCGGCACCGAGCTCGCGCCCCTTCTGACGGAGTGCGTCTCGTTCAACGCGTGCCCACGTGCCCCACTCGATCACGACGTGCTGGCGGAGGCGAAGGGCGCGCTCTGCGCGATGCCACTGGAGCTGTTCGATCCAGTGCCGTGAGACCTCGTCGAACGGATCGATGCCGAGCCGGTGCATCCACTCGTCGGGGCAGAAGCGCTCTGCCGGCAGGGCGATCTCGAGGCGGCGAGACAGCGTCGTCTTGCCCGAGCCGGGCAGGCCGCACACGATCACGAGCCGAGCGCGCTCGTCGGGCGACGTCTGCTCCACGGGGCCGGTCCCGGTCACGCCTGGAAGCTGACGAATCGCAGGGTCGTCATCGCTTCGATTGCGTACTTGGGGCCTTCGCGCGTGTTGCCGGCGTCGGCCACGCCGCCGTAGGGCTGCTGGTCGGCGCGGAAGGTCGGCACCTCGTTCACGAGCACGCCACCGAAGTCGAGCTCCTTGACGGCCCGCAGGGCGACGCCGAGGTCGTCGGTGAAGATGCCGGCGTGGAGGCGGATGTCGCTGTCGTTGGCGAGGGCGAACGCCTCGTCGATCGTGTCGTAGGCACGGACGCCGATGACCGGACCGAACGCCTCCTTGCACCACAGGTCGACGGTGGTGTCGAGACCGTCGACGACCGTGGGCCGTAGGACACCGTCGTCGTCGACGACCCCACCGGTCACGATCGACGCGCCCGACGCCGCTGCGGCCTCGATCCACGACCGCACCCGGTCCCGCGCGTCAGGGTCGATGAGCGGGCCGACCTCGGTGGCGTCGTCGAGCGGATCCCCGACGACGAGGCTGCTGGCCACGCGCGCCAGCTCGGTCACGAGCTCGTCGTGCACGTCGCGGTGCACGATCACCCGCTGCACCGAGATGCAGCTCTGCCCGGCGAAGCCGAACGCTGCGGGAGCTATCCGGGCGGCAACGTCGGCGATGTCGACGCCGGGTTCGACGATCAGCGGCGAGTTCGAGCCGAGCTCGAGCAGCACCTTCCTCCTCGGCGCCTTGGCGGCGATGCCCCAACCGACGGGCACCGATCCCGTGAAGGAGATGACCGCAGGCACGTCGTGGGCGACGAGCGGCTCCGCCACCTCCGAACCGCTGCCGGTCACCACCGAGATCCAGTCCCCGGGCAGCCCCGCGTCGACGAGCAACTCGACGAGTGCGATCGCGGTGAGCGGTGTCGCCGACGCGGGCTTGAGGACGACCGGGCAGCCTGCGGCGATGGCGGGCGCCAGCTTGTGGGTGACGAGGTTGAGCGGGAAGTTGAACGGCGAGATCGCGGCCACCACCCCTGCCGGCACCCGCAGCGCGAAGCCGACCTTGCCGGCGCCGCTCGACGACGCCTCCATCGCGATCGACTCACCCGACAGGTGGCGGGCTTCTGCGGCGGCGAAGGTGAGCGTGTCGGCGCACCGCTCCACCTCGACGCGCGCCGTCGTGATGGGCTTGCCCGCCTCGGAGGCGATCGACCGGGCGAGGTCGTCGGCGCGCTCGCGCACCAGCCGCGACGCGTCGTCGAGGATCGCGGCACGCCGGTGCAGCGGGAGGTCGTCGCGTCGCAACACTGCCTGGGCATGCGTGCACGCCCGGCCGACCTCGGCGGCGGCACAGCGCGGCACCTCCCCCACCACCGAGCCGTCGTAGGGGTTCTTCACGACCAGGCTGTCGTCGGTCGTGACGTGCTCCCCTGCGATGCGGACTGGGATCTGGGCCATGTCAGCGCTCCTCGAGCGGTGGGCGACGGGCGTCGACCCCGCGGGCGCACTCGTAGGCGTGCGCCGCCCGCAGCACCATGGCATCGGCGCCGCGGGGGCCGACGATCTGAAGCCCTACCGGCAATCCCGCGCTCGTGAACCCGCAGGGCACCGAGGCGGCCGGCTGCTGGGTCATGTTGAACGGATAGCTGAACTGGGTCCACGACGGCCAGCCGTCGCCGATCCATCCACCTGGCACATCACGGCCCGCCTCGAACGCTGGGACCGGCATGGCGGGCGTGACGAGCAGCTCGTGGCGCTGGTGGAAGGCGCCCATGGCGATGCTCACCTGGCCCCGCACGGCGGTGGCGTCGATGAACTGGGTGGCCGAGTATCCGGCGCCGTCGGCGCAGATCGCCTGGAGTCCCGGATCGCGTCGAGCGCGCTGCTCGGGAGTGTCGGCCTGCGCCGCCTGGGCCGCGCCCGAGTGCCACAGCACGTCGAACGCAGGGCGCGGGTCGTCGAAGCCGGGGTCGGCCGCCTCGACGTGGGCGCCCAGCTCCTCCAAGACGCGGACGGCGTCAGCGACGAGCGCCGCGACCTCGGCGTCCACGGCGACGTAGCCGAGGTCCGCGCTGAACGCGATGCGCAGCCCGGCCACTCCTCCGTCGAGCGCGGCCGAGTGCACCACGTCGTCTGGCAGCAGCGCGCCGGGGTCGCGGTGGTCAGGCTCGGCGAGCACGCCGAGCAAGAGCGCCGTGTCGGCGATCGAGCGGGCCATCGGACCGGCGTGGGAGAGCTGGCCGAACGGGCTGATCGGCCAGTGCGGGACCCGGCCCCACGTGGGCTTGATGCCGCACACGCCCGAGAACGACGACGGGATGCGGATCGATCCGCCGCCGTCGGTCCCGAGCGCCAGCGGCACCATGCCCGCGGCGAGCGCTGCCGCGCTGCCGCCGCTCGACCCGCCGGGCGTGCGTGACGTGTCCCACGGGTTGCGCGTGACGCCCGTGGCGGGCGAGTCGGTGATGCCCTTCCAGCCGATCTCGGGGGTGGTGGTCTTGCCGAGGAGCACCGCGCCGTGGCGCCGCACCGCAGCCACCGACGGCGAGTCGTCGGGCCATGGCTGGTCGGGGTCGATGGTGAGCGACCCCTTGATCGTGGGCCACCCCTCGGTGAGGAAGAGGTCCTTCACCCCGACCGGCACGCCGTCGAGCCGACCCAAGGGTGCGCCCGCGGCCCACCGCTCGGCCGACGCAGTCGCCTGGGCGCGGCTGGTGTCGGGGTCGAGGAGGCACCAGGCGTTGAGCGCTGGATCGAGGCGTTCGATGCGGTCGAGCAGGTGGTCGACCACCTCCACGGGCGACAGCTCCTTCGCCGCGTAGGAGTCGAGCAGGTGGCGTGCGTCCATCCACTCGATCGCGCTCATGGCGTCAGGCCCGGCGGATCGTGGTGCCCTTGGGCGAGTCGGCGAGGATCCAGCCGGCGGCGGCGATCTGATCGCGCAGCTCGTCGGCACGGGCGAAGTCGCGGGCGGCGCGGGCGTCTTCGCGCTCTTCGGCCAGGGCGACGATCTCGGGCGGCACCTCGTCGTGCACCGCGTCGGCGCGCAGCTCGAGGCCGACAGCGGCGCACATCGATCGCACGGCTGCCGCGAGGGACTCCGCGGTGTCGAGGTCGTCGATGTCGAGCGCTTGGTTCGCCGTGCGCACCGCCTGGAACAGCGTCGAGATCGCGCCGGCGGTGTTGAGGTCGTCGTCCATCAGGCCGCGGAACTGAGCGATCGCGTCGGCATCGGACTCGACCTGAGCCAGATCGGCCGTGCGCCTGGCGAACGCGTCGAGGCGTGCGAGGGCCTCGCGCGCGTCGGCCAGCGAGTCGGCGGTGACCTCCATCGGGGAGCGGTAGTGCGAGCGCAGCACCAACAGCCGGTAGGCGCGTGGGTCGCTGGAGCGCACCAGGCCGAGCAGGTCGGTGACGTTGCCGAGCGACTTGGACATCTTCTCGCCCTCGAGCTCGACGAAGCCGTTGTGCATCCAGTGACGGCTGAACTCACGTCCGAGCGCGACAGCCTGAGCTCGCTCGTTCTCGTGGTGGGGGAAGCGCAGGTCAATGCCGCCGCCGTGCAGGTCGAACCCGTCGCCGAGCAGGCCGAGCGACATGACGACGCACTCGGTGTGCCACCCGGGGCGACCGTCGCCCCACGGCGACGGCCAGCTCGGCTCGTCGGGCTTGGCCTTCTTCCACAGCACGAAGTCGACGGGCGAGCGCTTCTCGTCGTTGGCCTCGACCCGGGCCCCGGCCTGGAGGGATTCGAGGCTCTGGCGGGCGAGGAGGCCGTAGCCCTCGACGCTGGACACCTCGAGGTAGACCCCGTCGGAGATCTCGTAGGCGTGGCCGCGCTCGACGAGGTCGGCGACGAGCTGCACCATCTGGTCGACCCACTCGGTGGCGTGGGGCGTGTCGTGGGGACGGGCGACTCCGATGGCGTCCATCGCCTCCCACCACGCCGCCTCGAACTCGACGGCGACCTCGGTGGCTGACCGCCCCTCGGCGTTGGCCTTGTTGATGATCTGGTCGTCGATGTCGGTGACGTTGGACACGTGGTGGACCTCGAGGCCCGACCACTCGAGGTAGCGCCGCAGCACGTCGAAGACGAGCGTCGCGCGGCCGTGACCGATGTGGGCCGGCCCGTACACGGTGGGGCCACACACGTAGAGCGACACCTTGCCGGGCTCTCGGGGTTCGAAGGGCACCACGGCGCCCTGGGCGGTGTCGTACAGGCGGATCACAGGGGCCGACGCTACTCGGGGCGGGTAGGCCTTCCGGACCCTTTGGGTGGCGCCGACTGGACCGATCGACGGGACCTGCCGATGGGCTCCCAGATGTCCGTCTCCACAGACCCACACGCAACGAACCTGCCCGAGCTCGACGCGCTGCGCCGGCGCGTCGAGATGGTCGACCGCACGCGCACAGCACTCGACCTGGTCGCCGCCGAGGAGGACGCGATCGCCATCGCGCGCACCGCCGTCACCGAGCTGGTGTCGGGCCACGACGTGCGGATCGTGCTGGAGGGAGAGAGGTGCGCGGCCCTGCGCCGCCACGGACTCGTCGCGACCGCGTCCAGCGACGCCTTCGACGCCTGCCCCCACTTGTCCGATCGTGACGACGTGGTGAGCGCGCTGTGCGTACCGCTGGCCTTCGGCGAGGACATCCTGGGCGCGCTCCAGTGGGAAGGACCCGCCGATGGGCTGCCCGACCGCATCACCCGCGGTGCGATCGATGTGGTCGCCCACCTCCTGGCGCTGCGGCTCGCCCTGCTGCGCAGCGACCTCGGCGCCGAGGCCCCCCGCCACGATCCGCTGACCGGGGCGCTGAGCCGCCGCAGCACCCTCCGCGCCATCAAGAACCTGGTGCGCGACCTCGAACCGTTCAGCCTGGCGGTGTGCGACGTCGACGACTTCACGACCTACAACGAACGGCACGGTCACGACGTGGGCGACCGGGCACTACGCCTGTTCGCCGAGACCGTCACCTCGATGGTCCGTCCCAACGACATCGTCGGACGCACCGGCGGCGACGTCTTGACGATCGTCTTCCCCGGCACCTCGGCGCTCGACGCGGGCCAGGCACTCGAGCGGATCCGCGAGGTCCTCGTCCTCTCGCTCTCGGCCGGCGACACGCCGCTGTTCACCGCCTCGTGCGGGGTCGCCGACTCGAACCAGGGCGACTCGATCGAGGCGATCGTCGAGACCGCCGAGCTCGCCACCGCGCTCGCCAAGCAGTCCGGCGCCAACCGCGTCGTCGTCGCCGGTGAGCAGACGACCGGTCCCGCTCGGGGCGATACCGCATCTGACCAGGGCTGGAGCGGCTTGTAGCGTTGAGCGGGTGACGCACCCTCGCCAGGTCCCCGACAAGCCAACCCTCGACGGCCTCGAGGAGCGCTGGGACGCCGTGTGGGAGCGCGACCGCACCTACGCCTTCGACCGCACCGCCACCCGCGACCAGGTCTTCTCGATCGACACGCCGCCGCCCACCGTCAGCGGGTCGCTGCACATGGGGTCGGTGTTCGGGTACGTCCAGACCGACGCGATCGCCCGCTACCGGCGCATGCGCGGCGACGTCGTCTTCTACCCGATGGGCTGGGACGACAACGGCCTGCCCACCGAGCGCCGCGTCCAGAACTTCTTCGGCGTCCGCTGCGATCCGTCGCTGCCCTACGACCCCGACTTCACGCCGCCCGCCGACCCCGGCAAGGTCCAGATCCCGATCTCGCGCCCCAACTTCGTCGAGCTGTGCCTCCAGCTCACCGCCGAGGACGAGAAGGTCTTCGAGGACGTGTGGCGCACCGTCGGCCTGTCGGTCGACTGGCACCTCACCTACGCCACCATCGGCGAGTCGTCCCAGCGGGCGGCCCAGCGCGCGTTCCTGCGCAACCTGGCCCGCGGCGAGGCCTACCAGTCCGACGCGCCGTCGTTGTGGGACGTCACCTTCCGCACCGCGGTCGCCCAGGCAGAGCTGGAGGACCGCGAGCGGCCGGGCGCCTACCACCGCCTGGCGTTCCACCGCGCCGATGGGTCCGACGTCCACATCGAGACCACCCGCCCCGAGCTGCTCGCCGCGTGCGTCGCCCTCGTCGCCCACCCCGACGACGAGCGGTACCAGCCGCTGTTCGGGTCGACGGTCACCACGCCGCTGTTCGGCGTCGAGGTCCCCGTCGTCGCCCACGAGCTGGCCGATCCCGAGAAGGGCTCGGGCATCGCGATGATCTGCACGTTCGGCGACACCACCGACGTGACGTGGTGGCGCGAGCTCGAGCTGCCCGTCCGGCCGATGCTCGGCCCCGACGGCCGGGTGCTCGCCACCGCGCCCGACGGGATCGAAGGCGAGGGCGCCGAGCGCTTCGCCGAGCTGGCCGGGCTCACCGTGTTCAGCGCGCAGAAGCGCGTCGTCGAGATGCTCGCCGAGTCGGGTGAGCTCGTCG
>CAZBTQ010000090.1:0-3475 GCA_964494405.1 uncultured Iamiaceae bacterium
CCGTAGACGAACTGCACGACACTCCTCTCTGCGGTGTGCTCGGCAATCTACAGGTACGCCCTCGCGCGCAGAGGTGCCACCGCAGGCCCCTGCCGTTCGGCCCATTTCGCGTCGAGTCGTCACCTGAGCTCGCCCAGGGCCGACTGCTGGGTCGAGACCCCCACAGGACTCGACTCCACAATGCACAGATCTCGCCTCGTCCCCCACGATCCTGCTGCGGCCCGCGACCTCGCGACGCCGACGTCTGGCCCGTGCCCGCAGTGCGGCCGTCCCGATGCGCTCCGGACGACCCGCACCGACACCGGACGGCGCACCGCGTGCCGCTTCGCCGCCGAGGACGAGTCGCTGTGCAGATGGGAAGGAGCCGAGCGCCCCTTCCGCCGGCCTGTCGGCGACACGATGCCTGCCCCGTTCGTCGAGCGGCTGGCGCGCATCGCGACCCGGGTCGTCGCGGAGTGCGCGGCCTCGGGCAGCGCGACCGCCCGCATCGACCCCCAGTACGTCACCGCGATGCGCTCCGCGGTGCGGCAGGCAGCACGAGACAGGGATCTGCAGGTGCGAACGCACCACGTCGGCGACGGCCGCGTCGAGGTCCGCACGATCTGACCTGGTGGGCCTCACCGAAATGGGCACGGTCTCTCATCTGCCCACCTCGTCGGCCGACACACCCGCCATGAACGTCCTCCTCGACCGGTTCACCGTGCGCGGGCGCATCCTGTGCGTCGTCGGCGCCCTCTTGGCAGTGCTGTTCGTCGTCGTCGGCCTCGCGACCGTCCGCCTCCAGGCGGCGTCCGACCACGTCGACGAGCTCACCAGCGACATCACCCCCTCGGTCATGCTGCTGTTGAACATCGACCGAGACGCCTATCAGGCCCAACTCGCGCTCGAGCGTGCATCCGACCCGGCGACCCAGGCCGAGCTCGTCGAGGTCTCGAGGGCCGCGTTCGAGGAGAACACCGGCCAGATCGCCGACCGCTGGGCAACGTTCGTCGAGACGGCGCCGCGCCCAGGCGAGGCGGAGCTCCGTGACCTGTTCCAGCCCGCGTACGAGGCGTGGATGGACGCCAACGCCGTGCTGGCCGGGGACCCGTCGAGCCGATCCCGCGTGATCGCCTCGGCCGATTCCGAAGCGGCGTTCGCCGACATGCGAGCGGTGATCGACGAGATCTCGGCCACGATCCGCGAGCCGTTGGTGGAGGAGGCCGGCGACGCCGTGTCCGACCAGATGAGCGCCCTCGTGACCGCGAACCTCCTCCTCCTGCTGGTGGGACTGCTCGTCGGCGCTCTGGCGGCGTGGCTCGCCGTGCGCTCGATCCTCGGCTCGATCCGGAGCGCGGTCGACGCGATCGACACGTCGTCGCAGGGTCTCGGCGCGATCTCGAACCAGGTCGGCTCGTCCGCACAGGAGACCTACGCGCAGTCCAGCACCGTCTCGAGCGCGGCCGAGCAGGTCTCGGTGAACGTGTCGACGGTGGCCACCGCCGTCGAGGAGATGACTGCGTCGATCGGCGAGATCGCACAGCACGCGAGCGAGGCGACGTCGGTGAGCCGCGATGCCGTCGCCGTCGCCGAGGCCACGAACGTCACCGTGGGTGAGCTCGGGGCGTCGTCGGCACAGATCGGCGAGGTGATCGCCGTCATCACCTCGATCGCCGAGCAGACGAACCTCCTCGCCCTGAACGCCACCATCGAAGCTGCACGGGCGGGCGAGGCGGGCAAGGGCTTCGCCGTCGTCGCCAACGAGGTCAAGGAGCTCGCGAAGCAGACCGCCGCCGCCACCGAGCAGATCAGCGGGCGCATCAACGCCATCCAGCGCGACTCCGACAGCGCCGTCGAGGCGATCGCGCAGATCCACGAGGTCATCGACCGGGTCGCCGACCTCCAGACGACCATCGCGTCGGCGGTCGAGGAGCAGACGGCGACCACGAACGAGATCAGCCGCAACGTCACCGAGGCGGCTCGAGGCGCAGGCGAGATCGCGCACACGATCTCGGGTGTCGCCGACGGCGCACGGGCGACCTCCGACGGAGCCGTCGCGACCCGCGCCGCCGCCGACCAGCTCCAGGCGGTCGCACGAGACCTCCGGCGTCTGGTCGAACGGTCGAACGACGACATCCCGCCCGCGGACACCCGGACCCGAAGCACCGCTGCGACGCCCGACCGCGACGCCACCTCGGAGCACACCGAGCCCGCAGCGGTCTGACAGCCGACGCTCCACAGCCCTCCCCGTCGCGCGATCGGACGCTCGCCCGGTCCCCGGTTCTTCGAATCGCGGGTGGTCGGCGCGCTCGGACGGCCATGATGCAGCCGATGGATCCTCGGGAGCTGCGCGCCGGCGCGCGATCGTGCGTGCCGATGCTGGTCGGCGTCATCCCGTTCGGCCTGGTCGCCGGCGCCACGCCTGCGGCGGCTGGCATGGGCGTGGCCGCCGCGATCGGCATGTCGACGATCATCTTCGCCGGCGCCTCGCAGCTCGCCACCGTCGAGGTGCTCGCGGGAGGCGGCTCCGCGCTCGTCGCCGCCATCACGGCGTGGACCATCAACATGCGCCTGCTGCTCTACTCGGCGTCGGTCGCGCGCCACCTCACCCACGAACCCCTCGGTCGGCGCCTCGCCGTCAGCTACCTGCTGGTCGACCAGAACTACGCGGTCGCCATCGCCCACTGGGCGAACAAGCCACGCCGCGCCAAGGCCGAGTTCCTCATCGGCGGCGGCCTGCTCCTCGCCCCGTTCTGGATCGCGTGCACCGCGATCGGGGCGGTGGCCGGCAACGCGCTCCCCGACGAGCTGCCCCTCGACTTCGCCGTACCGCTCGTGTTCCTCGTGTTGCTCGTCCCGGTCCTGGTCACCAGGCCTGCCGTCGTGGCCGCGGTCGTGGGCGGCGTGCTCGCGGTCGCCAGCGCCGAGTTGGGGGCACACCACCTGTCCATCCTGATCGGTGCCATCGGCGGCATCGCGGCCGGCGTCGTCACCGACCTGGTCGTCTCCCCCTCACGCAGCGACCCGACATGAGCGAGGTGTGGATCGCCATCCTCCTGGCCGGCGCGGGCACGTTCGCGATGAGAGCCTCGTTCATCGTCGCAGCCAAACGCCTGTCCACCGTGCCGCCGTGGACCGACCGCATCCTCCAGCAGATCCCGCCGGCAGCACTCGCCGCGCTGGTCCTGCCAGCGCTCGTTCGGCCAGAAGGCGAGCTCGACCTCTGGCAGCCGCAGCTCGCGGCTGGCCTCCTCGCCGCGCTGGTCGCGTGGCGGACCAGGAACGTCGGCCTCACCCTGGTGGTGGGCCTCGGCGGGCTGATGGCGCTGGAAGCCCTCTTCTAGCGGCCGCGCTGTCCGGCTGGCTACCGGACTCGTGTCGCGACCCAACCCATGGGGACGATCGCGCCAACCCGCTGGCGATCCCGTACCCAAGCCCCAACCCATGGGGACGATCGCGCCAACCCGCTGGCGATCCCGTACCCAAGCCCGGGGGG
>CAZBTQ010000090.1:3575-5126 GCA_964494405.1 uncultured Iamiaceae bacterium
CCCATGGGGACGATCGCGCCAACCCGCTGGCGATCCCGTACCCAAGCCCGGGGGGCACCGGAGGAGGGCAGGTGGCGTGAGCGCCTCGTCAGTCCAGCCGCTCGCGGAACCACCCGAGCAGGTCGGCGATGGCGACGCGCTCCTGTTCCATCGAGTCCCGCTCGCGGACGGTGACCGCCTGGTCCTCGAGCGACTCGAAGTCGATCGTGACGCAGTACGGCGTGCCCAACTCGTCCTGGCGGCGATAGCGGCGGCCGATGGCCTGGGTCTCGTCGTAGTCGCACATGAAGTGCGGCTGGAGCTGCGCGAGGACCTCCTGCGCCGCCGGGACCAACGTGTCCTTCTTCGACAGCGGCAGCACGGCGATCTGGAAGGGAGCGATGCGGTGGTGCAAGCGCAGGACCGTGCGCTGCTCGCCCCGCACCTCCTCCTCGGCGTAGGCCGCCATCAGGAACGCCATCATCGTGCGGGTCGCGCCCGCGGCGGGCTCGATGACGTGGGGCGTGTACCGGGTGTTGGTGGCCTGGTCGAAGTAGTCGAGCTTCTCTCCGGAGTGCGCGGCGTGCTGGGTGAGGTCGTAGTCGCCGCGGTTGGCGATGCCCTCGAGCTCGTCCCAGCCCCACGGGAACAGGAACTCCACGTCGGAAGTGCCGGACGAGTAGTGGCTGAGCTCGTCGGCGTCGTGGGGGCGCAGGCGCAACATCTCGGCGGGGATGCCGTGCTCGACGTACCAGGCGAGCCGCTCTTCGCACCAGTACCGGTACCACGCGTCGGCCTCGTCGGGCGGCACGAAGTACTCCATCTCCATCTGCTCGAACTCGCGGGTGCGGAACACGAAGTTCTGCGGCGTGATCTCGTTGCGGAACGACTTGCCGACCTGGGCGATGCCGAACGGGGGCTTCTTGCGGCTGGTGTTCACGACGTTGACGAAGTTCGTGAACATGCCCTGCGCGGTCTCGGGGCGCAGGTAGGCGACCGCCCCGGCGTCCTCCACGGGGCCGGCGTGGGTCTTGAACATGAGGTTGAACTGGCGCGGTTCGGTGAACTGGCCCTTGGCATCGCAGGTGGGGCACACGTCGGGATCGTCGAGCTTGTCGAGGCGGTGGCGGGCGCCGCAGTTGCGGCAGTCGACGAGCGGGTCGGAGAAGTTCGCGAAGTGGCCCGAGGCCTCCCACACCTGGGGCGGCGACAGGATCGCGGCGTCGAGTCCGACGACGTCGGTGCGCATCTGCACCATCGAGCGCCACCAGGCATCCTTCACGTTGCGCAACATGTTGACGCCGACCGGCCCGTAGTCGTAGGTGGACCGGAAGCCGCCGTAGATCTCGGCCGACGGGAAGACGAACCCGCGCCGCTTGCACAGGTTCACGATCTTGTCGAACAGGTCGGCCGTGGCGTCGCTGTCGCTGGTGGCGGTCTCGGGGGCGTCAGACATGGCGGCCCAGGCTACAGGCGGGTTGATCAGCCCCTGTCGAGCATTCCGACCGAGCGCAGTCGCCGCTCGATGTGGTGCTCCATCGCCCTGGTGGCGAGCTGGTCGACCTCGCGGGT
>CAZBTQ010000090.1:5226-11228 GCA_964494405.1 uncultured Iamiaceae bacterium
GCCACCACGAGGGGCGAATCGTGGTCGGCCAGCGTGCGCAGGGCGCCGACGAGCATCCGGTACAGGGCGGGGTTCTCCTCGCGCTCCATGGCCATCTGGTCGACGGCCTCCAGCATCGACGACGCGTGCCCGAAGCGGTCGAGGTCCTCGCGCACGGCGCGGAAGTGGTCGACGGTCTCGGCCTGGGTGACGATGTCGAGCTCGCGTCCCTGGTAGAGCTGCAGGGCGACGTGGCTCATCGGTTCGAGCCGGGACCCGAACTTGCTGCGGGTCTTGCGCACGCCCTTGGCCACCGCCCGAACCTTGCCGTGGTGCTCGGTGGCGACCACGACGATGCGATCGGCCTCGCCCAGCTTGTAGGTGCGCAACACGACCCCGGTGTCGCGGTACAGCGAGCCGCGGGGTGCGCTCACGAGGGCCTGTCCGGCGCCTCCACCCCGCCGAAGCGGCGGTCGCGCTGTTGGAACTCCCTGACGGCGGCGAACAGGTCCTGGCGGCGGAAGTCGGGCCACAGGACGTCGGTGAACACCAGCTCGCTGTAGGCGAGCTGCCACAGCAGGTAGTTCGACGTGCGGTACTCGCCCGAGGTCCGCACCATGAGGTCGGGGTCGGGCATGTCGGGCGCGTACATGTGCCGCGAGATGACCTTCGCGTCGATCTTGTCGGGCGCGATGCCATCGGCGACGATCGCCCGCACCGCGTCGACGATCTCGGCCCGCCCGCCGTAGTTGAACGCCATGGTGAACGTCATGCCCTTGTTGCCGGCGGTGAGCTCGACCGCCTCGTCCATCCGGCGCAGCAGGCGCTTGGGCACGCGCCAGTCGCGGCGCCCGATGAACCGCATCCGCACCCCCCGCTCGTGGAGCTCGTCGCGACGGCGCAACAAGATCGACTCGTTGAAGTTCATGAGGAACCTCACCTCGTCGCGGGGCCGCACCCAGTTCTCGGTGGAGAACGCGTAGACGGTGAGCCAGCCGAGCCCGAGCTGGAGCGCGCCCTCGACGGTGTCGAACAGCGCCTCCTCGCCGGCGGCGTGCCCTTCGGTGCGAGGGAGCCCACGTCGCTGCGCCCACCGCCCGTTGCCGTCCATCACGCAGGCGACGTGAGCAGGGATGCGCCGGGGATCGATGCCGTCGGGGACCACAGGCCGCACGCTACCGCCTGCCCTCCGCCCGTCCATGGAGGGTCGCGAGCTGTCGCAGCTCAGCGCTTGCCGGAGACGATCTGGTACACGCGGGCCCGGGTGACGCCGATCGAGTCGCCGATCTCGCGGTAGCTCACGCCCGCCTCGGCGGCCTCTCGCACCGCGACCTTGAGGTCCTCCCACGCCGCCTGCTCGGCCAGCCGAGCGAGCTGGAGGCGCTGGCGCTTGGCGACGAGGAGCTCACGCATGTCGTCGTCGAGGGGACCGCCCTTCGGCTTGCGAGGCAGGTCGCCGTTCGATGCCGGAACCGATGGGGCCGCGCTCACATCACGTCCCTCGAGCGCTGCTTCGAGTTGCGCGACGCGATCCATCAGCGAAGCGATGGTCATGTCCGCTGACGCGTCCGCGCCGCGGGTACGGGGGCCCGGCATCACTCTCCATCGGTGCGAACGGGCGCACCTAAAGGTCGCCGGCACGAATGGGCCGTGTGGCTGATGTCCCGTCGTGGAGTCGGCTCGGATGGGCTGAACGGCCCACTGGACGTGCCGAGGTCACCGTCGCGACCCCTATGGTCCGCACATGGACGTCGCTGCCACGCTCGGGTCGGTGGTCACCGGCCTGCCCGGTGGCGGCGAGGCCAGACCCGGGCAGGTCGCGATGGCCGACGCGGTCAGCCACGCGATCTCGTCGGAGCGGCATCTGATCGTCCAGGCGGGGACGGGCACCGGCAAGTCGCTCGCCTACCTCGTGCCGGCGGTGCTCGCCGGCAGGAAGGTCGTCGTGTCGACGGTGACCAAGGGGCTCCAGGACCAGCTCGCCGGCAAGGACCTCCCGTTCCTGGCCGAGCAGCTCGATCGCGAGATCCGCTTTGCGGTGCTCAAGGGCCGGTCGAACTACGTGTGCCTGCAACGCGTGTCCGAGGTGGGTGCTCAGGACGACCAGCTCGGGCTCGATGGGCTCGACGACGGTGCGCCCGCCGAGGAGATCGAGCGCCTCGTCGAGTGGGCGCAGCGCACCGAGACGGGCGACCGCGCCGAGCTGTCGTTCGAGCCCGTGGCCCGCGCGTGGTCAGCGGTGAGCGTGGGCCCGAGGGAGTGCCCCGGCGCGCAGCGTTGCCCGCAAGGTGAGACATGCTTCACCGAGCGAGCTCGCCGGGCAGCCGCCGACGCCGACGTCATCGTCGTGAACAGCCACCTCTACGGCCTCGACGTGGCGACCCACGGCGGTGTGCTGCCCGACCACGACGTCGTCGTGATCGACGAAGCGCACCAGCTCGAGGAGGTCGTCTCAGCCACCGCCGGCAGCGAGGTGGCACCCGGTCGGTTCGCCGCGCTGGCCCGCACCAGTCGAGCGCTGATCACCGACGAGTCGCTCGCCGACGGCCTCGACGCGTCGGGTGCGCTGCTCGCCGACGAGCTCGGCAGCTTGGTCGGCCAGCGGCTCGCGGCACCGCTCGACGGATCGCTCGCGACGACGCTCGCCACCGCTCGGGAGCGGGCCGCACGGCTGCTCGACGCGGTGCGCAAGGTGCCCACCGACGGCCCCGCGGATGTGGGCGCCCGTCGCGAGCGTGCCCTCCAGGCCGCGTCGACGCTGGTCGACGACCTCGACGCGGCGCTGTCGGTGCCCGACACCCACGTCGCCTGGGTCGACGGTCCCGCCGACCGAGCGAGCCTCCAGATCACGCCAATCGACGTATCCGAGGTCCTCGCCGACGGGCTGTGGTCCCAGCGCACCGCCATCCTCACCAGTGCGACCATCCCGGCGGGCCTCGCCGAACGACTCGGCATCGAGGCCGACCAGGTCGACGTGCTCGACGTCGGCAGCCCGTTCGACTACGAGTCGCACGCGCTGCTCTACTGCGCCACCGCGATGCCAGACCCGCGTTCGGACCAGTACGCGTCGGCGCTCGAGCGCGAACTGGAGTCGCTGATCGTCGCCGCCGGCGGCCGGACCCTCGCGCTCTTCACCTCGTGGCGTGCAATGGACGCGGCCGCCCGCGCGCTCGGACCGCGGCTGCCCTGGACGGTCCTGACCCAGCGCGACCTTCCGAAGCCGGCGCTGATCGAGGCGTTCACCGACGACGAGGAGAGCTGCCTGTTCGCCACCCTCGGGTTCTGGCAGGGCATCGACGTGCCAGGGCCTGCGCTGTCGCTCGTCACGATCGATCGGCTCCCCTTCCCTCGACCCGACGACCCGGTCCTGTCGGCTCGGCGTGAGCGCGCCGGGGCCCAGGCGTTCCGCACGATCGATCTACCCCGCGCCGCCACGCTGCTCGCCCAGGGTGCCGGCCGCCTCATCCGCACCGCGGCCGACCGCGGTGTGGTCGCGGTGCTCGACCCTCGGCTCGCGTCGGCGTCGAGCTACCGCTGGGAGCTCATCCGGTCGTTGCCGCCGATGCGTCGCACCAAGGACCGAGCCGAGGTCGAGGCGTTCCTGCGCACCGTTCGAGACGGTGACCGGGCCTCCCAGTAGGTTGCGGCGAGCGACGAGAGGGGACCGATGTCCGATCACAAGTTGACCACGCTGTTCGAGGGCGGCCACTTCTTCGAGGGGCCCCGTTGGCACGAGGGCCGTTGGTGGGTCTCGGACTTCTACGCGGGCGTGGTGCGGGCGATCAGCCCCGACGGCACGGTCGAGGAGGTCCTCCACCTCGACACGCAGCCGTCAGGGCTCGGCTGGCTGCCCGACGGCTCGCTGCTGGTGGTGTCGATGACCGACCACACGCTCCGCCGACGCGCTCCCGACGGCACGCTCAGCGTCCACGCCGACCTGTCGGCCCACGCCGGCGGCCACCTGAACGACATGGTCGTCGACGACCTGGGGCGCGCCTGGGTGGGCAACTTCGGCTTCGACCTGATGTCCGAGGGCGAGTTCGCGACGGCGACGCTCGTGCGGGTCGATCCCGACGGCACCGTCACGCCCGTCGCGTCCGACCTGATGTTCCCGAACGGGTCGGTCATCACGCCCGACGGCACCACGCTCGTCGTCGGCGAGACCTACGGCACCCGCTACACCGCGTTCACCATCGACGACGACGGCTCGCTCTCCGACCGCCGCATCTGGGCCCAGCTCGACGGCATCGCCCCTGACGGCTGCGCGCTCGACGCCGAGGGTCGCATCTGGGCCGCCGACGCGGTCGGCAACCGCTGCGTGCGGGTGGCCGAGGGCGGCGAGGTCCTCGACGAGGTCGCCGCTCCCGACGGGCTCGGCGTCTACGCCTGCATGCTCGGCGGCGACGCGGGCACGACGATGCTGATGTGTGCGGCGCCGGACTACTTCGAGCACAACCGGCGGGCGGCGACCGAGGCGGTGCTCGTCACGACGACCGTCGACGTCCCCCACGCTGGGCGCCCGTGAGCATCCAACCGCTGCAGGTCGACCCCACACCCATCGATGGCCTCGTGGTCCTGCGGGCCAAGCAGGTCTCCGACGAGCGCGGCGCCGTCCGCGAGCTCTACCGCGAGTCGGATCTGGTAGCAGCAGGGCTCGAACCGCTCGGGCGGATCGTCCAGGTCAACCTCACCGAGACGCGCCACGGCGCGGTGCGCGGCATCCACGCCGAGGCGATGACCAAGCTCGTGGGCGTCGCCTCAGGTGAGGGGTTCGGCGCCTACGTCGACCTGCGCAGCCACTCCCCCAGCCGCGGCGTCGTGCACACGGTGCACCTCGTGCCGGGCGTGCAGGTCCTCGTCCCCCGAGGCGTCGGCAACGGGTTCCAGGCGACCGCCCCAGGCCCGACCCAGTACCTCTACTGCTTCGATGCCGAGTGGCAGCCCGACATGCCCGGCCGCGCCATCTCGCCCCTCGACGCTGGGCTCGGCATCGCGTGGCCGCTACCGATCGACCCGGATGACCGGGCCCAGATCTCCGCCAAGGACGCGGGCGCGCCGGCGCTCGATCAGGTCCTCACGCCTGAGTAGGTCAGCTTGCAGATAGTCGTTCAGTTGACCTAACGTACCTCGGTGCTTGGTGACCACACCTATGACCTCCTCCGGCAGCATGCGGCGATCGTCCACGCCGTTCCCGGTGCGCGCCTGACCCTCACCGCCGATGGACGTCCGGTGCTCGCGGTCGGCCGCGATCAGCCCGGAGACGCTGACGACATCCGCTCCTGTTCCCCCTGCGGGTTCCGGTCAGCGGTCGGGCGCGCCCACCAGATGCACGTCGAAGGCCGGAAGATGTCGCTGCTCGGACTGGGCGCCGACACCCTGATCGAGGCGACGCTCGACCCCGGTGCCAACGGCGAGGTCGTCGACGGCGACATCGTGCTCGCATGGATCTCCGACCGGCTGGTGGCGCTGACCGCCACGACCCTCGACCCCGGTGTCGCTGCACACGTGCTGGGCGAAGCAGGCCTCGACCCAGGCGAGGTGTGCTGCCACGACGACCAGATGCTCGGTGCGACCATCCTGCACGCCGACGTGCCGGTGGCCGATCCGTCAGCGTCGGGCGACGTGCTCGACCTGCTCGGCAGGGTCCGCGACGTCTGCGCCGTCGCCGAGCTGCTCGACGGCCTCGAGCACTCCTACTCCGAGAGCCCCAAGGGTCAGTAACCCAGGCGCTCCAGGGCCTTGGGCCGGCGCTGCCAGTCCTTGTCGACCTTCACGAACAGCTCGATGAAGGCACCCTTCGGCAGCTGCTCGCGCACCCTGGTGCCGACCTCTTTGAGCACGGCGCCCTTGCGGCCGATGACGATGCCCTTCTGCGAGTCGCGCTCGACGAGGATCTCGACGCGGATGCGCGGCCACTCCCACTCGGTGACGCGGGTGGCGATCGAGTGGGGCAGCTCCTCGCGCGCCACGGCCAGCAGCTGCTCGCGCACCAGCTCGGCCACCCAGAAGGCCTCCGGCACGTC
>CAZBTQ010000091.1:0-11126 GCA_964494405.1 uncultured Iamiaceae bacterium
GGCAGCGCCGTCGCCGTCGCCGCGGGCTTCGCGCCGCTGGCGCTCGGGTCCGACACCGGCGGGTCGATCCGCCAGCCCGCCGCGCTGTGCGGCGTGGTCGGCGTCAAGCCCACCTACGGCGCCGTGTCGCGCTACGGCCTGGTGGCGTTCGCGTCGTCGCTCGACCAGATCGGCCCGTTCGCCACCACCGTCGAGGACGCCGCACTGCTGTTGGAGGTCATCAGCGGCCACGATCCGATGGACTCGACGTCGATCCCTCGCCCCGCGCTCGACCTGCGCTCCCAGCTCGGACGCGGCGTCGAAGGGCTGCGCGTCGGCGTGGTGCGCGAGCTCACGGGCGACGGCATCGCGCCCGACGTCGCAGCCCGCGTCACCGCCGCGGCCGACGCCCTGGCCGCCGCGGGCGCCAAGGTCACCGAGGCGTCGGTGCCCGCTGCGGTCTACGGGCTGTCTGCCTACTACCTCATCGCCCCGGCCGAGGCGTCGAGCAACCTCGCCCGCTACGACGGCGTGCGCTACGGCCTGCGGGTCGAGGCCACCAACACCCCCGACATGAACCTCGCCACCCGCACCGCCGGGTTCGGCGACGAGGTGAAGCGCCGCATCATGCTCGGCACCTACGCGCTGTCGGCCGGCTACTACGACGCCTACTACGGCAAGGCGCAGAAGGTCCGCACGCTGATCATCCGCGACTTCGCCGCCGCCTACGCCGACGTCGACGTGCTGCTGTCGCCCACCTCGCCCACCACGGCGTTCGCGTTCGGTGACAAGTCCGATCCGCTGACCATGTACCTCAACGACGTGTGCACCATCCCGTCGAACCTCGCCGGGGACCCTGCTGTCTCGGTGCCCTACGGCGTGGGCGACGACGGGCTTCCCGTCGGCGTGCAGGTCATGGCGCCATCGCTCGGCGAGGGCACGATGCTGCGGGTCGCCGCAGCGCTGGAGGCCTCCCGATGAGCGACGCCACGCTGCCCGACGGCTGGGAGATGGTGGTGGGCCTCGAGGTCCACTGCGAGCTCTCCACCGCCACCAAGCTGTTCTGCGGCTGCGCCAACCAGTTCGGTGGCGAGCCCAACACCCAGGTGTGCCCCGTGTGCCTCGGACTGCCCGGCTCGCTGCCGGTGCTCAACGACGCCGCGGTCACCTTCGCCATGCGCCTCGGCCGGGCCCTGCACTGCACCGTCGAGCCGTCGGTCTTCGCCCGGAAGAACTACTTCTATCCGGACATGCCGAAGGACTACCAGGTGTCGCAGTACGACCAGCCCACCAACGTCGAAGGTTGGCTGGAGCTGCCAGACGGCATGCGCGTCGGCATCGAGCGCGCCCACATCGAAGAGGACACCGGCAAGAGCACCCACGTCGGCGGCGGTGGCCGCATCCACGAGGCCGGGTACTCGCTCGTCGACTACAACCGCGCCGGCGTGCCCCTCGTCGAGATCGTCGGCAAGCCCGACCTGCGCACCTCCGAGCAGGCCCGCCAGTACGTGTCGGAGCTGCGCTCGATCATCCTCGCCGTCGACGTGTCCGACGCCAAGATGGAGGAGGGGTCGATGCGGGTCGACGCGAACGTGTCGGTCCGTCACGCCGGCGAGCCGTTCGGCACCCGCTGCGAGATCAAGAACCTCAACTCCCTGCGCTCGCTCGGCCGTGCCATCGACTACGAGGCCCGCCGCCAGATCGATCTCATCGAGGCAGGCGACCGGGTCATCCAGCAGACCCGCCACTGGGACGAGGCCGACGGGCGCACCCACACGTTGCGCTCCAAGGAGGAGGCAGAGGACTACCGCTACTTCGCCGAGCCCGACCTCGTGCCGCTGCGACCGACGGCCGACACCATCGCCGAGATCGACGCGGCGCTGCCGGCGCTGCCTGCCGACCGCCGCGCCGCGCTCGTCGACACGGCGGGCGTCAGCGGCGCCCTCGCCGCCATCGCGGTGGAGCGCGACCTCGACGCGCTCGCGCTCGCGGCCATCGCAGCCGGCGCACAGGCCGATCGCGTGATGACCCACGTCGAGCACAACCTCTCCGACGACGCCGCCCGGTCACTCGACCCGGCCCGCTTCGCGGCGCTCGTCACGATGGAGACCAGCGGTGAGCTCACCGCCACCCAGGCCAAGCAGGTCCTCGCCGAGATGGTCGACACCGGCGGGGATCCCGCCGAGATCGCCGCATCACGCGGCTTCGAGGCCATGGACACCGGTGCGCTGGAGACGCTCGTCGACGAGGCGATCGCCGCCGACCCCGCCGCCTGGGAGAAGTTCGTCGGTGGCGACGACAAGGTCGCGGGGGCGTTCGTGGGCTTCGCGATGAAGGCCACCAAGGGCCAAGCCGACGGCAAGGCCTTCACCGCCCTGCTGCGAGAGCGACGCTCGGCCGCGACGGGCACGTGACGCAACCCCACTAGCTTGCCCCTCGAGTCGACCCCCACCGGAGGACTTCCCATGTCGTCGTGCCGACGCGCACTCCTGTTCGCCGTCTTCGCTGCGCTGGCGTTGTTCGTCGCCGCCTGCGGCTCGGACGACGGCGGCGACGAGACGTCGCAGACGTCGTCGGTCGACGGCGAGGAGCAGACCACCACCTCCACCGATGAGGCCGACACGCCCACGACCGAAGGGGACGAGGAGGGCGAGTCGGACCAGGATGCCAGCGGCCTGCCCACGCTCGCCGACATCGAGGCCATCGACGACTTCTGCGCCATCTGGTCGATGGGTGAGGGGTCGAGCGAGTTCGGCGACCTCGCAGCGACCTCGCCCGAACAGGTGCAGCAGACCGCCCAGGTCCTCAACGCGCTGCTGGTGCAGGGTGTGGCGACCGCACCGGCCGAGATCAAGGACGACTTCTCGGCGATGGCCAGCTCGGTCCAGGACTTCTACGCGATCCTCGCGGACTACGAGTACGACTTCACCGCCATCGGCCAGGCATCGGCCAACGATCCCGAGCTCGCCGCCCGCATGGAGGCGATCTACAGCACCGAGCTCGACACCCACACCACCAACATCGAGGCGTGGGTCGCCGCCAACTGCTGACAGCGCCTCAGCTCACGCAACGTCCTCTTCGCTGGCCTCGTCAGGCCACGTCCTCTTCGCTGGCCTCGTCAGGCCACGTCGCGCGAGTGCAGGAACCTCGTCGTGAGCGCCACGCCGATCATCGCCACGAGCACCGGCACCACCACCGCCGGCACCGGCGCGACGTCGGCGAGGTTGAGCTCCACGTCGGCGGCCTGCTGGAGGATCGAACGGCCGTAGGTCTGGATCGACACCCGGGCGGCGCCGCTGCCCGCCCGGGCGACGAACCCCTCCCAGATCAGCACGTACGCGATGCCCCACGACAGGGCGCGCTTGATGCGCAGGCCGAGGGCGACGAACAGCCCGCAGTAGGCGAGGCCGCACACCGCCGCGGCCGTCACCGTGCCGACGACCAGTCCACCGTCGCCGCCCGCCAGCGCCGCGGAGAACGCCAGCGGCACTGCCACGAGCGGGATCGCGATCGTCGCTGCGGCGGCCGTCGCGGCCAGCGCCAGGATCTCCCGCGGGACGGGGCGGAGCCACAGGTAGACCAGCGTCGAGTCGTCGACGAGGTCGCCGAGCGCCGCCGACGCGAACACCAACGCCACCACCGGCACGAGCACCGACAACCCGTAGCCGTTCACCAGGTCGGCGGCGTCCTGCACCGGGTCGCCGAGGGTGTCGGCGTTCGACATCGCGAACGCGATGACCACCGCCACCACGCCGAGCGCGCCCAGCAGGGCGAGGCGCCCCTTGGTGGCGATCGCCCCGAGGATCATCCGGTAGAGGGCGGCGAACTGGCTCATCGTGGGGCCACCAGATAGCGGAACACGCTCTCGAGGTCGTCGTCGAGGCCCTGGAGCTCGCGCAGGTGCGCCCCGAGGGCCCGTGCCACAGGTGCGACCCCACGCCGGAACCCGGCGATGTCGGTGGTGTCGACGAGGACCTGCTCCTCGCCCTCGACCCGCACCGCCATCGCGAGGCCCTCGGCGAGCAGGGCACCCGCCAGCTCCCGCGGTCGGTCCGTCCGCAGGCGCAGCCGGTGCGGCCGGTCGTCCATGAGCGCGCGGATGGCCCGGAAGTCGCCCTCGGCGGCGAGGCGTCCCTGGGCGATCACCAGCACCCGGGACCCGAACCGCTCGACCTCTTCGAGGACGTGGCTCGACACGATGACGCACCGCCCGGTGTCGCCGATGCGGTGGAACAGGTCGACCATGTGGAGGCGCTGGCGGGGGTCGAGACCGGTGAGCGGTTCGTCGAGCACGATCACCCGCGGATCGTGGACGATGCCCTGGGCGATCTTCACCCGCTGGCGCATGCCCTTGGAGTACGTGCCGACCTTCTTGGGCTCGTCGGGCGACATCTCGACGATGTCGAGTGCCCGCCGCGCCGCACCCTCGGGGTCGTCGAGCCCGTGCAGCGTGGCGGCGAGCTGCACGAACTGGAGGGCGGTCTGGTTCTCGAAGATGCCGTCCTGCTGGGGGACCAGCCCGATCTGGCGGGACAGGCCGACATCGCGCCGCGGGTCCCGACCGAGCACCCGGACCGTGCCGCGGGAAGGAGCGGTCAGGCCGCACAGCATCCGCATCACCGTCGACTTGCCGGCACCGTTCGGGCCGAGCAGCGCGGTGACGCCGTCGCCCACCTGGAAGCTGACCTCCGACACGGCCACCAGGTCGCCGAAGAACTTGGTGACCTCGTCGAGGACGACGACCGGTTCGGCGGTGCTCACCGCGTCACCTCGATGCGCTGGTAGCGCCAGATGACCACGCCGAGGAACAGCATCGTCCAGCCGAGGTTGGCAACCACGAGGAAGCCGGTTGACACCTCCGGCCACGCGATGGGCACGTCGCCGAAGACCCTGGCCGCCAGCTCGAACGGCAACGACAGCAGGTCGAGGGCCTTCAGCTCGTCGGGTGCGCCCGCGCCTTCGGTGAGCGCGCCGGCGACGACGCTCGACAGGAGCAGCGTGAGGATGACCGCGGCGCTCGCGATGCCGTTGCGGTCGGTGAGGCTCGAGATCGCGAGCGTGAGGCTCGTCTGCACGGCCGCGATGACGATGCCGGCGACGAGGATGCGCCACAGCACGTCGAGGAACCCGTCGATGCCGTCGGGGCCGGTGCCCTGGAACGTGTACGCGATCAGGAGGAGCAACGGCGGGCCGATCGTGACGATGCCGAGTGCGATGACCACCGCCAGGCCCTTCGCCAGCAGGTAGGTCATGCGGTCGAGGGCCGACGACAGGTAGAGCGCGATCAGGCGGGTGCGGCGGTCGGCGCAGAGCAGCTCGGGGGCCACGAACGCGGTGAAGATGACGATCGCCGAGGTGACGAAGCCGTAGTACTCGCCGTAGGTCGGCAGCGCCTCGTCGAGCTCGTCGGGGATGAGCGCCGCCATGCCCACGAACACGATGGCGGGCAGGAACGCGATGGCGATGCTGGCGATCGGGAGGATCTTCGCCCAGATCCCTCGCCCGATGCCCATGACGCGACCGAGGCTGAAGCGGGTGACGACCTTGACGGCGTCGGCGACGCCGCCACGGTCGCCGTCGAAGCGTCGGTACCCGCGGTCGAGGATGCGTGCCTGGTCGCTCACCCGACCTCCCGCAGGAAGATCTGCTCGAGGCTGACGCGCCGTGGGGCGAGCGAGCGGAGCGGCGCACCGACGTTGGCGACCGCATCGCGCACCGCGTCGAGGGTGAGGTCGACGTCGCCCATCACGTCGACGGTGATCCGGTTGCCGTCGCCGGTCGCTCGCCATCCGACCGAGGTGAGCTGGCTCAGGACCGCATCGGCGTCGGACTCGACCTCGGCGACGACGCCGGTGCTCTCGCCGCGGAGCGAGTCGAGCGAGCCCGAGGCGACCACGCGACCGCCGCCGAGGATCACGACGCCGTCGCAGATGCGCTCGACCTCTTCGAGCAGGTGCGACGACACGACGACGTCGATGCCGAAGTCGCCGCCGACGCGGCGGATGAGCTCGAGCATGTCGTCGCGCTGCACGGGGTCGAGCCCGTCGGTCGGTTCGTCGAGCAACAGCAGGGCCGGGTCGTGGGCGATCGCCTGGGCGAGCTTCACCCTCTGGCGCTGCCCGGTTGACATCGTGCCGATGGCCCGGAAGCGCTCCTCGCCGAGGCCGACCTGCCACAGCGCGTCGCTGGCGCGCGTCGTGGCGACACGTCGCGACAGGCCGTGGATCTCGGCGATGTGGCGCACCAGGTCGTGGGCCCGCATGTCGGGCGGGAGCATGTGGTGCTCGGGCGAGTAGCCGATGCGGCTGCGGATCTCGGGCCCGGCGTCGGCCGGGTCGAGCCCGAGCACCTCGAGGGTGCCGGCGTCGGCGCGGTGCAGGCCGAGGATCATGCCGAACAGGGTCGTCTTGCCGGCACCGTTGGACCCCAGCAGACCGGTGACGCCACGGCCGACCGCGAACGAGGCACCGTCGAGCACCCGGTTGTTGCCCCACGCCTTGGAGATGCCGTGACCGCGGATGGCGAAGTCGCGGCCGACCTCCGCCAGGAGCGGGGGAGGGGGTGGAGCCGCGGGTGGGGGTGGAGGTTGGGGATCGCTCACCGGATCGCATGCTAGATGCGGGTGGGTACCTCACTAGTGTTCGACCCATGACCGACCCGATGAAGCCGCGCTCCTACGAGGTCACCGACGGGTACGAGCGGGCCCCTGCCCGGGCCATGCTGCGAGCCGTCGGGATGCACGACGACGACTTCTCGAAGCCGCAGGTGGCCGTCGCGTCGTCGTGGAACGAGGTGACCCCCTGCAACCTGCCGCTCGACCGCCTCGCTGCCAGGGCGAAGGAGGGCGTGCGGGCCGCAGGCGGCTTCCCGCTGGAGTTCACGACCATCGCGGTCAGCGACGGCATCTCGATGGGCCACGAGGGGATGCGGGCGTCGCTGGTGTCGCGCGAGGTCATCGCCGACTCGGTCGAGACCGTCATGCACGCCGAGCGGTTCGACGCCATGGTCAGCTTCGCCGGTTGCGACAAGTCGCTGCCGGGCATGTTGATGGCCGCGGCTCGCTGCAACCTGCCGGCAGTGTTCGTCTACGGCGGGTCGATCATGCCCGGCAACCACAACGGCCAGGTGCTCGACATCACCAGCGTGTTCGAAGCCGTTGGCGCGGTGGCCGCCGGCACCATGGCCGAGTCCGAGCTCGACGCCATCGAGCGGGCGGCCTGTCCCACCATCGGGTCATGCGCCGGCATGTTCACCGCCAACACCATGGCGTCGGTCGGCGAGGCGCTCGGCATGTCGCTGCCCGGCAGCGCGTCGGCCGCGGCCGTCGACCGTCGGCGCGACGACTACGCCTACGCCAGCGGCACCGCGGTGCTCGGCCTGCTCAGGGCGGGCATCCGGCCGCGCGACATCATCACCAAGGCGTCGATCGAGAACGCGATCGCGGTCACGATGGCGCTCGGCGGGTCCACCAACGCCGTGCTGCACCTGCTGGCGATCGCCCACGAGGCCCGCGTCGAGATCGAGCTCGAGGACTTCAACCGGGTCGCCGCTCGGGTGCCGCACCTGGCCGACACCAAGCCGCACGGCAAGTACCACATGTGGGACATCGACCGCATCGGCGGCGTGCCCGTGGTGATGCAGATGCTGCTCGAGGCCGGGCAGCTCCACGGCGACGAGATCACCGTCACCGGCAAGACGGTGGCCGAGAACCTCGCGATGATCGGGCCGCCCCCGCCCGACGGCGATGTCGTGCACCGCTGGGACGACCCGATCCACGAGGTCGGCGGCATCGCCGTGCTGCGTGGATCGCTCGCCCCCGAGGGCGCGGTGCTCAAGGTCGCCGGCATCGACTTCGACCACTTCGAGGGCCGGGCCCGCGTGTTCGACGGCGAGGACGCCGCCATGGAGGCCGTGCTCGCCGGCCAGATCGAGGCGGGCGACATCGTCGTCATCCGCTACGAAGGCCCCAAGGGCGGTCCGGGGATGCGCGAGATGCTCGCCATCACCGGCGCCATGAAGGGCGTCGGCCGCGGCGGCGACGCGGCGCTGCTCACCGACGGTCGGTTCTCGGGCGGCACGCACGGCTTCTGCATCGGCCACGTCGCCCCCGAGGCCGTCGACGGCGGGCCGATCGCCTTCGTCGAGGAGGGCGACCGCATCCTGGTCGACGTGCGCTCGCACACCATCGACCTGCTCGTCGACGAGGACACCCTCGCCTCACGCCGTGAGAACTGGAAGGTGCCCGAGCCTCGCTACACCACGGGTGTGCTGGCCAAGTACGCCAAGCTCGTCCAGAGCGCCGAGAAGGGCGCCGTCACCGAGCCGTAGCGCCATCCGAGGAGGCTGCCGATGGTCGCCGTGAAGCCCGAGCTGATCGCACTGTCCGACGAGGCGTGGACGCGCCTGTGGGCGCGGCTCGACGGGCTCACCGACGAGGAGTACCTGTGGGAGCCGGCGCCCGGGTCGTGGTCGGTGCGCGAGCGTGCCGACGGCGCGTGGCGTCACGAGTGGGTGCAGCCACCGCCCGAACCGACACCGCTCACGTCGATGTCGTGGCGCCTGTGGCACCTGATCGACATGTACGGCGAGGACCGCGCCTGGCGCTGGCTGGACCTGCCGCCACAGGGCGACGCGGTCGGCCTCGACGCCGCCGATCCCGTGCCGCCTCGCACCGCGGCCGAGGCGCTCGCCATGCTCGACGCGGCGCACGACCGCTGGGACGCGCACCTGCACCTTGTGTCAGAGGACAGCCTCGGCGAGCCGGTCGGCCCGGTCGGCGGCGAGTACGCCGGGCACACCCGCACCGCGTACGTGCTGCACATGCTCGACGAGTTCATCCACCACGGTGCCGAGGTGTCGCTGCTGCGCGACCTGTGGCGCTGGCAGCATGCGCTCAGCGACGATCCGCTCACCGAGCGGGCGATGCGCGGCGACCTCACCGTGGTCGACGACGTGGCCGGGCTCGACGCCACCGCGGCCGGCGAGCTGATGCGCACCGCCGCCGCCTACGGGCGCTGGGACCTCGTGGTCGGGCTCGTGCGAGCGGGCGTCGAAGTCCCGACCGACGGCCGAACACCGCTGCACCAGGCAGCCGGCGCCGGGGAGCTCGCCGTCGTGCAGCTGCTCGTCGCCCACGGCGCCGACGTCGCGGCCACCGACCCGCAGTTCCACGCACCGCCCGTCGAGTGGGCCCGCTTCCTCGGCCAGCACCACGTCGTCGCCTGGCTCGACGCCCTCGCCGCGTCCTGAGCAGTCTTCGGACCGTTCTCTTCGCTCAGCTTGAGGAAGTGTCCGAAGGCATCGAGCTGGTACCGGGTTCGCGGACGGCGAGCAGGGTGACGATCGCCGCGATGCCCACCGCGGCCGCGGCGACCAGGCCCGTCCACCCCATGCCGACCTCGGCGTAGATCGTGGCCCCGACGATGTTGCCGATCGCTCGGGTCACCGTCACCAACGCCAAGGCGACGCCGACGCCGGTGCCACGGGCGTCTGGGTCGATCTCGGTCACGAGCGGCAGACCCGACACGAACGTGAACTCGAACACGGCGACCGCGATCGTGAGCAGCACCACGGCCCAGACCGCGTTGGTCGAGCTCGTGCCCAACAGCGCGAACGGCAGGACGAGCACGGCGGCGCCGACCAGGAGGCTGCGCCGCTTGCCGACCCGATCGGCGATCCCGATCATGAGCACCGTGCCGGCGAGCTCGCCGACGCCGAGCACGATCGAGGCCGCACCGATCGCGGCGACGCTCCACCCGAACGCGTCCTCGAGCCAGAACCCGTGGGCGACGATGACGACCTGGATGCCGAACGAGAGCAGGCCCATGGTGGCGTAGAGGCCGATCGCACCCGGCAGGAGGCGGAGCCGTGCGATGGGCCCGGTGGTCCGGTCGGCGTCGTGCTCGATGCGGGCGAGGACCGCGAGGGCGACGACGGCGTTGGCGACGCCGGCGACGACGAAGGCCCATCGCCAACCCCACGTGTCGATGACGAGGCCCAGGATCGGCACTCCGAGCAGCAGCGACCCGGCCCAGGCGAGCTCGCCGATGCCGATGATCGCGCCACGCCGCTTCCACGGGACGTGGTGGCCGATCCAGGTGGACATGGCGGTGTCGTAGAGGACCTTGCACAGGCCGAAAGCGGTGATGGCGACCGTGAACGCCACCAGCCCCGTCGTCGCTCCGGCCAGCGCGAGCGCCAGTCCGCCGAGCGCCAGACCCACGACGAGCCCGGCCCGGCGGCGTCCACCGTCCACGTACCGTCCCGCGACCGGACCGATCAGTCCCGACAGCTCGCGGACGCTCATCGCGGCTCCGGCCGCCTCGGGCGAGACACCGAGGCCGCGCGCGATGGCCGGGAGGAACGGGTACGTGAAGCGCATCCCGATGTTGCCGGTGAGGCGCCCGAGCACCAGCGACGGCAGTCCGCGCCGGACCTCGGGCGGCAGTGGCGTGGGGTCGTCCAGGTTCCCGTCGGGCGGCGACGGCAGGTCGGTCATCGCCGGGATGCTCCCACGGAACGACGCGGGGCGAACCCGACGAGCGGCGGGGCGAGCGTTCGGGGTTGCCAGACCGGCGCGGGTTCTGGCACACTTCCCGCCGATGATCCGCGCCCGCGACCTCCTCGTACTCACCTAGCGCACGCCCCGCCGCTTCACGCCGCGCGTGCGCCCTCCGACCTCCCAGACGGGAGGTCGTCGTCGTTTTCGGGCCAGACTCGGCCCGCCGCCCTGACCTTCCCCACCAATCCCCCCACCAGCACGACACCCCGAACAGGAACCGACCAATGCAGATGAACGGTGGACAAGCCCTCATCAAGAGCCTGGAGATGGAAGGCGTCGAGGCCATCTTCGGCCTTCCCGGCGGCGCCATCCTCCCGGTGTACGACCCGATCATCGACTCGCCGATCCGCCATGTGCTCGTGCGCCACGAGCAGGGTGCCGGCCACATGGCCGAGGGGTACGCCCACGTCACGGGTCGACCGGGCGTCGCCATGGTGACGAGCGGTCCCGGAGCCACCAACATCGTGACGCCGCTCGCCGACGCCTTCATGGACTCGATCCCCATGGTGGTCATCACGGGCCAGGTCGGGACGGCCTCCATCGGCACCGACGCCTTCCAGGAGTGCGACACGGTCGGCATCACCCG
>CAZBTQ010000092.1:0-11076 GCA_964494405.1 uncultured Iamiaceae bacterium
AGGGCTTGGGTACGCGATCGCCAACCCGCTGGCGCGATCGTCCCCAAGGGGTTCCCCCGGCGGACGGGGGCAAGGGCGGATCAGGCGAGGGCGGATCAGGCGAGGGCTTGGTTGAGGTTGCCGGATCGCAGGCCCATGAGGTCGAGGGTGACGTAGCGGTAGCCGCACGCCGCGACCGCGGCGCTGACCTCGTCGGCCCGTGCGGCCAGCTCGGCGAACCGATCCGGCGGGACCTCGATGCGGGCGGTGTCGTCGTAGTGGCGGACCCGCAGCTCGTCGAAGCCGAGCGCACGCAGCGCGGCCTCGGCCCGCTCGACCCGGCCGAGCACCGACACGTTCACCGTGGTGCCGTAGGGGATGCGCGACGCCAGGCAGGCCGCGGCGGGCTTGTCCCAGGTGCGGAGCCCCATCGAGCGCGACGCCTCGCGCACCATCCCCTTGGTGAAGCGGGCGTCGACGAGCGGGAAGACCGCGCCGGCCTCGGCGGCCGCACGCTGGCCCGGCCGGTGGTCGCCCAGGTCGTCGAGGTTGACGCCCAGCGCGACGGTGGCGTCGCCGGCGATGGGGCCGATGGCGCGCATCAGCGCGTCCTTGCACCAGAAGCAGCGGTCGCCGTCGTTGCGGCGGTACGCGGCGCTGGCCATCTCGTCGGTCTCGACCTCGATCCAGTCGAGGCCCCACTCGGCGGCGAGGTCGGCGCACTCTGCCCGCTCGGACGCGGGCAGCGACGGCGAGACCGCGGTGACGGCCGTGGCCCGTCCGGCGCCGAGCACCTCGTGGGCGACGGCGGCCAGGAACGCCGAGTCGGCACCGCCCGAGAACGCGACGTAGAGCCGGTCGTGCCCGGCGAGGCTGGCCCGCAGCCGTTCGAGCTCAGCCTGCATCGACGACCTCGATCCGCAGGCGCTTGTTGCCCTTGCCCTTCGACTCCGTCTTGAGCACGTGCACTGCCCCGACCTCGCCGGTGGAACGGACGTGGGTGCCGCCGTCGGCCTGCTTGTCGCAGCCGACGATGTCGACGACGCGGATGTCGGTGACCGACTCGGGGATCAGGTTGACCTTGGTGCGGATGAGGTCGGCGTCGGTGACGGCGGTGTCGCGCGGCAGGAACGACACCTCGATCGGGCGGTCGGCCGCGATCTCGGCCGCCACCAGCGCCTCGACCTGCTCCTTGAACCCGTCGGGCAGCGGGTCGAACGCGAAGTCCATGCGGGCGGTCAGCGGCTCCATGTTCCCGCCGGTGACCGGGACGCCCCACTCGTTCCAGATCACACCGCACAGCACGTGCAGCGCTGTGTGGGTGCGCATCAGGGCGTGGCGGCGATCCCAGTCGATCTCGCCGTGGACGGTGGCACCTCGGCCCGGCACGGGCGACCCCCCGCCGAGGCGGTGCCACACCAGGCCGCCCTCCTTGCGCACGTCGACCACCGGCAGACCGGCGAGGGTGCCCGTGTCGTGGGGCTGGCCGCCGCCGGTGGCGTAGAAGACGGTGCGGTCGAGAGCGAGCGTGCGCTCCTCGGGATCGACGTCGATGACCTCGGCGTCGACCTCGGTGAGGTACGCGTCGCGCAGGTAGAGAAGGTCGGTGTCCATCGAGGTGCAGTCTGCCCCACCGCGCCGCTCCGAAGCCCGGTCAGCCCGGCCAGCACGGGACTCAGGCGACGAGGTCGGCGTACTCGGGGTGCAGGTCGACGAACTCGGCCACGAACCAACAGGTGGCGACGATGGTGCGGCCCTTGGCCCGCACGTCGTCGAGGGCGTGGCGCACGAGCACCGCTCCCAATCCACCACCTCGACGATCGGCGTTGATGACCGTGTGGGGGAACAGCACCTGGGTGCCGTCGTCGCGGTAGTCGGCGAACCCGACCACCTCTCCATCGTCGAGCAGCTCGTATCGGCTGCGGTCGGGAGCGTCGCGTACCTCGAGGTTCATGCCGCCGCCCCTACCCCTCGACCCGAGGCCGACACTCTCACCCGCGGGCCGCCACGACCGTGTCGATCGACGCGGCGAGCACGTCGACCATGGTGTCGAGCTCGTCGTCGGTGACGGTGAACGCGGGGCCGAACATCACCGCGTCGGGTCCGGCGGGGCCTGACGACGCCGGGTAGATCCACACGTCGCGCCGCAGCGCCTCGCCTGTGACCGATCGGTGCACCCCGTACTCGATGGGGAACAGGACCGGCCCATCGCGGTCGGCGACGAGCTCGATGCCGAGCATGAGGCCGAGTCCTCGCACCGATGCCACGTTCGGGTGGTCGCCGAGCCGGGCCTCGAGGCGGCCGCGCAGCGCAGCACCTTGGGAGTCGGCCCGCGCGACCAGGTCCTCGTCGTCGATGGTGCGCAGCACCGCGTCGGCGACCGCGCAGGCCGCGTCCTGGGCGCCGTAGGTGAAGAACATGAACGAGTCGCCCGCCGCGGCGATCGGGGCCACGACCTCGTCGGTGGCGAAGATCCCGCCGATGGGTGCGTAGCCGCCGGCCAGGCCCTTGCCGCCGACGATGATGTCGGCCGCCAGGTCGTAGTGGTCGACGCCCATCCGCCGCCCGGTGCGGCCGAAGCCGGTCATCACCTCGTCGGCGATCAGCAGCACCCCGTGCTCGGAGCAGATGTCGCGAACCCGATCCCAGTAGGCCTGGTCGGCGACGAGGCAGCCGGCCGAGGACCCGACGATCGGTTCGGCGATGAACGCCGCCACGCTGTCGGCGCCGAGGTCGCGGATGGTGGCGTCGAGCGCGTCGGCGTCGTCCCACGGCACCTGCGCGAAGTCGGGGAACATGGCCTCGAACGGCGCACGCCGGCTGTCGTGGCCGCCCACAGCGAGGGTGGCCAGGGTGGCGCCGTGGTACGACGGCCGCCGCCCGATCATTCGCCACCGCGACGTGCGGCCCGCGCTCACGTGGTGCTGGCGGGCGAGGCGCAGCGCGGTGTCGACGGCCTCGGAGCCACCGCAGGTGAACTGCGCCCGCGTGATCCCGTCGGGCATCCAGTCGTCGATGACCCGCCGGACGAGCCCGACGCGGGCGTCGGTGGCCCACGTCGGGAGCACGAAGGTGATGTCGCGCATGGCGCGGGCGGCCACCTCGGCGATCTCGGCCCGGCCGTAGCCGATGTTGGCGACGACGGCCCCGCCACCGGCGTCGAGGATGCGACGGCCATCGTCGGCGATGACGTGGCGGCCCTCGGTGCGGACGATCCGCAGCGGCGTGGCGCCGGGCACCAACGGATAGCGGGCGGCGTCAGCGCCCACCTCGAGACCTGTCACCGATGTGGTCATGCCGCGGCCTCCTCGTCGATCCGGCTACCTCAGCCATGCTGGCAGACCTCGCGGATCGAAGGGCGTCCGGGCCTCCCCGCGCCTGTACAGCGTTAGGTGTCGTTGAGTGGAGAGGGTCACACGTCTACGCTTTGCCCGTTCACTCCTCGTGAACCTCCCATCCGTGAACGGAAAGAGATCAAATCCATGCGCACCTCTCGCGGGCTGTGGCGCGTTCTCGCGTTGCTCTTGGCCTTCTCCCTTGTCGCTGCCGCGTGCGGCGACGACGACGACGCCTCCGGCGACGACACTGGCTCGGACGAAGGTGACGATGCGGTCGAGGCCGACTTCGACACCGACTCCCTGACGATCGGCACCCTGCTGCCCGAGACGGGTCAGCTCGCCTTCCTCGGCCCACCGATGGTCGAAGGCGTGAACATGGCGATCCGCGACATCAACGAGGCCGGCGGCGTGCTCGGCTCCGACGTCACCCTCATCACCGGCGACGACGGCACCGATCCCGACGTCGCCAACCAGACCGTCGACCGCCTCGTCGGCTCGGAGGGCGTCAACTCCATCGTCGGTGCTGCCGCCTCGGGCATCACCCGCCAGGTGGTCGACAAGATCACGGGCGCCGGCATCCTCCAGTGCTCGCCGTCGAACACCGCCGCCGACCTGAGCGGCGCCGGCCAGGACGGCCTCTACTACCGGACCGCCCCGTCCGACGACCTCCAGGGCCCGACCCTCGGTGAGTACGTCATCGACGACGGCTTCTCCAACGTCGCGGTGATCGTCCGCGCCGACGAGTACGGCGTCGGCTTCGGCGACACGGTCGTCGCTGCCCTCGAGGACGGCGGGGCCACCGTCGTCTACCACGAGAGCTACGACCCGGCCGCGACGAACTTCGACGCGGAGATCCAGGCGATCTCGGCCGAGAACCCCGATGCCATCGTGCTCATCTCCTTCGAGGAGGGCGTGCAGATCATCCAGGCGATGATCGAGGCCGGCATCGGCCCCGACGCCCAGCCGATCTACATCGCTGACGGCCTCGCCACCGGCGACCTCGGCGAGCTCATCGACCCCGCTGACCCGGGCGTCGCCTTCGGCATCCGCGGCAGCCAGCCGTCGGCCTCGCCGGAGAACGGCGCTGCGTTCTTCCCGGACGCGTTCGCCGAGTTCGCCCCTGATGTCGACGCCATCTACTCGGCCCAGGCCTACGACTGCGCCATCACCATGGCGTTGGCCGCCCAGGCCGCAGGATCTGCCGACCCGGCCGCCATGCGCGACGCGCTCAGCGACGTCACCTCGGGCGGCACCGTCTGCACCACCTTCGCCGAGTGCAAGGAGCTGCTCGACGACGGCGAGGACATCGACTACGACGGCGCCTCCGGCCCGCTCGACTTCGATGGCAGCGATCCCACCGTCGGCACCTACGACCTCTTCGTGTACGGAGAGGACGGTGCCCAGGAGGTCATCCGCCAGGTGGTCGCCGAGCTCTGACGCTCGTACCCACCTGTTGACGCACCTCTGAGCGGGGGTCCGGCTTCGGTCGGGCCCCCGTTCCGCGTCCGGGCTCGGATCGGACCGGACTCAGCCCAGCTGGGCAAGCGTGCCGAGGTAGAGCTCGACGACCTTGGGATCGTTCAGCAAGGCCTCGCCCGAGCCCTCGTAGGCGTTGCGACCCTGGTCGAGCACGTAGGCCCGGTGCGCGATCTGCAGGCACCGGCGGGCGTTCTGCTCCACCATCACCACCGACACCCCGCTGGCGTTGATCAAGCCCACCTGACGGAAGACCTCGGCCTGGTTGGCCGGCGACAGGCCGGCCGACGGTTCGTCGAGCAGCAGCACCGATGGCTGCATCATCAGGGCCCGACCCATCGCGAGCATCTGGCGCTCGCCGCCTGACAGGAACCCGGCCCGCTGGGTGAGCCGCTCGCCGAGCAGCGGGAACAGCGCGACGACCGTCGCGAGGCGCTCGTCGTAGAGGCTCGGCGCCTGGAAGACGCCCATCTCGAGGTTCTCCTCGATGGTCAGGTTCGGGAAGACGTTGTTGGTCTGCGGCACGTAGCCGACACCCCGGGCGACGAGCCCGTGGGCGGCCATGTTGGTGATGTCCTCGCCGCGCAGCCGCACGGCCCCCGAGCGGATCGACACCAGACCGAACATCGACTTCAGCAGGGTGGACTTGCCGGCGCCGTTGGGGCCGACGATGCCGACGAGCTCGCCGTCGGCGAGGGTGAAGTTGCAGCCGGTGAGGATGTCGAGGCCGGGCAGGTAGCCGGCGACGATGTCCTCGGCCACCAGGATCTCTTCGCTCACGATCCACCTCCGTCGCCGCCGAGGTAGGCGTCGATGACCAGCGGGTTCGATCCGACCTGGCGGGGCAGACCTTCGGCGATGACCTGCCCCTGGGCCAGGCAGACGACCCAATCGCTGATGCCCATCACGACGTCCATGTCGTGCTCGACGAAGATCACGGTCATCCCCTCGTCTCGCAACGCCATGATGTGGCCGAGCAGCGACTGGACGAGTGCTGGGTTCACGCCCGCCATCGGCTCGTCGAGCAGGATCACCGTCGGCTCGGTCATCAACGCCCGGGCCATCTCCAGCAGCTTGCGCTGGCCGCCCGACAGCGTGCCGGCGTACTCGTTGCGCATGTGACCGAGCGTGAACCGTTCGAGCAGGACCTCGGCGCGGCCCATGACCTCGGCTTCCTGGGCCCGCCAGCGCGGCGGCAGCAGCGCGGAGATCATCCCCTCGCCCACCTGGTCCTTGGCACCGAGCATGAGGTTGTCGATCACGGTCATCTTGGACAGGGCTTTGGTGAGCTGGAACGTGCGCACCATGCCCGCCCGCGCCACCTGGTAGGGCCTGCGTCCGTGCAGGTCCTGTCCGTCGACGCTCCACGTGCCGGAGTCGGCGTGGTCGAACCCGGTGAGCAGGTTGAACAGCGTGGTCTTGCCCGCGCCGTTCGGCCCGATGACCGACGTGATCAGTCCCCGCTCGATCTCGAGGTGATCGACGTCGACGGCGCGCAGGCCGCCGAATGCGCGGCTCACGTCGTCGACCACCAGGATCGGGTCGGGCTTGGCGACGCCGGGCTCGGCGTCGACGCCTGCCATGCGACCCGTGTGGGTGGCGCGGGCCGCTGCGGCGTGGGCGGCGGCCGCCTCGGCCACGAGCGTGGGGTCGTCGACCTCGAGCTCGTCGCCCGGGGGCACCTGATCGTCAGCGGGCACCGATCAGCACCTCCTCGCGCTTGCCGAAGAGACCCTGGGGTCTCCAGACCATCAACGCCATGAGGACGAGGCCGACGAGGATGAACCGCACCGCAGCGACCTGCTGGCTCGACAGCAGCCACTCGGGGATCACCCCGTTGGTGATGCCGGTGCGCAGCAGTCCCTCGGTCGCGGACACCATGAACCAGAAGATCGCCGAGCCGGCGATCGGACCGATGATCGACCCGGTGCCGCCGAGGATCATCACCGTCCAGATGAAGAACGTCGTCTGGGGGAGGTAGCGGTCGGGGACCACGGCTTGGGCCTCGAACGACAAGAGGATGCCGGCGAGGCCACCGATCACGCCGCCCAGGCAGAGGCTGCGCAGCTTGAAGGCGAAGGCGTTCTTGCCGAGCGACCGCGCGGCGTCCTCGTCCTCGCGGATCGCCTTGAGCACCCGGCCGAACGGGGCCCGCATGAACGCCCACACGAGGAGCGCGGACATCGCCACGAGGATCCAGCCGACGGTCATCACCCACATGGACCGCTCGTTGAACGTGATGCGCCAGATGCCGTATTGGCCCGGCGAGAACGGGTTGAGGTCGAAGAAGGGGGTGGCGAAGCCCTGGATGCCGAACACGCCGCCGGTGAGGTCCTCGAGGGCCGACGACCGCACCATGATGCGGATGATCTCGCCGACGGCGATGGTGGTGATCGCCAGGTAGTCGGCGCGCAAGCGCAGCGTCGGGATGCCGAGCAGGAGGCCGAGCGCGACGCACGCCAGGAGGCCCGCGGGGATCGACAGCCACAGCGACAAGCCAGCGTCGGCGCAGATGGCCGTCGTGTAGGCGCCGACGGCGAGGAACGCGATCTGGCCGAAGTTGATGAGCCCGGTGAAGCCGAAGTGCACGTTGAGGCCGATCGCCGCGAGGGCGTAGGCGGCGGCCTGGACGCCTACCGCGGCGCGCATGGCGTCGGCGAAGATCTTGAGGAGCTCGTCCATCAGCCGAACCTCTCCTTCACCCCGAGGATGCCCTGCGGGCGCACGATGAGGATCAGCACCAGCACCACCAGGGCGAACATCAGCTTGAGCTCGGACGGGAACCAGTAGGTCGACAGCTGGGTCACGAGCCCGACGACGAGGCCGCCGAGCATCGCGCCGTACGCGGTGCCGAGACCACCGAGCACGACGGCGGCGAAGATGAGCAAGAGGACGTCGTTGCCCATGTCCCAGCGCACCGACTCGGCCAGACCGAAGAAGACTCCGCTGAGGCCGGCGAGCGCGGCGCCGACGAACCACGTCATGTTGACGACCCTGCGGACGTCGATGCCGCTCGACTCGGCCAGGTCCTTGTTGACCGAGACGGCGCGCATCGCCGTGCCGATGCGGGTGTTCTTCAGGGCCCAGCCCACGACGAGGAGCACCACACCGCCGACGACGATGATCGCCCACGACTTCGGGGTGAGCGACACCGGTCCGATCGACACGGTCGACTGCAGGCGGTAGTCGAGGTAGAAGTCGGGGCGGCTGCCGAAGAAGATCAGGAAGAGGTAGCGCACGACGAGCGCCAGGCCGATCGACACGACCATGGCCGCGATCTCGCCGGTCTTGCGACGCCGGAGCGGGCCGAAGATGCCGACCTCCCAGGAGAGCCCGAAGAAGCCGGTGACGACGATCGCGATCAGGCCGGCGAGGACGAGCGGCATCTCCGGAAGGAACCACAGGCCCCGCTCCAGCCACCATGCCAGGATCGCCCCGAACGCCAACAGCTCGCCGTGCGCGAAGTTGACCAGGCCGGTCACACCGAACACGACCGACAGCCCGAGGGCAGCGAGGGCGATCATGATGCCGAACTTGACGCCTTCGGCCGCCAGGTTCGACAACCGTTCCAGCCGAGAGACCCCGACGACGACCTCCGAGCCGTCGCTCAGCGGGAAGATGACAGCCTTGTCCTGTCCGGCGCTGACCGACGGCGAGTTCGACAACCTGTCGGGGTCGCGGAGGGACAGCCCCTCGGGCAACGTCTCGACGTCGATCGTCACCGTGTAGACGCCGGCCTCGGGAACGGCGACCCGCCATTCACCAGCATCGTCGGTCGTGGCGACGCCGATCTCGGTACCGTCCGCGGTGGTCACGGTGAACGACACGCCCTCGACCGGGTTGCGCTCGCCGTCCTGCACGCGACCGCCGATCGACTGCTCACGGGCGTCAGCGTCCGGAGGGTCGTCCTGGGCTGTCGCAGGCGAGGCACCCACCAGCAGGGCTCCGGACGCCACCGCCAGCGCGAGCGCGACGAGCAGCGGTGCGAGGAACCGGTGGCATCGGTGGACGGCTGGCACGAGGGCGGCTCGGCTGGTGGTCGGGTGCGTGGTCGTCCGGGCCAGTCGTCCGCCCGGAGCGGGGCACAGAGTAGCCACGGAGAGCGCTCGACGACCCCCTCGCAACACGATCGTCACCCAGCGCGGCCAAAGGGCGCGTGCGCGGAGCGTCAGGCGGTGACACCCACGCGGTCGAGCACGTCGCCGAGCGGGGCGACCATGCCGGTGTAGAAGGCGCCGAACTCGCCGTAGAGGGCCGAGGCGGTGTCGTAGCGCATGGTGTAGACGGCTGCCTTCAGGTCGTCGGGGTGCACGCCGAACAGGGTGACGCCCCACTCGAAGTCGTCGAGGCCGGTCGAGCCGGTGATCACCTGGAGGATGCGTCCGGCAAACTTGCGGCCAGACGCGCCGTGCTCGTACATGAGCTCCTTGCGCTCGTCGTAGTCGAGCGTGAACCAGTTGGCGCCGACGTTGCGCCGCTTCGACATCGGATAGAAGCACCACGCCGTCTTGCCCTCGGGCGGCAGCACCGGGTGCAGGCGGGCCTGGCGCATCTCCTCCGGCACGCCCTGTGCATACTCGGACAGCTCGGTGAGCGACGTGTACGAGTCGACGAGCTCGAGCCCGGACGCCACGAGCGCGGTCTGGAGCCGGCGCAACCGCCACAGATCCTCGGACAACGCCATCACGGCGAGGTCGGCCTTGTGGCCGAGCATCGCGACGGGGATCACCTGGTCCCCCACGGCCTCTGCCTCCTTGACGGCCGCCTCGATGTCGGCCCGGCGGGTGTCGGGGCCGACGTGGAAGAAGAGGTGCAGGACACCCCAGCCGACCGATGGTGACAGCGCTTCGCTCATGCGCCCACCGTACCGAGCGGCCGTGCCGCCACCGCGCGGCCCTCTGCCAGGATGGCCCGATGGCCGAGTCCCTGAGTGAGTTCATCGCCGACATGACGGCGCGCGACCTCGGATCCGAAGTCCGGGACCTCGCCGGACGTCACGTGCTCGACACGTTGGCGTCGGTGGTCGCGTGCCGCGACCTCGAGCCGTCTCTCGTCGGTCGGCGCTTCGCCGCCGCGCACTCGGGGGGCGCTGGCGTCACGATCCTCGGCACGCGGGAGCACGCCGCGCCGGTGGACGCGGCGTTCGCGTCGGCGATGACCGCGCACGGCGCCGAGATCAACGACTTCATCCCCTCGGTGTTCGTCCAGCCGGGCCCGGCGATCGTCAGCGTGGCGCTCGCCCTGGCCGAGCAGCGCGAGCTCAGCGGTGACGCGCTGGTGCGTGCGGTGATCGCCGGCTACGAGGTCGCCACCCGGGTGCCGCGGGCCCTGGGGGTCGCCAACCTCCGCCGCGCAGGCCTCGCCAACCACGGTGTCGGACCCACCTTCGGTTCAGCCGCGACGGCGGCCGCGATGGCGGGTCTCGGCGCCGACGACGTCGACCACGTGCTGTCGGCCTGCGCGCAGTTCGCGTCGGGGTCCTGGCAGTGGCTGCTCGACGTCGAGCACATCGAGAAGTCGCTCGTGTTCGCCGGCATGGGTGCGCGCAACGGGCTCCAGGCCGTGCTGTTGGTCGAGGCGGGATTCCGAGGCGTGCGGTCGCCGGTCACGACCCCGGGCGGCTGGTGGACAGGCCGCGTGTTCGAGGGCGGTGACGCCGAGCCCGAGGCGATCACCGACTTCGAGGTGCTCGGCGCGCTCGCCGACACGGCCTACAAGCGCTACCCCGTCGGCGGGCCCACCCAGCCGGCGATCGAGGGACTGCTCGCGCTCGTCGCCGAGGTCGACCCCGCCGAGGTGGCGAGCGTGGTCATCGCCATGCCCGGTCGCTGGCAGGCGTTCCGCGACGCAGAGATGCCGGCCCTCAACCTGCGCTACCTGACCTCGATCATCCTCATCGACGGCCGGCTCGACTTCCACGACGCGCAGTCGCTGGAGCGGATGCACGGGGACGAGGTTGTCGCGGCGCGCATGGCCACCGTCGACGTCGTCCACGACCCGGACCAGGAGTCAGGCCCCGGCCGGGAGCGGACCGAGTCGGCCCGGGTCACGGCCACGTTGCGGTCGGGCGAGACCGTCGAGCGGTTCGTCGGCCACGTCGTGGGGTTCCCCTCGCACCCCATGACCCGCGAGGACGTCGAGTCCAAGGCGGTCGAGCTGGTGGCGCCGCACCTGGGCGGCGACCGGGCGGCCCAGCTCGTCGCCGCCTGCCGCGACCTCGACGCCCTCCCCCGCGCCGCCGACCTCATCGACCTCATCGCCCGCTGACCCCGAGCCCGTCCCG
>CAZBTQ010000093.1:0-10978 GCA_964494405.1 uncultured Iamiaceae bacterium
CCCCGATCTCCGTCGCCCCGATCTCCGTCGCCCGCAGCCCCGCCGCCCGCCGCCCCGATCTCCGCCGCCCGCCGCCCCGCCGCCCTGCCGCCTGATCGCTGGGTTGGGCGCGGTTCGCGTGGTGGGCGGGGTGTGGCGCGCCCAACAGAGGTGCGGCGGGGTCGATTGGTGGGGGTTGGGCGCGGTTCGCGTGGTGGGCGGGGTGTGGCGCGCCCAACCAGCTCATGCGACCTGTCCGGGCCGCCAACCTCGTCGCAGGAGCACGTCGTAGAGGTCGCCGATCGCGTCGTCCAGGTCCAGGTCGACGTCCTCCTGGGTCAGGCGGGGCGTGGCCCATCCCAGTGCCTGGAGCTTGCGATCGCGCCGCTTGTCCCTCGCTGACTCCCGCGAGCCGTCGTGCCAGAACGGATGGTCCACCTCTGCGGCGGTGGTCCACGTCGGCCACGCGAGATCGATCTCGATCACCTCGCCTGACGGCATGACGAACGGCATGTTCACCTGAGGTGTGGGCAGGCCAGCCTTCTCTATCGCCTTCCGCACCTGGAGCTCCAGATCCGAGCGCGCGGCGTTGCGCCACACCGGCCTGCTTCCGATGACCGCTTCGAAGACCTTCGAGCCTGGACGGTTGGTGTGGTAGAGCCGGCGACTGGTGGACATCAACGTTGCGATCGTGGAACGCCGTTCCTGGAGCACCTGCTCGATCGCGCTCTCGGTTCGGTCGGGACCGATGAGGGCGGCGGCGTCGTGGAGCGTCCGGGGTGGGCTGGTCAGCCGGATGCCGTCCGGGCGGCGGCCCGCCAGGTCGACGGGATCGATTCGCCGACATCGATGGACCACGACGCCCTCGATGTGCGGGCTGCAGGCGTGGGGTACGAGCAGGTGGACGAGGGGGTCGGTCATCCCACGGACGCCGTACTCCTGGCCGGCGGTGGTGAAGCCGATGCCCCCAGTCGGAGCCAGCAGGCATGCTGCGACCATCCGCTGCATGCGCCCGAACTCGTGCGTGGGCGAGTGGTAGATGCCTCGTACGACGATGCGGAGCGCGTCCACCTCGATCAAGTGGTCGATCGCGCCTGGCGAGTAGCCGATCTCGGTCAGTGTGTGGCGTGAGATGACGCCGTGGTGGCTGGCGAGCCACCTGTGGAGCGCGGCGCGGCGTGCATCTGACATTGGGCCTTCCCCTCGTGGCGGTTCACGTACCGGGGAAGGTCCGGCCCGGACGGTACCGAGCGTGGGAACGCTGGTCCAGCGCTCGATCGCTGGGGGTTGGGCGCGGTTCGCGTGGTGGGCGGGGTGTGGCGCGCCCGACCAGCCTGAGGAGGGGTCGATCGCCGAGCCGCGGGGTGGTCGGCGGTGGGAGGTGGGAGCGGCTGCTCCTGCTGCGGCGGACCGGGGTCAGGTCGATGAGTAGCCGGAGAGCAGCTCGACCACCTCGGCCCGGGCGCGGGTGTGGTCGACGCCCATCTCGCCGAGGATCTCTGCGGCCATGCCGCCGACGCCGCCGAGCAGGGCGAGCAGCATGTGCTCGGTGCCCACGTAGTTGTGCCCGAGGCCGAGGGCTTCGCCGACCGTGTTGCCGAGGGCGACCCAGGCCCGGGGGGTGAAGCCGCCGGTCGGCTCGGCCACCTCGCCTCGCGGCGTGAAGGCCTCGATGGCGGCGACGACCGCCTCGCGGGAGACCTCCATGCGCTCGAGCGCGAGGACGGCGACGCTCTCGGGCTCGCCCCATTGGGCCAGAAGGATGTGCTCGGTGCCGATGTAGGCGTGGCCGAGATCGCGGGCGGCGGCCGGCGCGTGGACGTTGACGACCTTCAGGGCCCGATCGGTGAAGCGATCCGACCCCTTGAGCTCGCGCTTCTGGCCGGTGAACCGCTGCTGGACGGCTTGGCGGGTGACGCCGAGCGACCCGCCGATCTCGGCCCAGGAGTGGCCGGCGCGCCGGCAGCGGTCCACGAAGTGCGAGAGGAGGGAGTCGGTCAGGTCGGTCAGCTCGTCGGCGTTGGAGGAGGCGGTGGCGAGCAGGTCGAGCGGGGCATCGGACGGCGCCGTCTGCTCGACCTCTTCGATGAGTGCGCTGAGCGTGGGTGGCATGCGTCAACTGTGCATTGACAGTTCCACCGTGTCAAGGGAAAGTTGACGCCCGGCGATCAGTCCGCGGCGTGGCGGTCGTCGAGGCGGCGCATCCCCGTCAGTCCGTCGTCTCCGGCCGAGCTGCACCGGCCTGCGCTCGGGCGTCGGCGGCTCGACGGATGAGCTCCGCCTTCGCCAGGTCGGGTGATTCGGTCACCTCCTCGAACCAGAGGTGGTCGAGGTGGTTGGCAGAGACCCCGATCGTCTGTGGGTCGGCGGCGAGCCGTTCGCAGAGGCGGGCGAGCGCGTCGGGGTGGCGTGCCAGGTGCACGGTGCCGACGTCGGCGAGCCGGTCGGCGTCGGCTCGCAGGCGCTGTGCCGCCGGCCCCACGAGCGTCTCGGCGACCCCGCCGAGCGCGGCGAGCGCGACCCCTCCCAGGAACGGTGTCGGCAGGAACAGACCGGCCTCGAACAAGGCAGCGACTGACGCCACGACCAGGAAGCCACCGATGCCGAGCACGATGTACCCCGCCGCGCGCAGGCGCGCGAGACCCCACTGAGCGGCCGCGGCCCATCTGGCATCGGGAGCGTGCAGGTGGATGATCTCGTGGGCGAGCATCGCCTCGAGCTCGTCTCGGGCCAGCGCGTCGGTGCCGGCGGTGAGCACGATCGTCGGGCCCCAGGTCCGGTGGGGGATCGACAGGGAGTTCGGTGCCGGGTCGTCGAGGACGCGCAGCGTGGGAGGGTCCACGCCGAGTCCGATGGCCAACTCCGCGCTGACGTTGTCCAAGCGTGAACCCGAGTCGGGTTCGTCGAGCGAGCCGAGCGGGGCCATGGCCTTCGGGCCCACTCCCCGCGCTCCAGCCTGGAGGAGCGTGAGGAACACGGCAGCGATGAGCAGGAGCGTGAGCCCACCGATGACGCCAGGCGCCCAACCCCAGAGCGCGACGTCGTCGATGTCCTGGCCGGTGATGAGCGACCACCCGCGCGCCAACATGGCGAACCCGACGAGGATGGCCGCTGCCCAGACCAGGGCGATCACGAACATCGAGAAGGCGAACCAGATCGGCGCTCGGAGCTGCGCGAACCGTCGACGTCGGTCCAGCTCCCCGATCCGGTCGGTGAGGTCCGCTCGTGCCCGCGCCCGCGCCATCGTCGAGACGCTAGTCAGATGTCGCAGGCGTCAGCGGGGCCAGGGGTGGGTGACGCAGCGATCATCGAGGGAGCCGAACGCCCACACGCCCCAGAAGCCGCCGACGGCGCGGCGGGTGTACTCGGTCCACTCGATCGCGTCGGGCGCCAGGGTCCGGCGCACGGTCTGGGTGATGCCGCCCTCGTAGACGACGTAGCCGCCCCAGACGCCGGGGAAGTCCTTGGTCGAGCCGACCTCGGTGACCAGCAGGGGGCCGTGTCGTCGGCTGCGGTTGCGGTGGGTGTGTCCCGACGTGACCACCGACCGAGGGTTGGCGCGGGCGACGGCGTCGAGGAAGCGGCGGGCCTCGCGGCCGGGGATCCCTGGCGGCCAGAACCAGGGCAGCTCGAAGCGCTGCGCGTAGTGGTGCATGGCGATGAGCACCGGCAGGTCGGTCTCGGCCGCGTGGTCTGCGACCTCGGCGCGCAGGTGGTCGACCGCGCCGTGCCCGTGGTCCTCGACGGTGCTGTTCACCAGGATGAGCCGGAGCCCGGGCAGGTCGTGGTGGTGCACGCCGGTGACGATCTCGATGTCGTCGTCCACGAGGGTGACGGGGTGGTCCATCACCCGGCCCTTCTTCACCTCGTGGTTGCCCGGGACGATCGAGACGGGCACCTCGGCCCCACGGAACATGTCGTCGGCGAGGTCCCACTCCTCGGGGTGCCCTTCCTCGACGACGTCACCCTTGACGACCAGCATCTGCGATCCCCACTCGTGGGACTCGGCGATCGCAGCGCGCCCGCAGCGGAGGGGGTGGGGGTCGCCGCCGTGGCGATGCTCTCGGATGCGCCCGAGGAGCCCGACCGCGCCGGCACCGAGGTGGATGTCGGACACGCTGGCGATGCGCGTCAGCTCCTCGCCGGGCGGCGTGGCGGGGGTGCGGATCGTCCGTCGTCTCGCCCGATCGGGCACACCGCCGGCCGCGACCTCGACGGTGTAGCTGGTCGACGGCGCCAGACCGTCGACGACGAGCCCGCCAGGGCCGCCGTCGGTGTCGACGACCTCACGGTGGTCACCGACGGTCAGGGCCACCGGGCCCGGCCGTAGACCGACCCAGGTCACCTGCACGGCCGTCGGCTCGAGGGCGACGATCTCGACGCGCGCCCGTCCCCACGAACGAGGAGGGAAGCCCGCCACGATCAGCGGCCGAGGGCGTCGCCCAGGCGCTCGGACTCCCGCTCCCGCACGCCGACGTTCACCCGCAGCGCCTCCAGGTGCTGCGCGAGGGTCTTGGCGGCCTGGGGCAAGGGGTGCTCGGCGAAGAACGACTCGACCTCGTGGGCGAGCGCCGGGGTGGACAGCCCGCGCACGCCTTCAGCCATGCGGGCCATCGACATCGACGGGAGCTTGTCGGTGACCGCGTCCCAGTGGCGCGTGAGATAGGACCAGGCGCGGTCGCCGTGGTCGCGATTGAGCAGCACGCGCCGCAGCACGAACGCCGCGTTCTGGCTGCGGATCGCATCCGACAGCACGAGGTCGAGCACGCGGTCGATCTCGTCGGCGCCCGGGAAGTCGCCGAGCGCGTACTGGTAGCGCTGTCGTTCCTGGGGTGTCGGCGCCGACTCCATGCGCTCGATGAACACGTCGAGGTCGGCGGCGGTTCCCGTCGCGGCGACGATGTCGACCGCGGCGGAGACGACGGCGGGGTCGAGGCCCGACTCGCCGGCGAGCGCGCGGTCGTGCACCGCACGCGCCTCGGCGATGACCTCGGCGTCCTCGCCGGTGGTGCCGAGGAGTCGGACGAGCGTGCCCCGGAGCTGGCCGGTGCGCTCGTCCTCCCCGTCGGCGGCCGACCAGCCAAGACGTGCGAGGTGGGGGCCGGCCACGTCGCGGACGGCGGCGGCCAGCGCGGGCCGGGCGTCGTCGGGGACGTAGCGGTCGAGCGCGCCGAGCGCGGCGGCGATGCGCTGCCACACCGCCATGTCGTCCTCGTCGGCGGCCAGCGCGCGGCACAGGTCGAGCACCTCGGGCGTGCTGGTCTCGCCGGCGAGCACGGCGGCCCACGCGTCGTCGACCAACCCGTAGCGCTCGATCGGGCGCAGGTCGCGGCGGTGCTCGACGAGCGCGGCCCGAGCGGCCTCGCCGTAGCGGGCCCGATAGAAGCCGGCGCCGTCGGCGTTCGCCAGCACCCAGTCGGCCGGTGCATCGAGCGAGACCATGGTGGTGTCGGCGTCGAGCAGCACCCGCTCGTCGGTGACCTCATCGCCGCGACCGATCCGCAGCGTGACCGGCACCGCCCACAGCGAGGCGTCCTCGTCGCTGCCTGCGGGATCGAGGGTGCGGAAGCGCTGCTGGGTGAGCCGCACCGAGGCGCCGCCGCGCTCGAGGGCGACGCTGACGAGCGGGAAGCCGCCCTGGTAGATCCAGGTGTCCATGATCCGGCGGACCGGCTCGCCCGACGACGCCTCGATGGCGTCCCACAGGTCGGTCGTCTTGGTGTTTCCGTACTGGTGGGCGTCGATGTAGGCGCGGATGCCGGCCTTGAAGACGTCGGGCCCGAGGTACTGCTCGAGCATCCGCAGGACCGCAGCGCCCTTCTCGTAGGTGAGCAGGTCGAACATGCCCTCGGCGTCCTCGGGCGACACGACGGGGAACTCGATGGGGCGGGTCGACGCGAGCGCGTCGACGTCGAACGCCGCGGTGCGCGACAGGCCGAAGCTCACCCATCGCTGCCACTGGGGTCGGTACGCGTCGGTGCAGAGCATCTCCATGAACGTGGCGAAGGCCTCGTTCAGCCAGATGCCCTCCCACCAGCCCATGGTGACGAGGTCGCCGAACCACATGTGCGCCAGCTCGTGGGCGACCACGTCGACGAGCCGTTCGAGCTCGGGTTGGGTCGCGGTGTCGGGGTCGATGAGCAGCAGGACCTCGCGGAACGTGACGCAGCCGAGGTTCTCCATGGCGCCGAACGCGAAGTCGGGGACGGCGACCAGGTCGAGCTTGTCGCCGGGGTAGGCGATGCCGAACCACTCGGCGAAGTAGTCGAGCGCGAACGCGGCGGCGTCGAGCGCGTACGGGGTGAGGTGGCCCTTGCCCGGCGGGTGGACGACGCGGATCGGCACCCCGCCCTTGGTGAGGCGCTCCTCGGTGACCTCGAGCGGGCCCACGACGAACGCCACCAGGTAGGTGGACATCGGCATCGTGGTGGCGAACCGGTGGCGCCGCCGACCGTCGGAGGTGGGCTCGTCCTCGATCTCGGCGCCGTTGGAGATCGCGGTCAACCCGTCGGCGACGACGAGGGTGACGGCGTAGGTGGCCTTGAAGTCGGGCTCGTCGAAGCACGGGAACGCGCGCCGGGCGTGGGTGGACTCCATCTGGCTGACCGCCAGCGTGTGCGAGGCGCCGTCGTCGTCGGTGTACGTGCTGCGGTAGAAGCCGACCAGCTTGTCGTTGAGGACGCCCCGGAAGACAAGGTCGAGCCGCCACGAACCGGGTGCCGCAGCATCGTCGAGGTCGATGATCGCTCGCTCGGCGTCGGCATCGAGGGTGACCGTGCCGGCCACCTCCACGCCGTTGGGACCCACCAGGCGAGCGGAGTCGATCTCGAGGTCGGCGGCGTTGAGCACGATCTCGTCGGTTGGCTCGACGACATCGACGCTGATGGACACGGTGCCGTCGAAGGTCGCGGCGTCGAGGTCGGGCTCGAGGGTGAGCTCGTAGTGCGCCGGTACGACCGTTCGGGGCAGGCGGTAGGGGTCCGACGGCGTGGATGGGGTCACGGTGCCTCCTGCTGGCGTGAGTGCGGGCGAGCGTACCGCCAGAGGCCGAGCGATCAGCGAGGCCGTGGCCAGAGCGGCCCGCCGCCTGAGGCGGCAAGAGCGGAGAGATCGGGGGCATGCGAGCTTTTCCGCGCATGCTCTAGCGTTGGGCGGCCATCGATCAGGAGAACGGATGACCACGGACCGTTACGCCGTCGTCGGGATGGGCAACGCCATCGTCGACGTCATCACCCACGTCGACGACGCGTTCGTCACCGAGCACCACCTCGAACGCGGTGCGATGCGGCTCATCGACGCCGACGAGGTCACCACGCTCTACGCCGCGATGCCGCCCGGCATCGAGGCGTCCGGGGGATCGGCGGCGAACACGATCGCCGGCATCGCCGACCTCGGCGGGCGAGTCGCGTACATCGGCAAGGTGCGCGACGACCAGCTCGGTGAGGTGTTCGCCCACGACATGCGCGCGGCCGGCGTCGACTACGACGTGCCGCTCGCGGCCGAGGGCGACCCGACGGCGCGGTGCCTGATCGTGGTGACGCCCGACGCGCAGCGCACCCTCAACACGTTCCTCGGGATCTCACGGAACCTGACCCCAGGCGACGTCGATGAGGCGGTGGTCGCCAAGGCCAACCTCCTCTACTGCGAGGGCTACCTGTGGGACGTCGAGGTCGCGAAGGCCGCGATCCGCCACGGCATGGACCTCGCCCACCGCCACGGCGGGCGCACCGCGCTGGCGCTCTCCGACAGCTTCTGCGTCGACCGCCACCGCGACGAGTTCCGCGATCTGGTCGAGAACCGGGTCGACATCTTGTTCGCGAACGACCTCGAGATCCGGTCGCTCTACGAGGTCGACACCTTCGACGAGGCGCTCCAGCTCGTCCGTGGCCAGTGCGAGATCGCGTGCCTCACCCGCAGCGAGCACGGCTCGGTCGTCGTGTCCGGCGACGAGGTCCACGTGATCCCCGCCGAGCCTGCCGAGGTGGTCGACACCACCGGCGCCGGTGACCTGTACGCCGCCGGCTTCCTCTGGGGCCTGTCGGAGGGGCACGACCTCGCGACCTGCGGCCGCCTGGGTTCGATGGCTGCGGCCGAGGTCATCTCGCACCTCGGTGCCCGTCCCGAGGTCTCGCTGGCGGACCTCGCGAAGGCGATCATCGACTGAGCCGGTCCTCGGCCGCGCCACGGGGCGCGTCGTTGCTCACCCGCGACTTCGTCGTCGTCACCCTGGCGTCGATGGCCTTCATGGTGGCCTTCGGCGCGACGCTCCCGGTGCTGCCTCGGTACGTGTCAGACGGCCTCGGCGAGAGCGATGTCGCGGTGGGCATCGTGATCGGCGCGTCGGCGATCTCGGCCATCGCGTTACGACCGGCGATGGGTCGGATCGGCGACAGGCGGGGTCGACGGGTGCTGATGGTCGGGGGCGCGGTGGTCACCGCGCTCGGGATCGCGGCGCACGTCCCCGCGGACTCGGTCGCCGACCTGGTCGTCGCACGACTGATCGTCGGCGCGGGCCAGGGAGCGCTGTTCGTCGGTGCCGCCACCCTCGTCAACGACCTGGCGCCCGCGGAGCGACGGGGCGAAGCGGCGAGCATCTTCTCGGTGGCGATCTACGTCGGGCTCGGGTTCGGACCGTTCCTCGGCGAGTGGATCCTCGGGCGGGCGTCGTTCGACGCGGTGTGGTGGACCGCCGCGGCCGGGCTCGTCGTGTCGGCCGCCATCGGCCTGCTGGCTCCCGTCGGGCTGCCCGTGACCCACGACGAGCCGGCCGCACCGCTCACGGGCATGGCGCGCCTGCTGCACCCCGCCGCCGTGGGGCCGGGAACGGTGCTGTTGCTGGGGGTCGTCGGGTTCGTCGGCTTCAACACGTTCATGCCGCTGCACGGCGAGGAGATCGGGCTCGACGACGTGGCGGCGGTGTTCCTCTTGTTCGCGTTCGTGGTGCTGACCGTGCGGCTCTTGGGCAGTCGTCTCCCCGACCAGCACGGACCGGTCGTCATCGGCACCGTCGCGCTCGGTGCCTCCGCGATCGGGCTCCTCGGCATCGCAGCCTGGCTCGACCCCGTCGGCCTCTACCTGTTCACGATCCCTCTCGCCATCGGGTCGGCCTTGCTGTACCCGGCGCTCATGGCAGCCGCGGTGAACAACGCCCCCGACAACGAGCGCTCCAGCGCGGTCGCGACCTTCACGATGTTCTTCGAGCTCGCCACCGCATTGGGGGGCGCGCTGCTCGGCGTCGTGGCGTCGCTCACCTCCTACTCCGGGGCGTTCGTGGCGGCGGCATGCTGCGCGCTGGTGGGCCTCGCGGTACTGCGCCTCAGCCTCGGGCCGCGCCTCGCGGCGCGTGCGGTGGCCTGATCCACGGCACGGGTAGGGTCGAGCCCCATGAGCGAACCCCAGAAGCCCACCGTCGACGTCGACAGCGCCGCCGCGCCGCCCGAGGAGCTCGTCCTCGACGACATCGAGGTGGGCGACGGTGCCGAGGCCCAGTCGGGCCACCAGGTCGAGGTCCACTACGTGGGCGTGGCGTGGAGCGACGGGCAGCAGTTCGACTCGTCGTGGGACCGCAACGACCCCTTCCGCTTCGGTCTCGGCCAGGGCCAGGTCATCGCCGGGTGGGACCAGGGCGTCGCCGGGATGAAGGTCGGCGGTCGCCGTCGCATCACGATCCCGCCCCACCTCGGCTACGGCGCCCGCGGCGCGGGCGGAGTCATCAAGGGCGGGGAGACGCTCGTGTTCGTCGTCGACCTCCTCGACCTCCGGTAGGCAGGTCCCCGGTGCGCCTCGAGCTGCTGGCGCCCGGTCCGGCTCGACACGCGCTGCTGCCCATCCTGCGGCTGGCCGACGACCTCGCCGTCGGCTACGTCGACGACGGCGACCTGTGGGTCTACGGCGACGACACCGCCGACGGGGTCGTGCTCACCCTGCCCTACGGTGCCGACGGCCGCTGGCCCATCGACCTGTTCGGCCCTCGCTCGGTCGAGCTGCGAAACGTCGCGGTGCGCGACGGCCGGCAGGGCCAGGGCGTGGGCCGGGCGATGGTCGAGGCGGTCGTCGGCGCGCTCGTCGAGCAGGGTCGGTGGGTGCGAGCGGTGGTCGGCACGGGTACCGCCGATCCGACGACCTACGTCTTCTACCAGCGGTGCGGCTTCCGTCCCCACCACGTCCTGCGCGACGTGTTCACGCCCGAGAACGGCTACGACCCAGAGCGGCTGCGCGAGGACAACGGGCTGGTGCACCGCGACATGCTCTGGTTCGACCGGCTGCTCTGAGGTCGTGCTGCAGGCGGCTCTGACTCCTGGAGCCGGGCTGGGCCACACTGGCGGGATGGATGCCTACGACGCCATCATCGCCAAGCGCGACACCCGCAGCTACACCGACGAATCGGTCGTGGAGGCGCAGCTCGAGAGGGTGCTGCGCGCCGCACGGATGGCGGGGTCGGCCAAGAACCAACAGCTCGTCCGGCTGGTGGTCGTGACCGATCCCGAGGTCCGCACCGCGCTCACCGAGTGCGGCGACTTCACCTCGTGGATCGACCAGGCACCGGTCGTGGTGGTGCTGACCACCCCCGTCGATGGCGGCAGGCTGTTCGACGTCGGCCGCATGGCGCAGAACCTCATGGTGTGCGCCACCGCCGAGGGGCTGGCCACGTGCCCCGTGACCTTCCAGCACCAGGACCGGATCCGCAGCGTGCTCGACCTTCCCGCCGACGTCGAGGCGCACCACGCGGTCACGCTCGGCCACCCCGGCCCCACGCCGTCCGACAGCCCGCTGCGCGCGCCTCGCATCCCGATCGACGACCTCGTCCACCGCGACCGCTGGCGCAGGTAGCGCGCGACTCATGGCGCCGCCGACTCGTGCGCGAGTTCGGCGCGCCAGGCGCGCCAGATCCGCGCGTTTGTCCACCGCGGCCGGTGACCTCGATTCCCGTACGTCGTAGAGTTTGCGGATGACCGAGACCACGCCCACGGCCGCAGAGGCCGCTGCCCTCCTCGGGCGC
>CAZBTQ010000094.1:0-10937 GCA_964494405.1 uncultured Iamiaceae bacterium
GGCCCTCCGCACGTGCCCCAGAGGCCGGCGCCAGCGGCTCGCGCCTGCTGTTCGAGGGTGCCGAGCTCGGCTCGGTGGGCTCGGTTGGGGTCGATCGGCAGCGCGACGGCGTAGCCGCCGCCCACCAGATCGGCGTTGGCGAGCAGCTCGCCGCCGTCGGCGGTGGGGACGTAGACGTAGGCGAGCAGCCGGTCGTAGTGGTCGCGCGCCTCGACGTCGCGCTCGAGGCGGACGACCGCGCCCGCGGGCGCGAGCTCGCCGAGGCGCGCCGCCGCCTCGGCGCCGAAGCACTCGACCGGCTTGGTGGGGTGGTGGGTCTCTGGCGTGTCGATGCCGAGTAGACGCACCGTCTCGGTGCGCCCGCCGACCTCGACGCGCAAGGTGTCGCCGTCGATGACCTCGACCACGCGCACCGAGCCGGGTGGCCCTGCGACCTCGTCGGCGTCGTCGCCCGGCCACGCCCACCACACGCCGACGATGAGCGCGAACGCGGCGACAGCCCCGAGAAGGCGGGTGTGCTCGCGTTGGCGCATCGGTGCTCCTCGGGTCCTGGATGTCGGAGGCGGCCGACAGCCGCGAGGAGGTGGACTACAGGCGCTGGATGATGGTGCCGGTGCCGAGGCCGCCACCGCAGCACATGGTGACCAGGCCGAACTCGCCGTCGCTGCGCTCGAGCTCGTGGAGGGCCTTGGTGATGAGCACCGCGCCCGTGCCCCCGAGCGGGTGGCCCAGCGCGATGGCGCCGCCATTGGGGTTCACCGTCTCCATGTCGGGGTCGAGCTCGCGCGCCCATGCCAGCACGACGGAGGCGAACGCCTCGTTGATCTCGGTGACGTCGATGTCGGACATCGACATGCCGGTGCGGGCGAGCAGGTGGCGGGTGGCGTCGATGGGGCCGGTGAGCATCAGCACCGGGTCGACGCCGACGTTGCAGGTGTCGACGACCCGGGCGCGGGGCTTCAACCCCAGTTCGTCGGCACGTTCGCGCGTCATCAACAGCACAGCCGCGGCACCGTCGGAGATCTGCGACGACGAGCCGGCGGTGTGCACGCCGTCCTCGCGGGCGACGGGCTTGAGCGTGGCGAGCTTGTCGAGTGAGGTCTCGCGCAGCCCCTCGTCGCGCTCGACCCGGTGGGTGGAGCCGGTGGCCTTGCCCTCCTCGTCGACGTCGGGTGCGTCGATGGGCAGGATCTGCGTGTCGAAGCGGCCCTCGGCCCAGGCACGGGCAGCTCGCTGCTGGGACTGCAGGCCGAACTCGTCGGCGTCGGCGCGGGTGACGCCCCACTTGTCGGCGATGCGCTCAGCGCCCTCGAACTGCGAGGTCATCTCGTACTGGCCGAAGTAGGTGTCGGGGGTGGGACGGCCGAAGTCGGTGCGCATCGCAGACCCGATGGGGATGCGGCTCATCACCTCGACGCCACACCCGATCGCGGCATCGACGACGCCGCCGGCGACCAGGCCGGTGGCGAGGTTGGTGGCCTGCTGGGACGACCCGCACTGGGCGTCGACGGTGGTGGCAGCGACGGTGAGGGGCAGCCCCGCCGACAGCCACGCGGTGCGGGCCACGTTGAAGGTCTGCTCGCCCACCTGGCTGACGCACCCTCCGACGACCTGGCCCACCTGGTCGGGTTCGATCCCCGCACGGCGGATCAGCTCCGCCTGCACCGAGCCGAGCAGATCGGCCGGGTGCATCGTGGACAGACCCCCGTTGCGACGCCCGACTGGGCTGCGCACGGCCTCGACGATGACGATCTCGTTCATGGGCCGGGATCGTAGTGGCGCGCTGTCAGGAGCGCTCACGCCGCCGACGGGTGGCCGTCGTCGTGGCGCTCCTTGATGGCTTCTGCAAGGGCCTCGCGTGCCTTGGCGACCCCTCGACGCCCCACCTCGCGGGTGTGCTCGTCGAGCCGCCACGCACCGGGGCGGGCACCCTCGTTGTCGATCAGGATCAGCTGGCTCGTCTCCATGTCCACATCATCCCCAGGGGGTGTGACGGTTACTCTCTGCAACGTCCACGACCAGGGGGAGATTCCCGAGATGGAGCAGCGCCACGGCATGACGGTCCCGTTCGGGGGGGTTCCCCTCCACGCGCAGCGGGAGTGGTTCGAGGAGCTGGTGGACCTGGGGTACACCGACGTGTGGTCGGCCGAGACCGACGGTGCCGACGGCCTCACGCCGCTGGCCCTCGCCTCGGTGTGGACGCCGACGCTGCGCCTCGGCACCGCGATCCTGCCTGCCTACACCCGCGGTCCCGCCCTGCTGGCCCAGAGCGTCGGGTCCATGGCCCAGGCGGCGCCCGGCCGCTTCGCGCTCGGCATCGGCTCGTCGTCCAACGTCATCGTCGAGGGCTGGAACGGCATCCCCTTCGAGGAGCCATACCAGCAGGTGCAGGCCATGGTCCGGTTCCTGCGCGATGCGCTCAGTGGCGAGAAGGTCACCGGCGACTACGGCCGGTTCAAGGTCCGCAGCTTCCGGCTCGGCGTGCGTCCGCCAGAACCGGTGCCGATCCTGGTCGCCGCGCTTCGTGCGGGCATGCTCCGCCTGGCAGGCCGCGAGGGCGACGGGGCCATCATCAACTGGCTGTCGCCCGACGACGTCAGCCAGGTCGTGCCCCACGTCCACGAGGGTGCGGCGGCCGCCGACCGCGAGGGCGACGACGGCGAGCGCGAGATCGTCGCCCGCATCTTCGTCATCCCCAACGCCGACGCTGACGTCGCTCGGGGCGCCGCGCGCCGACTGATCGCGTCCTACCTCAACGTGCCCGTCTACGCCGAGTTCCACCGGTGGCTGGGACGAGGCGAGCGCCTCCAGGGGATGTGGGACCTGTGGAAGGAGGGCGACCGGGCCGCCGCGCTCGACGCCATCCCCGACTCGGTCGTCGACGAGCTCGTCGTGCACGGAGCGCCCGAGCAGTGCCGTGAGGCGATCGCCCGCTACGCCGAGAACGGGGTGACCACGACGGCCCTGCAGGTCCTGCCGTTCGGCGTCGACATGCGCGAGAGCGTCCGGGCTCTGTCACCGTCCGCCGCCGGGTGAGGTCGACCCTTCCTGACACAAGCCCGTTCTCCTAGTGTGCTCAGCCAGACCCCTCGATCACGGGGGCGGACAGGAGGATCGCGCATGGGCTTGATGGACACGCTGAAGGGTCTCTTGGGGCAGGGCAAGAAGACCGTCGCCGACAACCAGGACAAGATCAACGACGCAGTCGACAAGGGTGCCGACTTGGCCGACGACAAGACCGGCGGCAAGCACTCCGACAAGATCGACAAGGCCGCGGATGTGGTCAAGGACACCGTCGACAAGGTCGCCGACGAGGGCGACGGGCAGTAGGCCCCATCCTGGTCCGAGAGATCTTCCGGACCTGCCTGGTGTTTAGCAGAAACTGTTAAACTCCCGGCATGTCCGGAAGCCTCTACGACCCGGTAGCCAACCCGTTCGCGCCGGGAGCGGGCACGCCCCCTCCCGCACTCGTGGGGCGCGACGCGGTCATCGCCGACGTCGATGTCGCGCTCCAGCGCGTCAAGATCGGCCGCACGTCCCAGCACCAGCTCATCACCGGGCTCCGCGGGGTCGGCAAGACGGTCCTCCTCGGCGCGCTGGCGGCGCTGGCCGAGAGCCGGGGGTACCGAATCATCCGCCAGGAGGCGGTCGGCGGTCCCGACACCCTGGTGTCGTTCCTCCGACAGGCTCGGCGCATCACCGAGGACCTCGGCGGCGGGGAGAAGGTGCGGCGTGCGCTGCGCTCCATCGACGCGGTGCGGCTCTCGATCGCCGGCACCGGGGTCGAACTGCAGCGCGGCGCCCCGGTCCCGGATCGGGAGGCACTCGGCGACGTCGTCGTCGACATGGGCGCAGCGGCGATGAGCGAAGGCGCGGCGGTGATGCTCGCGATCGATGAGGCCCAGTTGCTCGATGCACACGACCTCCGCCGCATCCTCTCCGGGGTCCACCGATGCAGCCAGGACGGTCTTCCGGTGCACTGCCTGCTCGCCGGGTTGCCCAACCTCCTCGGCGTGGTGGCGCGGGCTGCGACCTACGCCGAGCGGATGTTCACGACGGCCGACCTCGGACCGCTGTCGCCCGACCAGGTGCGCGAGGCGATCATCGCTCCCTCACGCGACATCGGGGTGCGGTGGGATGACGGCGCGGTGGGCACCATCACCGACCGGTCAGACGGCTACCCGTTCTTCGTCCAGGTGTGGGCGTACCACACGTGGAACACGGCGACCGATGACCCGATCTCGCACGCCGACGTGGAGCACGCCACCCCCGCGGTGCGCCAGGCGCTCGACGCGTCGTTCTTCGCGGCGCGACTTGCCCGGATCCCCGACTCCGAGGTCGCCTACGTGCGCGCCATGGCCACGCTCGGGCCCGGACCGCATCGCAGCGGAGAGGTGGCCGCGGCGATGGACCGCACGACGAGTCAGGTTGCAGCGTTCCGCGACCGGCTGATCGACGAGGGGCTGCTCTTCTCACCTCGATACGGATGGGTGGAGTTCGCGATCCCGCACTTCGACGAGTTCGTCGAGCGCGTGTTCCCCGGCGGAGCCTGAACTGCGACCAGCCGTCCACATGGGCTGAGCTTGAACCTGCGAGGCTGGTCGGAGGTGGGGACGAAGGGGTCGCTCGGGCCGGGGTTCCGGTCGCTGTACGTCGGTGCGCTCGTCGATCGTTCGGACCGGCGCCGCACCATCCTGGCGACCCAGGCGTGGCGTGGAGTGGTGATGGGCGGTCTCGCGCTGCTCGTGTGGTCCGGTCACGCCGAGATCTGGCACGTGTGCGTCGTCGCGTCCGCCATCACGCTCGGCGAGATCCTGGTCGACCCCTCGACGGTCGCGCTCGTCCCGACCCTGGTCGACAACGCCGATCTCGACCGACCAACGGACGGATCTCGAGCGTCGAGATCTGAGCTCGAGGTCTGACGGGTCGAGGCCTCGTGCGTCTGTCGTCATGACAGGAAGGTACTGGCGGGGTGTCCCCAACCGCGCTGGATCGGGGGCGCGCCGTGCCGTGGCAGGGGGTCCCTGACGCGGGCTAGCGGTCGGTGTTCTTCCAGGTGTTCCAGTAGGTGATCTCTTCGGCGGGCCGGCGCTTGGCGGGCTTGAAGTCGTCGCCGGTGTAGTAGCCGATCGGGATCAGCGCGGCCTGGCTCACCGTCTCGGGGATGCCGAGCAGCTCGGCTGCCTTCGCCTCCTCGAACAGGTGGATCGTCGTGAGCGCGGTGCCGAGCCCACGGCTTCGGGCGGCGAGCATGAAGCTCCACATCGCCGGGATGATCGAGCCCCAGTACCCGGCGCCGTTGCCACGGTCGAGCAGGCACGGCACGAGCATCGCCGGCACCTCGTGGAGGTGGTCGGCCAGGTAGTCGGCGGAGTCCGAGACCATGGTCTCGGGGTCGAGCCCGGCGTCCTCGCGGGTCTTCTTCGACGACTCGAGGTATGGCTTCCACCCCTTGCGGTACATGTCGGCGAGCGCCGCCTTCTTCTCCGGATCGTCGACGACGACGAACCGCCAGCGCTGGGTGTTGCCGCCGGTCGGCGCCTGGATCGCCACGTCGAGGCACTCGGCGATGAGCTCGCGCGGCACCGGCCGGTCGAGGTCGAGTCGCTTGCGGACCGCCCTGGTGGTGGTGAGCAGGTGGTCGGTCTGGCTGAGGTCGAAGCTGGTCACGGGTCCCCCTGGAGTGCATCGGCTGTGTCGGCGACCCTACCGGCGGTCGACCTCTCGCCATCAACCCGCGGGACCGGTCGCCGAACGGCGGAGGTGGGCGACCAGGTCCTCCATGGGCGTCGCCGCGTTGAGTCCGCTCGTCGAGGGCATGACGTACACGGGCCGTCCACCGAGTCGCTGCTCCTGCCAGCCCGCGATGGCGCGTCGGTCGACGGCCGCGCGCCAGCCGGCCAGGCCGACGATGCACACCGCCTCGGGCAGCAGCCACTCGCACATGCGGTCGAGGCGAGCCACGCCGGCGCGGTACTCGTCGGCCGACAGCTCGTCGGCACGACGGGTCGTGCGCTTCACGAGGTCGGTCATCCCGATGCCGTGGTGGTGGAGAGCATCGAGCGGATCGCGGTCGCGGGCCACGAGGCCCGCGTCGATCGCCGCCGGCCAGAAGCGGTTGCCGGGTCGGAAGAAGCCGACACCGGCGTCGGCGGCGGCCGGGCTCGGGTTCAGGCCCGAGATGAGGAGCCGCATCTCGGCGCCGACCGTGTCGGGAAGGCTCAACGCCCGTCGGGCGCTCACCGCGAGGCGAGGAGCGTCCGGGCCTGGTGCGACGTCGATCGTGTCGACCTCGAACCCCGCCCCGATCACGACGTCGTCGAGTCGCTGCTTCGTCCAGGTGTCGCCGGGCGCGTGGACCGCGGCGGGAGAGTGCAGCGCCAGCGAACGGTGGAGGTCGGCAAGCGCGAGCGGGACCGACTCGGGCGCGAGGTGCGAGCAGTCGAAGGTCGTGCCGGTGGCCTGCGTGCGTTGGCCCGATGCTTCAGCGGGCACCGAAGCTGCCGCCTCCGCCACCGCCGCCACCCCCGCCCGAGAAGCCTCCGCCGCCGCCGGACCCGCTCGACTGGGGCGTGAAGCTGCTCACCGCCGGCGCGCCGAACTCGGACCCGAACGCCCCCATGTCGCCCACCCCGCCGCGGTGGCCGGGTGCGACGAGGTACCAGGTGGCGAAGCCGGGGTCGTCGACGACCTCGGGGAAGTGGACCTCGAGCCCCCGGATCAGGTCCTCGGACACGCCCAGCACGACCGCGGCGACGAGGTACTCCTCCCACAGCGCGAGGTGGCCGACGGGTGCCTCGTCGAGCCGGGAGAAGTCGCGGAGGTAGCGCCGCAGCGCCGTCCACTCGGTGTGGCGCCTGGTGCCCGCGGGCGTGCGCTGGAGGTGCAGGACCGTCAGCGGGATGAGGGCGATCGCCGTGCCGGCGAAGACGGCAGCCGCGAGCCACGCCGTGACCGCCAGGGACAGCACGGCCAGCCCGGCGAGCACGACGATGATCAGCACGTGGAGCGCGATGGGCAGCGCCTTGTCGTGGACCACGTAATTCCTCGAGTCGAGGTCGGCGAGGACATCCTTGCGGAACCCCTTCCAGAACCTCTGGGCCGACGACTGCTCCGCGCGGTTGCGGGCGACCAGCTCGGACTTGGTGATCGACGGGCCGTCCTTGAACAGCCACGTGATCGTCCGCCGTTCGAAGTTGCGGACAGGGCTCGGCGGCGGGCTCTCGGCGCGCACGAAGCGGTGCTCGACCGCATCCGAGCGCAGGAACCGCTCGACCGGCACCTCCTCGATCCGTAGGTAGCCCCTGCGCGCGAGGTCGAGGACCGTCGCGGCGTACGCATCGCCGTCGACCGTGCGCCACGACAGGAGGGCGTGGGCCACAGCGGGCGGGTCGTCGGGCACCTCGCGCCAGTAGTCGCCGATGTCGGCGGGTCGCTCGGGGTCGCGCCCCCAGCGTCGCCAGATCATCCAGAACACCCACAGGGCGAACAACGCGATGGGGATGCAGAGGATGGTGAGCGCCCGCTCGACGGACGCGCGCCGGTCCTCTCGTCGGCGGGCCTCGTCGCGGGCGGCGTTGGTCTCGTCGGCCCACCGCTGCTCCTGCTCGAGGATGCTCGGCAGGAGCTCCTCGGTCCCTGGTGCAAGGACGAAGCGCTCGATGGGCACGGCCGTGCGCGTCTCGACGAAGTTGCCGGTGGCGACGCCGGGGACCCTGGCCGAGATCGAGGGGTCGTCGACGTCGATGGTGCCGTCGAGCGGTCCGTGGGCCCAGGCGAGCAGATCGCCGTCGCCGGTGGGGAACCGGACGTCGGCCGACCACGCGCCGATGCCGGGGTTGTTGTTGCCGACCCACTGCCGGTTGAGCTCGACGACGTCGGAGCCGACGGTGACCGCGCCCTCGACCGTGTAGCGCAGCTCGTAGGTGTAGGTGCCGCTGGTGGCAGGGGCGATGTCCCACTCGAACAGGTACTGCGACTCGACGAGCGTCGGTAGCGGGTTGCCGTCGTCGTCGTAGGCCGCGATCGACGTGATCATCCCGCCGCCCTTCGTCGGGTCGAAGTCACGGGTGCCCACGGTGAACGGCTGATCGTTGGCGCCGCGGAACGTGTAGGTGACCTCCTCGGACACCTGGAGCACGCCGTCGGCGGTGAGCTCGGCATCGACGCGGACCTCGTCGAGGCTGAACGATCGGGCCTCCGGCAGCTCGATCTCGCCGATCAGTTGGCCGACGACGACGGCGGTGAGCGAGACCGCGACGATGACCGCGGCGAGGATGACGAACCTGCGGCTCCGCACAGGTCAGATGGGGTTGGTGTAGCGGGCCTGGAGTCGGCGCATCCCGCCGAGCCATCGGTCGTAGTCGTCGGTCTTGCGGCGCATGTACCCGAGGACCTCGGGGTGCGGCAGGATCAAGAAGCGCTCGTCGGCGAGGCCCTCCATGACGGCGTCGGCCACGTCGTCGGGCTCGATCATCCCGTCGACACCGGCGACGCCGCCGCCCTCGCTGCCCGCGGTCATGTTCGTGCGCACCGCCTGGGGGCACAGCACCGAGACCCGGATGCCCTGGTCGCCGTGGGTGACCGAGAGCCACTCGGCCAGCGCCACCGCGGCGTGCTTGGTGACGGCGTAGGGGGCCGAGCCGATCTGGGTGAGCAGGCCCGCGGCCGATGCGGTGTTGAGCAGGTAGCCCTGCCCGCGCTCGATCATGGCGGGCAGCGCGGCGCGCGCGGCGTACACGTGGGCCATGACGTTGACATCGATGACGCGCTGCCAGTGCTCGTTGGACAGCTCGACCCCACCGCCGCCGCCGATGCCGGCGTTAGAGCAGACGAGGTCGACCGGGCCGTGCTCCCGTGCGGAGTCGATCAGCGCGATGACGTCGGCCTCTACCGAGACGTCGCACCGTCGGGCGACGGCGACGGCCCCGGCGGCTTCGACCTCGGCTGCGACGGTGGCCAGCGATGCCTCGTCGAGGTCGCCGAGCACGATGGCGGCGGCACCCTCCCTGGCGAAGCGCCGAGCCATCGCGGCGCCGATGCCGTTGGCTCCGCCGGTGACGACGATGACGGTCCCCTTGATGTCCATGCCGGCGATCGTAGGAGGCAGGGCGGGCAGGCGAGGCCGTGACCACGGAACCTCCGTGGTGCAACACCGTTGTCACAGTTGGTCGCTATGGTGAGTCGAGCAGCTCGGGGAGTCCGACGCTCACGACGACTCGGAGGAACTCGCATGACCGAGACGGTTGCCATCGACACCATCGCCGAAGCGCTGGCGCTGATCGACCGCGGTCTGGGTGAGATGCAGCATCGCGAGCTCGTGTCCACCGACGAGGTGTCCGACCTCCTGCTCGACGTGCGCCTCCTGCTCGCCACCCCTGCCGACAGCGAATCGCTCGAAGCAGCCCTCACGCCGAACTGAGTCCCACGTCGGGTCTCAGGTCCCTGCTGCAAGCTCGCTGATCGCGTCCAGCAATCGGTCGCGGAACCCGTCGGCGTCGTCGACCGCGGTCTCGTCGACGTGGATCCCCAGGTCGGCGCGTCCCTCGTAGGTCATCAAGGTCACGTTCAGCGGCGTGCCCATGAGCGGCCCCACCGGGTACGTGGCCTCCATGTGGGCGCCGGCGACGAACAGCGGGAACGGTGCCGCTCGAAGGTTCGACGTCACCAGGTCGATCGTGGCGGTCTGTCGCCGTACGAGGTGGGTGAGCACGGGCGTGGGGACCAGGTCCGCGCCGCCGCTGAGCGTGCCGATCAGCTCGTTGGAGCGCTCGGACTTGAGGCCGGACAGCCGCGCCGACACCATCCGCAGGTGCGCTCCCGCCGTGAGCCCGTCGCCGGAGGGCAGCAGCGAGCTCGTGGGAGCGAAGGAGTTGCCGCCGGAACCACCGTCGCGACGGCGGGTGCTGACCGGCACGGCGACCCGTAGCTCGTCGACCGAGCGATCCGCCGCACGGTGTGCCGACCCGGCTGCACGCACGACCGCGGTGACGAACACGTCGTTGACCGAGGTGGACGTCTCGGTGGCGACGCGTCGGAGCACCTCGAACGGGACGCTCGCCGGCAGCAGGCGTCGACGGTCGCTGCGCGACGTCCACAGGCGTGAGCGGGCCTGGCCGACGACGACCACCTGCCGCCCCAGCGATCGAGCTGCATCGATCGTGGTGGCGCCGGCGTCGAGGAACCGACCAGGGTCGCGGACGCCGTCGATCGTCCACCGCGTCAGCGCCGCGGTGCCACGGGCGGCCTCGCCGACCTTCTCGGCGGCGAGGAGGGTGAACTGCTCGAGCGGCGTCCCCTCCGGTGGCGGCTCCCCAGGGAACGGGTCGGGGACGTGGTCGTCAGAGACGTGTGGATCGTCCCTCGAGACGTCGAGGTAGCGCTCCGAGAGGCGGATGCCGCCCTCGCCGTCGGTGAGCGCGTGGTGCATCCGGTGGAGCAGGGCCGCACGGCCTCCCGGCAACCCGGTCACGACGACGAAGCCCCACAGCGGCCGCTCGGTGTCGAACGGGGTGGCGGCGAGCCGGGCCGCCAGATCGAGCACGGCCGGCTCGCGGTGGACCCCGTCGGACGGGCCGCATTCGGGCAGCTCAGAGAGGTCGAGCCACTCGATCTGGCGGGCGACCGTGAAGTCGGGGTCGGGCTGCCAGCTCGGTGGTGCACCGGGGAAGCGGCCGGGCACGACGCGATCGCCGAAGTGGGGGAGGTCGGCGACCGCCCAGCTCAGCCTGCGCTCGAGGCGTTCGGCGTCTGGCGGCCGGTCGAGGAACGAGACCGTGGCGAACGCGGCCCGCAGCACCGGATCCGAGTCGAGACGCCAGATCACGGAATCGAGCGACGACAGCGGCGAACGCCCCGTGGCAGCCATCGGGCCAGGCTACCGACGTCGCTCGGCGTCCAGCGGCGGCAACGCCCGCACCGGGCTTGCGTCTGGCCGG
>CAZBTQ010000095.1:0-3054 GCA_964494405.1 uncultured Iamiaceae bacterium
GCAGATCGACTGGTTCATCGAGGCCTACACGGCCGGCGACGTCGCCGACGAGCAGGCATCGGCCCTGCTCATGGCCATCGTCTGGCGGGGCATGGAGCCCGACGAGCTGGCCCGCTGGACCGCGGCGATGCTGGCGTCCGGTACGCGCCTCGACCTGTCGTCGGTCGGTCGTCCCACGGTCGACAAGCACTCCACCGGCGGCGTCGGCGACAAGATCTCGCTGATCCTGTGCCCCCTGGTCGCGGCGTGCGGCGCCGCGGTGCCGCAGCTCTCGGGCCGAGGCCTCGGCCACACGGGTGGCACGCTCGACAAGCTCGAGTCGATCCCGGGGTGGAGGGCGCAGCTACCGGCCGACGAGGTGCTGGCGATCCTGCGTGACGTCGGCGCGGTGATCTGTGGAGCGGGCGACGACCTGGCCCCCGCCGACCGCAAGCTCTACGCCCTGCGCGACGTCACCGGCACCGTCGAGTCGATCCCACTCATCGCGTCGTCGATCATGTCGAAGAAGATCGCCGAAGGCACCGACGCACTGGTCCTCGACGTGAAGGTCGGTTCGGGAGCGTTCCTGGGCGACGAGGCGACGGCCCGCGAGCTGGCCCGCGCCATGGTGACCCTCGGCGAAGCGCACGGGGTTCGCACCTCTGCGTTGCTCACGGCGATGGACACGCCCCTCGGCCTGACGGCCGGCAACGCCCTCGAGGTGCGCGAGGCGGTCGAGGTGCTCGCCGGCGGCGGCCCAGACGACGTCGTCGAGATCGCCCTCGCCCTGGCGCGGGAGATGCTCGACCTCGCCGGCCTCGACGCGGACCCCGCTGCCGCGCTGGCCGACGGCACGGCGATGGACCGCTGGCGGCGCCTCATCACCGCCCAGGGAGGCGACCCTGACGCGACATTGCCCGAGGCGCCGTTCGTCGAGGTCATCCGCTCCAGCCACGAGGGTGTGCTGCAGACGCTCGACGCACGTGCGGTCGGCATCGCCGCGTGGCGACTCGGGGCGGGGCGCGCGCGCAAGGAGGACCCGGTGAGCGCGGTCGCCGGCATGGTGATGCGGGCCAAGCCCGGCGACGACATCGCGCCGGGCGCGCCGCTGCTCGAGCTCCACACCGACGACCAGGACCGCATCCCCGCCGCGCTCGCCGCACTGGAAGGCGCGTGGACCATCGGCCCCGAGGCTCCACCGTCTCGACCACTCGTCATCGATCGGATCAGGGCGTGAGCGCCGACATCGACCTCGACGCACTGGTCGAAGCGGCGCGGGCTGCTGCGCAGCACGCCTACGTCCCGTACTCGAACTTCCGGGTCGGCGCGGCACTGCTCTGTCGCGACGGCACGGTCGTCGCGGGGTGCAACGTCGAGAACGCCAGCTACGGCTTGTCGAACTGTGCCGAGCGCACCGCCCTGTTCACCGCCACCGCCGCCGGCCACCGCGACCTGCTCGCCCTCGCGGTGAGCTGCATCGACGGCGACGCCGAGCACCCCTCCACGCTCATGCCGTGCGGCGCCTGCCGCCAGGTCATGGTCGAACTGCTGCCCGCTGACGCGCCCGTCGTGATCGACGGCGTCGGCACCACCTCGGTGGCGGCCCTGTTGCCCGAGGCGTTCCGCCTCGACTGACGACCCGCCGGCGACGCTCGCCCGCGGGCTACTCGAACCGTTCGAGCGCGCGGGTCAAGACCTGACGGAACGTGTCGACCTCCTGCGCGCCGGGGATCAGGAGCCGGTCGTCGATGACGAACGCCGGCACCCCGGTGAGCTGACGCTCGGTCGCGCCGACGAGGTCGTCGCGGACCTCCACCTGGTAGGCACCGGAGCCGAGCACGCGGCGGGCGTCGTCACCGTCGAGGCCGCACTCGCCCGCCGCCGTCGCCAACACCTCGTGGTCGGCGACGTTGGCCCCCTCCTGGAAGTAGGCGACGAACAGCCGCTCGGCGAGCGCACCCTGTCCGGCGATGCCGCCGGTGTCCCACGCCCAGGCGAGGAGTCGGTGGGCGTCGAGGGTGTTCACGCGCTGGGCGAGGTCGAACCGGTAGTCGATCCCCTCGGCCTCGCCGAGCGCGGTGAGCCGGGCGGTCATCCCGTCGAACGCTCCCGGGCCGTACTTGCGCTCGATCGAGCGGCGGAGATCGCCGGGCGTGGTCGTCGCCGTCGGGTCGAGCTGGTACGCCCGCCACCGCACCTCGAACGCATCGCCCCCCTCGACCTCGCCGAGCGCCCGCTCGAAGCGGCGCTTGCCGAGGAAGCACCACGGACACACCACGTCTGACCAGATGTCGATGCGCATCGACGCCCAACCTATCGACGTCGCTCCCCCACCACGGCCGCTGCGCTCCACGTAGCGTGGGCGCCTTGCCCGACATCACGCTCGATCTTGATCTGTTCGTGACCACGCTGGTCACCGTCATCGTCATCATGGACCCCATCGGCAACGTGCCGATCTTCCTCGCGCTGACCCGGTTCCAGGACGAGACAGCCCGCCGGCGATCCGCGCTGGTCGCGACCGCTGTGGCCGGAGTGGTGATCTTCCTGTTCGCCCTCGGCGGCCGCCAGGTGCTCGAGCTCGTCGGCATCTCGCTCGAGTCGCTCCAGGTCGCCGGCGGGCTCCTGCTGCTGTTGATCGGCTACGAGCTGTTGAACCCGACCGGGTCCTCTTCGCTGACCTCGGCACACGAGGGCGCCAACGTCGCGCTCGTACCGCTCGGCACGCCCCTGTTGGCCGGTCCGGGAGCGATCGCCGCCACGATGCTCGCCATCGCCAACGCCGATGGGGCCGGACCGACGCTGTCCGTTCTCGCCGCGCTCGTCATCGCACTGGTCGTGGTGTTCCTCGGGCTCCGGTTCGCGAGCGTGCTGGCACGGGTCCTGCGGCCGAGCGCCATCGAGCTCGTCTCGCGGGTCCTGGGGCTGATCGTCGCCGCGATCGGCGTGCAGCTGCTCGCCGAGGCGATCGAGGTCTGGGTCGACCAAGGCGTGACCTAGAGCTGCAGCTCAGCCCGCCTCGGCCTCCTCGGGTTGGGCGCGGCTCGCGTGACCGGCCGGGTCAACCGCGCCCAACCC
>CAZBTQ010000095.1:3154-4840 GCA_964494405.1 uncultured Iamiaceae bacterium
CCGGCCGGGTCAACCGCGCCCAACCCCGTCGGACGTCACGGCTCCATCAGGCGCGGGGAGCGTCGAACACGTCCACGTCGGCGGGGCCGAACACGCACAGCGACCCGATCCAGGTGGACGGATCGCAGCCATCCCATGCGAGCGCCGCCATCTGCGCAGGGCTCCGGCGACCGAGGAACACCCGTCCGATCTCGAACCGATCGGACCGCAGCGCGCCCGCGGGCTCGCCCTCACCGGCCACCCACTCGTCATCGGGCAGCACCACCCGCAGCGCGGGGATCCCCTGGGCAGCCCAACCGAGGCCGAGGAACCGACGAACGATCGAGTGCAGGATCGCCTCGGCGCCGCCGCCGTCGGCAGGCACCTCGATGCCCAGGGCGCCGCGCACGTCGACCTCGTGCGCCCAGATGTCGATGGCTGCGTTCGGCGACGCGGCCCGGCCCTGCTCGCCGAGCGACGCCGCGAAGCCGGGGCCGGATCGGCTCCACTCGTCGAGGACCTCGGCGAGCGTCAAGTTGGCGCGGGCGTCGACGCCAGCCTGGGTGCGGTCCGCCGCCGGCACACCCTCGATCGGCGTGCCGTCGACGACCTGGGTGGCGAGCGCGGTCACGTGGGCGAACGTGTCCTTCACCGTCCAACCTGGCAGCGCCGGCACCGCGGTCGCAGCCTGGTCGTCGTCGAGCGACCGCCCGAGCGCGCTGAAGCGCTCGTAGGCCTCGGCGTAGGCGCGCCCCACGTCGATCCGTTCACCTGCCACGTCGCGACCCCCTGTGTGTCCCGCGCGGAACCCCCGTTCCGACGCACATCGCCACGCGGTCACCGTACGCTCGTGGCGTGAGCTTCACCGCATCCCAACGCGCCGACTTCGAGCGCGACGGCTTCCTCGTCGTGCCCGACTTCGTCCCCGACGCCACCCTCCGCACGCTGACCTCGCGGGCCAACGAGCTCGTCGATGCGTTCGATCCCGTCTCCGAGGGCGTGACGTCGATCTTCTCGACCACCGACCAGCTCGACACGTCCGACGAGTACTTCCTGGCGTCGGGCGACCGGGTGTCGTTCTTCTTCGAGGAGGAGGCCTTCGAGGCCGACGGCACGCTGCGCCAGTCGAAGTCCACGTCGATCAACAAGATCGGCCACGCGCTCCACGACCTCGACCCCGTGTTCGAGCGCTTCTCGCACTCCGAGGCCATCGGCGAGATCGCCCACGGCATCGGCATGGTCGACCCGGTCGTCCTCCAGTCGATGTACATCTTCAAGCAGCCCAACATCGGCGGCGAGGTGGTCTGCCACACCGACCACACCTTCTTGTGGACCGAACCCGTGTCGGTCACCGGCTTCTGGTTCGCCCTCGAGGACGCCACCACCGACAACGGCTGCATGTACGCACTACCAGGTGGCCACCGCCTGCCGGCTCGGGAGCGCTTCGTCCGCACGCCTGCCGGTGGCGTCGACACCGAGGTCCTCGACCCAGAGCCGTACCCCACCGACGGCCTCGTGGCGCTCGACGTGCCCGCCGGGACGCTCATCGTCCTGCACGGCCTGCTGCCGCACCTGAGCGGCCCGAACCGGTCGCCGAAGTCGCGGCACGCCTACACGATCCACGCGATCGAGGCGGGGGCCGCGTACCCGGACTTCAACTGGCTCCAGCGCCCATCCAGCCTGCCGCTGCGAGGGTTCGACGTCCCC
>CAZBTQ010000095.1:4940-10882 GCA_964494405.1 uncultured Iamiaceae bacterium
TCAGTTGAGCGAGAGGTCTGGCGGATAGAAGCCCCAGCGTCGCAGGGGCTCGGGCTGGCGACGCATCACCGTCGACCAGAGGCCCTCGGGCGCGTCGGTGAGCGGGTCGGCGGGGTCGGCATCGGCGAGCCACCAGCCGCCACCGATGAGCTCGGACTCGAGCTGGCCCTCACCCCACCCGGCGTAGCCGGCGAACAGACGTAGGCCGTCGACCGAGCCGACGACGTCGATCGGCTCGACGCTCAGGTCGACGACGCCGATGGTCCCGACGGTCACCTGGAACGGGCCGTCCGGGCCCTGGCCGGAGCGACGCCCGAGCCCGATGATGCCCTCCTGCTCGACCGGTCCCCCACTGAAGACGACGCCAGGTTGCGCCGCGAGGTCCGACCATCCGGGCATCACCTCGGCCGCGGCGAGGTCGGAGGGGCGGTTCAGCACCACGCCGAGCGCCCCGTCGCCGTCGTGGTCGAGCAGCAGCACGACCGTGCGGTCGAAGTTCGGATCGCCGATCACCGGAGAGGCGACGAGCAGCCGCCCCGCGTGCGACACGTGGGCCATCTGCCCATCATCCACCATCCGGTGGCCCTCGGTACGATCGGTCGAACCCCAGCAGAGGACGGTGTGTGCCGGTGACCGACGTTCCCAGGCTCGACGAGATCCGCCGTGCGCCCAAGGTCCTGCTCCACGACCACCTCGACGGCGGGCTGCGCCCGGCCACGATCATCGAGCTGGCGGCCGAGCAGGGCCACCAGGGGCTCCCGACCACCGACGTCGACGACCTGGCCCGCTGGTTCACGCGGGGTGCCAGCCGCAACGACCTGGTCCTGTACCTCGAGACGTTCGCTCACACGGTCGGTGTGATGCAGACGCGCGACGCGCTCGTCCGGGTGGCGCGCGAGTGCGCCGAGGACCTCGCCGACGACGGCATCGTCTATGCCGAGGTGCGGTTCGCTCCAGAGCTCCACATCGAGCAGGGCCTCACGCTCGACGAGGTCGTCGCCGCGGTGCTCGAGGGGTTCCGTGCCGGCAGCGAGGGCCGAGCGATCACCGTCGGGACGCTGCTCACCGCGATGCGGACGGCGGCGAACTCCCGTGAGATCGCCGAGCTGGCGGTGCGCCACCGCGACGAGGGCGTCGTGGGGTTCGACATCGCCGGCAAGGAGGCGGGCTACCCGCCGTCGCGCCACCTCGACGCCTTCCAGTTCGTGCAGCGGGAGAACTTCCACATCACGATCCACGCCGGCGAGGCGTTCGGCCTGCCCTCGATCTGGGAGGCGTTGCAGTGGTGCAACGCCGAGCGCCTCGGCCACGGCGTGCGCATCGTCGACGACATCACCCTCGACCCAGAGGGGGAAGCCCACCTGGGTCGGCTCGCGGCGTTCGTGCGCGACCGGCGCATCCCGCTGGAGATGTGCCCCACGAGCAACGTCAACACGGGGGTGTGCGACACCGTCGCCGACCACCCGATCGGGCTGCTCGCCAAGCTCCGGTTCCGCGTCACGGTCAACACCGACAACCGGCTGATGTCCGACGTCAGCCTGTCCGGTGAGATGGCCGCGCTGGTCGATGCGTTCGACTACGGATGGCGCGACCTCGAGTGGCTGACGATCAACGCCATGAAGAGCGCGTTCTGGCCGTTCGAGAAGCGGCTGGCCCTGATCGACGAGGTCATCAAACCGGGCTACGCGTCGCTCATCGCGAGGGGCTGACCGCCCGGTGCCGCGCCTGTTGATCGTCCACCACACGCCGTCGCCACCGACGCACTCGCTCCTCGACTCGGTCCGGTCTGGCGCGACCGACCCGTCGATCGAAGGGGTCGATGTCGTGCTGCGGCCCGCCCTCGCGCTGACGGTGCCCGACGTGTTGGAGGCGGACGGCTACTTGCTCGGGACCCCCGCCAACTTCGGGTACATGTCCGGCGCGCTCAAGCACGCGTTCGACACGATCTACTACCCGTGCCTCGACGCCACCCGCGGGCGGCCCTACGCGCTGTGGGTGCACGGCAACGACGACACCGCGGGCGCGGTGCGCGCCGTCGAGGCGATCACCGCCGGGCTCGGGTGGCAGGCGGCCCGACCGGCGCTGGAGGTCGTCGGGTCGCCCGACAAGGCCGCGCTCGACGCGGCGTGGGAGCTCGGCGCGTCGGTCACCGCCGGGCTCACGCTGTAGCCATCCAATACCCCAGGGGGTACCCTGCAAGAACGACCCGGAGGCCCGCCATGATCTTCGAACAGCACTACCTCGACTGCCTGTCGCAGGCGTCGTACCTGATCGGCGACGAGACCACCGGGCGAGCCGTCGTGGTCGACCCTCGACGCGACGTCGCCGTCTACCTCGACAGCGCCGCCGAGCGCGACCTCACCATCGAGCTCGTCATCGAGACGCACTTCCACGCCGACTTCCTGTCGGGCCACCTCGAGTTGGCCGAGGCCACCGGCGCCGCCATCGTCTACGGCGAGGCCGCGCAGGCCGACTTCGAGGTGCGCCACGTGGCCGACGGCGAGCGCCTCTCGCTCGGCGAGGTCACGCTCGAGTTCCTCGCGACGCCCGGCCACACGCCCGAGTCGATCTCGATCGTCGTCTACGAGCACCCAGACGACGAGGTGCCCTACGGCGTGCTCACCGGCGACACGCTGTTCATCGGCGACGTCGGACGGCCCGACCTCCTGGCATCGGTCGGCGTCACCGCCGAGGAGCTGGCTCGACAGCTCCACGCGTCGTTGCACGACAAGCTGATGCGCCTGCCCGACGCGACACGGGTCTTCCCCGCACACGGCGCGGGCTCGGCGTGTGGCCGCAACCTGTCGACCGACACCCAGTCGACCATCGGCGAGCAGCGGCTCGGCAACTACGCGGTGCAGCCGATGTCCGCCGACGAGTTCGTGCGGCGGGTCACCGACGGCCAACCGCTGGCACCGGGGTACTTCGGCTACGACGCCGACCTCAACCGCCGCGACCGCGCCCTGCTCGACGAGACCGCCACCGCGCCTGCCCTCACGCTCGACGAGGTGCTCGCAGCCCAAGGCGCCGGCGCGGTGGTCCTCGACACCCGAGACGGCACCGACTTCGCCGTCGGGCACCTCCGCGGCTCGATCAACGTCGGGGCGGACGGTCGCTTCGCCGAGTACGCCGGCAGCGTCGTCGGCCACGACACCGACATCGTCCTCGTCACCGAACCGGGTGCTGAGCACGAAGCACGGGTCCGGTTGGGACGCATCGGCTACGACCACGTGGTGGGCCACCTGGCCGATCCGGTCCGCACGTTCTCCGAGAACGCCGAGGTCGTCGGTCGCAGCTCGCGGCTCAGCGCACAGCAGCTCGCGGCGCGGCGGAGCGACGTCGATGGCCTCGTCATCGTCGACGTGCGCAACCCGGGCGAGCTCGAGACCGGACGCATCCCTGGCGCCCTGCACATCCCCGTCGCCGCCCTGGCCGACCGCATCGGCGAGCTCGACCCATCGGTGCCAACCGTCGTGCACTGCGCGGGCGGCTACCGATCGATCCTCGCGGCCAGCTACCTCAGCGCCCACGGCTTCGACGACGTCAGCGACCTGCTCGGCGGCTACGCCGCATGGGCCGATCTCGACGTCGCGACGACCTGAGCTCGCCAACGCTGCGCTCTACTGACGCAGGTCCTGCCACCGCCACCGCGAGCCGTCCAGGAGCAACTCGGGATCACCCGTCCAGAGCGTCGCATCCTCGGTGATCGCGAGCGCAGCGCCGAATGCATCGGCGTACGCCATCGGGTGGTCGGCCTTCAGGCGGGCCGCGTCGAGGACGAGGCGCTCATCAGGGAGTCGGACGTCGACCACGTCGCGAAGGTCGCGGACCGCTTCCGTGGCGTCGTCCTCGCCATGGGCACGACGGAGGACGTAGTGCACCTCGCCGAGGTTGATCCAGGACATGAGGGGCCTGTCGTCATCGAGGAGCTCGCCGACGAGTGTCGCTGCCGGCTCCGAGTTCTCGAGGTACCGAAGCACCGCCCAGGAGTCGAGGACGATGGTCATCGTGCAGCTTCTCGACGGCGATCGGCATCACGTTCCGCAGTCAGTGCATCGACGAGGGGTGATCCTTCGAATCGTCCTCGAAGAGGACGCCGATGGCCCGCCGGACGGACCGCCACGTGATCGTCGTGCCGCCAGAAGCTGACCTCGTCACCCGGCTCGATCCCCAGCTCGTCGCGCAGCTCCTTTGGGATGACGACCTGACCCTTGGGCCCGACGCGATGAGTCATACCGACGAGTATAACTTCTGTCAGCGGGTGGCGTGGGCGGTCAGTAGGTGGGCGACCGAGCCCGAGACCCGCACCGCGGTCGGTACGTGCAGGAACTCGTTCGGCCCGTGGGCGTTGGAGCCGGGGCCGAGCACGCCGGTGACCACGAACTGGGCCTCGGGGAACCGCTCGCCGAGCATGCCCATGAACGGGATCGACCCACCCTCACCGGTGAAGCGTGCCGGCTCGCCGAACGTCTCCACCGACGCTGCGTCGAGGGCGGTGGCCAACCACGGGGAGAGGTCGGGCGCCACCCAGCCCGGTCCGGTCTCGGTGAGCGTCGCGGTCACCTGGGCGCCATGCGGCGGGTCGACCGACAAGCGCTCGACGACCGCTCTGCCCGCGGCCTCGGGGTCGACCGACGGAGGAAGCCGGAACGACAGCGCGGCCCGCGTCATCGGCCGCAGGACGTTGCCCCCGTCGACCACCGACGGGACGCCATCCATGCCGGTCGTCGACAGGGTCGGGCGCCAGCACCGCGCCAACAGCGCGTCGGTCGGCGTCGTCGGCACTGCCGTCGTCGAGCCCGCGAACGGCCAGTCGGTGAGCAGCGCCGCACCCATCGCCTCCGCCGACGCCTGCACCTGGGCCAGACGGTCGCCGGTCGGGTCGCCGTGGCACTCGGGTACGAGGATCTCACCGGTGTCGGGATCCTCGACGCGATCGAGGAGCCGGCGCAGGATTCGGAAGCTCGACGGCACCACGCCGCTGGCTGCACCGGAGTGGACGCCGTGGGTGAGCACGTCGACCTGCAACACGACGCTGGCCAGTCCGCGCAGCGACGTGGTCACCCACAGGTGGTCGTAGTCGGCGCAGCCGGAGTCGAGGCAGATGATCAGGCTCGGCGTGCCGATGCGGTCGGCCAGCGCCTCGACGTAGACCGGCAGGTCGGGGCTGCCCGACTCCTCCGACGCCTCGATGAGCACGACGCAACGTGCGTGCGAGCCGCCTTGGCGACGGACCTCTTCGATCGCGGTGAGCGCGGCGAAGGCCGCGTAGCCGTCGTCGGCCCCGCCCCGGCCGTAGAGGCGGTCGCGGTCGCGCACCGGGGTCCACGGTCCGAGCCCATCGCGCCAGCCGACCATCTCGGGCTGCTTGTCGAGGTGGCCGTACAACAGGACCGTGTCGGCTTCGGCGCCGGCGGAACCGTCCGATGCGGGCACCTCCATCAGGATGACCGGCGTCCGGCCTGGCAGTCGGACCACCTCGACCACGAGCCCGTCGATCGAACGACTCGCGCTCCACGCCCGGACCAGCTCGACCGCCGCGTCCAGATGCCCGTGGGCCTCCCAGTCGGGATCGAACGCGACCGAGACCGCTGGGATCCGGATGTAGTCGGACAGCGTCGGCAGGACCTCGTCCTCCCACACGCTCTCGAGTCGATCGCTCACCGGCAGGCCGCCCGGACCGCGGGATACGGGTTCACCGCATTGCCCTTGCCGCCGACGTGCATCTCGAAGTGGAGGTGGATGATCCCGTTGGCGTTGCCGCTGCCGCCGACGTAGCCGATGACGGTGCCCGCCGAGACACGCCCGCTAGCGCCGTACCCGTCGAGGTGGGTGCCGTAGTAGTAGTTCCCGTCGTCGCCGTACAGGTGGTACGAGAGCCCGCCGATCGCGTTGCTGCGGTGCTCGACCGTCCCGCTGACCACGGCGACCGCCGGGGCGCG
>CAZBTQ010000096.1:0-9047 GCA_964494405.1 uncultured Iamiaceae bacterium
GGGCGGCGGTGTGGCAGCACGCCGCTCCCGGCGAGGTGGAGGTCGTGCTCGTCCCGGCCATCGAGGGCGACCGCGCGATCGACACCGCGCTGTTGCACCAGCACCAGGACGACGCCGTCCGTGGCGCGGTGCACGCGGCGCTCCTCGAACGCGAGCCGCTGGGCTCGTCGACCGCGGTGACGTGGGCGAACGTACGCACCGTCTCGGCGCGAGTCGTCATGCGGGTACGGCCAGAGGAGGACGCCGACGCGGTGCGCGAGCGGGTCGTCGATCGCCTCTACGGCACGATCACGCCGCTGCGCACCGCCTACTCCGAGGAGGGATGGTCGTTCGGGCGCGACCTCTACGCCTCGGACATCTACGACATCGTGCTCGCCGAGCCGGCGGTGAGCCACGTCGAGCGGGTGCGGTTGGTGGTGGACAACGTCCCTGCCTCGGACGTGACGTCGATCGCGCGCGACGGCTACCAGGAGCACACGTGGTTCGTCGCCGCAGGCGACGGGATCTTCCGCACACGCGACGACGGCGAGAGCTGGGAGGCCCTGCGCCTGTTCGAAGGGGACGCGGTCACGTGCGTCGAGACCCACCCGGGTCGCGATGTCGACCGCGGCGGTGCCGCACGACGTGGCCTGGTGGCCGCGGTGAGACGGGGACGCGACGAGGAGGGCAACACCACCTCGACCCTGATGATCTCGCGCGACCTGGGCGAGTCGTGGACGCCGACGGTCGGTGCCGGCTACGAGATCACCGATCTGGCGTGGCTCGACGACGGGCCACAGCCGCAACTCCTCCTCGCCACCGAGCGGGGCTTGTTCCGCGCGGGCCTGGAGGCGGGGGTTCCTGCGGTGCCGATCTCGGTCGACGCCGAGCAGCCCGAGCTGGGGTTCTTCGCCGTCACCGCCTACCGGCGGGCGAACGGCACCGTCGAGGTCGCCGTCGCCTCCATGGGCCGCGGCGTCTACGGCTCCGTCGCGGGCGGCGCATCGGGCACCTTCGAGCAGTGGGAGCTGGGCCACGACGCACGGGTGCTCGAGAGCCAGTACGAGGGAAACGCCACCTACCTGTGGGCCGGTGCCGTGCGCGGGGGCGACGACGTCGCGCCGTTCCGCATGAACCGCGACGACGCGTCGCCGATCTTCCGCCAGATCACCGAGGGGTGGACCGGCGAGGGGTGCACGGCCCTCGCGTTCGGCGACGGTGTCGTGGCGGGCAGCTACAGCGCCGGCACCCTGCGGCTGGTGCGCGGGGACGCGGGGGACCGATGGGCGCGCGCGGGGATCGACAACGGGTTGCCGATCCGCGACCAGGAGGGGTTCCTGCTCGAACCGATCCGCTCCCTGGCCATGCACGGCTCGATGGTGCTCGCCGGGACATCCCGCGGGGTGTTCCGCCAGGACACGGCCGAGGAGCGGTTCGATGCCGCGGCGACCGAGGAGTTCACCGACAGCGTGAGCCTCCCCGACGGCTGGCTGTTCTGCTCGGGCCAGCACGACGTGGAGGTGTCCGCATGGACGCAGCGGTGATCATGCGCCTGCTGCCCGAGGTCGTGCGGGAGAGCGCCACCGACGACGGCGTGCTCGACGCTCTCGTCGGTGCGATGCAGGTCCTGCACTCGCCACCCGAGGAGGTGCTCGTCGGTCTCGACCGGTGGTTCCGCCCGCTGACGACGCACCCCGACGCGGTCCCCGCGCTGGCGTCGTGGGTCGACCTCGAGTGGCTGCTCACGGGTGAGGAGCGCGCAGGTCGCGCGTCGTTCCGTCCGGGCGTAGACGTCCTGCGGGCGTTGATCGACGACGTACGCGTCCTGTCGTCGTGGCGGGGCACCGCTCAGGGCCTCACCCGGTTCCTCGAGATCGCCACCGGCGTGTCGGGGTACGAGGTCCGGGACTCGGCCGATCGACCGTTCCACGTCGAGGTGCACGTGCCCGCGGCCGCGGTGCCCCACCTCGGCCTGGTCGAGCGGATCGTGGCCGAGGAGTCGCCGGTGTGCACCACCTACGAGCTGATCGTCGCCGAGGGTCCCGCGCCGACAGCACCGGCCGACCCGCCAGACCCCTCCCCAGGGGTCGACCCGATCGACCCGACCGAGGAGGTCGCCGCCCATGAGTGATCCACCGACACCCGCGGAACACCCACCGCCCACCACTGCGCCCGCCGCAACCCCGACGCCGGAGCCGACGCCCGCAGCAGCGGGGGGCACAGGCGAGGACGGCGGCGGACGCGTACCCGCCTGGCTCGTCGTGGCGATCGTCATCGTGGTCGTGGTGGTGGTCGGGGCCGTGGTCGCGCTCCTCGTGCTGGGTGGTGACGACGACGGAGACGGCAGCGAGGCCGTCGACCTCGATGGCAGCCTCCCCGCGCAGGTGTCGACCGACGACGCGACGACGCCGGTGGTGCAGATGCTCGCCGGCACGGCGTGGGACCTGGACGGGTCTGCGGTCACCACCTCGTTCGGGAACACGTGCGGCTACCAGGGTCCCGAGAGCGTCATCGCCTGCACCCTGATCGGCGGGAATCCCGCGGCGCGACGGGACCTGCCCGGAGCCGATCTCCTCAACACCGCCGAGATCTCCGACCAGGCGGTCGCCCCCGGCCTCGCGGTCGCCCAGGGCGCAGAGCTGGTGGGGTCGTCGTTCGAGGGCTGCCCGGGTTCGATCCGGCTCACCGGGGTCGACGAGCCCATCGGACCAGGGCCCGCGGTGTGCGTCCGCACGGACCAATCGAGGATCTTCGCCGTCTACCTCACCCACGTCACGCCAGCAGGGGCCCTATCGCTCATCGCCGTGGAGGTCTCCCCGTGAGCATCGACGTGCAGGTGCTGCAACCGTCGCTGACCGTTCGCCCGGGCGAGACCGGTCGCCTGAAGTTCACGGTCACCAACTCGGGTCAGGCAGGGCTGCCGGTGGTCGCGCAGGTCGTCGGTGCCAGCGACGGGGCACCGCCGCTGCCCCCGGGCACCGCCACGCTCGACCGGCCGGGCCGCACCCTGCCCGCGGGCGGCATGGACGAGTTCGTCGTGTCGATCGCGCCCCCGTTGACGACGCCGCCGGCCACCTATGGGTTCGTGCTCCACGTCGCGTCGTCGTCCGACGACGCGGTGCAGGTGTGGGGGCAGAGCCCACAGGTCGCGGTGACGCTGCCGCCGGTGGACATCCCGCGGCCGCCGTGGTGGCCCAAGTGGCTGATGGCCGCGGCGGCGGTGCTCGTGGCGGTGGGCATCGGGTTCGCCGTCCACTCGCTCACGAGCGACGGCGGAGGGTGGCAGGTGCAGACGGCTGTCGAGTCGCAGGTGCTCCGGCCCGGCGAGAGCATCGTGATCGGCGTCACCAACGCGGCGACCGAGCAGCGCCTGCAGTTCGAGGGAGGCGTGGGGACGGCCGAGCGCCTCACGGTGTCGGACGCGCCGATCGCCTCCACCGCGGCGATCGTGGGGGCTGACGACCTCGGCGACGCCTGCCTCACGGCGCTCGATGGGGCAGGCGAGCAGTCGTCGGTCGGCGTGCCGATCGACGGCCGACCCGTCTGCACGTTCATCGGGCCTGGAGTCGTGGGCGTGGTGATCATCCAGTCCTTGGAGTTCGACCAGGTGACCGTGTCGATGGACGTGTGGACCATCGGGTGAGGGGGCGTCGTGGAACGTGAGCACGTCGCCGTGGTGGTGCTCCTGTTGATCCTGGTCATCGCCCTGGTCCCGGTGGTGCTCGGCCAGACCCGGCCGGAGACGGCGAGCCTCCCCGACGATCGCGACGGCGGCGCGGTGGCGGGACGCCTGGTCCGCGACGACGAGCTGTCTGGCTCGTGCCTCGAGCTGTCGGCCCCACGACGGACAGACGGCAGTTGCCGGCTCGTCGTCGCGGCAACCGACACCCCCGCGTGGGACGCCCCGCTCGTCGGGCGGTTCGTCCCCCGCGAGGTGCGTCGCATCGACATGTCGCTCGCCGACCCCGACTGCACCGCGGACGTCACGCTCCAGTTCGACGAGGTCGAGATCGAGGCCGAGCTCGGGCCTGACGAGGACGACGACGAGCGGATGGAGGCGTCCCTGCCCGTCGGGTCAGGCGGTGCGACGCTCGACGTCAGCGGCGGCCTCGCATGCGTCGTCCTGCTCGGCGACCTCGACGCGTGAAGCGGCCCTGCTCGACCTGTCGCCCGGTCAGGCGAGCCGATCGACCCGCAGGGCCTTGACGATCGACGGGATCGACACGACGAGGAACACGATGGCGAGGATCAGGCCGCACACCGCGCTGATGATCGCCCCGAGGTCGTCGGAGATGGCCATCATCGGACGGGGTACGAACCCGTGCAGGAACGACAGGACGAGCTTCAGCACGATCGCCATGATCGACACGACCATGAACCCGCGCTGGCGCAGCATCTTCGGCTGCGCGAGCACCAGCACGATCAGCGACACGACCTGCAGCACGAGCAGCGCGCTCAACAGCCCGGCGGCCTGGCCCCGGGGGAAGCCGCCCCAGACGGCCAGGTAGGCGGCGGTGCCGAACGGGAACGCGAAGAACAAGCTGATCATGATGACGATCTCGATGATCGCGACGATGAGCGCGATCAGCGCGACGAACACCATCACGAACGAGCCGATCAAGGTGCCGATCCCGGTGATCCGCCCGTGGACCCGACCTGTCAGCACCTGGGACAGCACGTACTGACCGATGAGGAACACGAGCGCCAGGTCGACGAAGGCCAGGTAGCTGATGCCGCGGCCGGGCGGTTCGCCGATCGAGGCGACCTCGGCGCCAGTGTCTGCGTCGCCGGCGCTGATCGCGATCGCCGCTGCGCCCGTCACCCTCCCACCACCGACGAGGTGCGGGGCTGCGAGCTCGAGCACCAGGACGAGGGCCATCAGCGCGAACGAGACGACGAGGAGCGTGCGGCGGATCGGCACGGTCAGGTCCGATCGATCAGATCAGTTGGCCGTTCATGCGGTGGGTGGCGTCGTCGTCGCACTGGTTCTCGACCCATCGCACGACCTCCTCCGGTCCACACGAGGGTCGGCCGCGACCCGTCACCGCGCCATCACGAAGCGATCACCGAACGCTTCTCAGCGCGTTCCCTGGGGTGAGATTTGCCTTTCGCCATCTATTAGGGCAGCTTGACGCAATGCTCACACATCGTCGTCGCCATCCCGCCACCTCGCTCCTGGCAGCCGTGCTGTGCTGCCTCGCCCTCCTCACCGCTGCGTGCGGGGACGACGGGTCAGGGGACGACGAGGGTGCTGGCGGCGGTGCCGCCGCGTCCGGCGCAGCGTTCCCCGTCGAGATCGAACACGCCTTCGGCACGACGACGATCGACGCCGAGCCGCAACGGATCGTGAGCCTCGGCTTCCAGGAGCAGGACGCCCTGTACGCCCTCGGTGCCGATCCCGTCGCGATCCGCTACTGGTTCGGCGACGAGGACGACGCCATCTTCCCGTGGGCCGAGGAGGCCGCTGGTGACGCAGACCCAGAGGTGCTGAACATGCCGTGGGGTTCGTTGAACTTCGAGGCGATCGCCGCGCTCCAACCCGACCTCATCATCGGGATCTACTCGGGCATCACCGAGGAGGAGTACGAGACCCTGTCGGAGATCGCGCCAACGGTCGCGCAGCCGGGCGACTATCCGACCTACGGCGTGCCCTGGCAGGTGAGCCTGGAGGTCACCGGCAGGGCGCTCGGCCGCAGTGAGGAGGCCGCGGCGCTCACCGAGGACCTCGAGGCGCAGTTCGCGGCGGCCGCAGAGGCGCACCCGGAGTGGGAGGGCTTCCAGGTCGCGGTGGTCTCGGCCGCGGGGGAGGGCGAGGTCGGCGTCTTCGCATCGGCAGACCCGCGCACCCGCTTCTTCACCGAGCTGGGCTTCGTTCCGATCCCCGAGGTGGACGACCTCGCCGGGGAGCAGTTCTACGCGACGCTCAGCGCCGAGAACCTGCACGTGATCGACGGCGGGCTGCTCGTGTGGGACCAGTTGAGCTACGTCGAGGGCGGGCGGGCGACCGTCGACGCGAACGCGCTGGTGGCCACGCTCGAGAGCACCAAGAACGGGACCGTCACCGACACCTCAGGCGACGTCGAGGCAGCCTTCGGCTTCAACACGGTGCTCAGCCTGCCCTTCGTCCTCGAGGTGATGGTGCCCCGACTCGAGGCCGCCATGGCTGGCGCGTCCTGACCGGGCCGCCTCAGGCGAGCGAGAGGAGCGGCATGGCCGGATCGACCAGCCCGGTGGTGGCTCGACGGATCTCGTCGGCGAGCCGCGGGAGCAGGTCGCGGTAGCCGCTGGTGGTGCGCCAGAACATCGCCACCTGTCGGTACGGCGCGGGCGCGGCGAACTCGATCAGCGTCACGTCGGGCGACGCGGGCACAGGCGCGTGCACCGCCAGCCGCGGCAGCAGGGTGACGCCCACCCCGGCAGCCACCATCTGGCGCAGCGTCTCGAGGCTCGTCCCGCGGAAGCCGTCGCGCTCGGCGGCGCCGCCGAGGTGGCACACCGCCAGCGCCTGGTCGCGCAGGCAGTGCCCCTCTTCGAGCAGCAGCACGTTCTCGCCGGCCAGCACCGACGGGTCGACCGGACCGGTGCGTCGAGACAGGTGGTGATCGGAAGGGACGGCCAGGACGAAGTCCTCGACGAACAGCGGTTCGACGTGGAGCCGCTCGTCGGGAACCGGCATCGCCAGGATCGCGACGTCGAGGTCGCCCGCGCGGAGCTGGTGGAGCATGGCCTCGGTCTTCTCCTCGACGAGCAGGAGCTCGAGGCGGGGGAACCGGGCGTGGAGCTGGGGCACGACGTGGGGGAGCAGGTAGGGCGCAAGGGTCGGGAACAGGCCCATCCGCAGGGTGCCCGCCTCCGGATCGTTGGCCTGGCGGGCGATCGCCCGGATGTGATCGGCCTCGCGCAGCACGGCCCTGGCCCGCTCGACGATGCGGTCCCCGGCCGACGTGAGCAGGATCGCGCCCCTGTTGCGCTCGACGAGCTCGACGCCGAGCTCGGTCTCGAGCTTCTTCAGCTGCGTGGACAACGTCGGCTGGCTGACGTAGCAGGCCTCGGCCGCTCGTCCGAAGTGCCGGTGGTCTGCGACAGCGACGAGGTACTCGAGATCGCGCAGGTTCATGGCGTCCCTCCCCGGCGCGGAGCCTAGGCCACCGCGCCCTCGAGATCGTCGGCCGCGGGCGCCGACGATCGGATCAGGTGGTCGAAGGCGCTGAGCGCGGCGGTCGAGCCGCCGCCCATCGCGATGACGATCTGCTTGTACGGCGTGGTGGTGCAGTCGCCTGCGGCGAACACGCCGGGAACGCTGGTCTGGCCTCGTGCGTCGATCTCGACCTCTCCCCGCGGCGAGAGCGCCACCGCGCCTTCGAGCCACTCGGTGTTGGGGAGCAGGCCGATCTGGACGAACACGCCGTCGAGGCCGATGCGGTGCTCGTCGCCCGACGTGCGGTCCTCGTAGGTGAGCCCGACGACCTTCTCGCCGTCGCCGACCACCGCAGAGGTGAGCGCGCTCACGATCACGTCGACGTTGGGCAGGCTGCGGAGCTTGCGCTGGAGGACCGCGTCGGCGCGGAGCTGACCGTCGAACTCGAGCAGGGTGACGTGCGAGACGACGCCGGCGAGGTCGATCGCCGCCTCGACGCCCGAGTTGCCGCCACCGACGACCGCGACGCGCTTGCCCTTGAAGAGGGGCCCGTCGCAGTGCGGGCAGTAGGTGACGCCCTTGTTGCGGTACTCGTCTTCGCCAGGGACACCCAGGCGGCGCCAGCGCGCACCGGTGGACAGCACGACGGTGCGGGCCTCGACCGACGCACCCGACGCGAGCTCGAGGCGAATGAGACCGGTGGGGTCGGCCGACGGGACGAGGCGGGAGGCCGACTGGAGGTCCATGATCTCGACGTCGTACTCCTTGACGTGCTGTTCGAGCGCGGCGACCAGCCGGGGACCTTCGGTGTGTGGCACGGAGATGAAGTTCTCGATGACCATGGTGTCGAGCACCTGCCCGCCGAAGCGCTCGGACACCACGCCCGTGCGGATGCCCTTGCGGGCGGCGTAGACGGCTGCCGCGGCGCCGGCGGGACCACCGCCGACCACCAGGACGTCGAAGGGCTCCATCGCGTCGATGCGCTCGGCCGCGCGGGCCTCGATGCCGGTGTCGAGCTTGGCCACGATCTGTTCGAGGGTCATGCGGCCCTGGTCGAACGGCTCGCCGTTCAGGAAGACCGACGGCACCGCCATCACCTGGCGCCGCTCGACCTCGTCGGGGAACGCCGCGCCGTCGATCGCCACGTGGCTGATCGTCGGGTTGGTGATCGCCATCAGGTTGAGCGCCTGGACGACGTCGGGGCAGTTCTGGCACGACTGGGAGAAGTAGGTCTCGAAGCGGAGGTCGCCGTCGAGCCCACGGATCTGGTCGAGGACCTCCTCGTCGGCGGTCGACGGATGCCCGCCGACCTGGAGCAGCGCCAGCGCAAGCGAGGTGAGCTCGTGGCCGAGGGGAAGGCCGGCGAACCGAACCGACACATTCGTACCGGCACGACGGATGTCGAACGCGGGACGCCGCCCACCGTCAGCCCCCGCAGCACCGGTGACGACGCTGATGTCATCGTGCAGGTCGGCGAGCTGGTGGAGGAGGTCGGACAGCTCGGTCGAACGGTGCGAGTCGTCGAGGTGGGCGACGAGCTCGATCGGTCGCGAGATCTTCTGGAGGTGCGTGCGCAGCTGGTCTGCGAGGGCGGCGTCGAGCATTCAGATCTTGCCGACGAGGTCCAGCGAGGGAGCGAGGGTCTCGTCGCCCTCTTCCCACGTGGCCGGGCACACCTCGTTGGGGTGGGCGGCCACGTACTGGGCGGCCTTCACCTTGCGGAGCAGCTCGGTGGCGTTGCGGCCGATGCCCTCAGCGGTGACCTCCATGAACTGGACGACGCCGTCGGGATCGATCAGGAACGTGGCGCGGTCGGCGAGGCCCTGACCGTCGCGCATGACCCCGAAGTTGCGGGTGATCTGGCCGGTCGGGTCACCGATCATCGGGTACTGGATCTTGCCGATGGTGTCGGACGTGTCGTGCCACGCCT
>CAZBTQ010000096.1:9147-10849 GCA_964494405.1 uncultured Iamiaceae bacterium
CCGATCATCGGGTACTGGATCTTGCCGATGGTGTCGGACGTGTCGTGCCACGCCTTGTGGGTGAAGTGGGTGTCGGTCGAGACCGAGTAGATCTCGACGCCCAGGTCGTGGAACTCGGCGTAGTGGTCGGCGAGGTCGCCGAGCTCGGTGGGGCACACGAACGTGAAGTCGGCGGGATAGAAGAAGACGACGTTCCACCGGCCCTTGAGGTCGGCATCGCTGACCTCGGTGAAGGTGCCCTGGTGGTAGGCGTTGGCCTGGAACGGAAGGATCTCGGTGTTCACGCGCGTCATCGGACGTCGACCTCCAGCGGTCTGTGGGGGGGTAGGTGTTGCCATAGCCACCATAGATGATCTGCTGGACGGCGATTGATGTTGTGGATCGATTCTGACGATCGGAGCGATAGCTTCCGTCGATCTCGTCTGTTTCAGCGATGGAGGTCGGCGAGGAAGCCGTCGGCCCAGCCGTTCGCGTCGTTGGCCGCGACCGCCGCGCGCATCTTCGCCATGCGGTGCCGGGCCTCGGCGGGTTCGACCACCACGGCGCGCATGATCGCCGACTTCAGGCCGTCGATGTCGTAGGGGTTCACGAGGAACGCATCGGCGAGCTCGGTGGCCGCGCCCGCGAACTCCGACAGGACCAGGGCACCGGTGAGGTCGTAGCGGGCAGCGACGTACTCCTTGGCCACCAGGTTCATGCCGTCGCGGAACGGCGTCACCAGCATCACGTCGGCCGCCCGGTACATGGCGAGGAGCTCTTCGGCCTCGATGTCCTGGTGGATGTAGTGCACCACCGGGAGCCCCACGCTGGCGTGATCGCCGTTGATCTGGCTGACGAGGCGCTCGACCTCCTCGCGCAGCGTGATGTACGCCTCGACGTCGTCACGACTCGGTTGCGCGATCTGCACCATGGCGACCGTCGCCGGGTCGAGGTCGCCGTCGACGAGCAGCTCGCGGAGCGCCCGCAGCCGCACGTCGATGCCCTTGGTGTAGTCGAGTCGGTCGACGCCGAGCATCACGGTGCGGGGGGCGCCGAGGCGAGCGCGCACGTTGCGTGCCTCCGCCGTGGTGGACTCCGCTCGGGCCATCGACTCGTACCGGTCGACGTCGATGCCGATCGGGTAGGCGCTGGCTCGCACCGTGCGACCGTTGGCGACCACGCACTCGTCGTCGCCGGGCTCGGCGAGCCCGAGGCGCACGACCAGGCGGCGGAAGTTCGCGGCGGCGTCCGGGGTCTGGAAGCCCGCGAGGTCCGCCCCGAGCACCCCCTCGGCGAGCTGCTCTCGCCACGGCAAGGCTACGAAGACCTCCGGCGGAGGGAACGGGATGTGCAGGAACCACCCGATCCGCAGGTCGGGTCGCAGCGATCGGAGCATCCCGGGGACGAGCTGGAGCTGGTAGTCGTGCACCCACACGGTCGCACCGCGGCGGGCGGTGGCCGCGGTGGCCCGGGCGTAGCGCTCGTTGACGCGCCGGTACCCGTCGTACCAGTGGCGGTGGAACTCCGACGGCACCACCTTGTCGTGGTAGAGCGGCCACAACGTCCCGTTCGACATCCCGTCGTAGAAGAGCTCCTTCTCCGCCTGGGAGATGGGCACCGGGTACAGGTGCAGGCCATCGAGCTCGAAGGGCTCCTCGACGCCGTCGGTGCCGCTCCACCCGATCCAGGCGGCGTCGCCCTGCTGTTGGGCGACCGCGGGGCC
>CAZBTQ010000097.1:0-10814 GCA_964494405.1 uncultured Iamiaceae bacterium
CCGCCGAGGACGAGCCGCCCTCACCCACCAAACCAAATCCGCGACGGAGCACTAGTACCGCCCCGTACCGGCCTGTCCACCTGATCTCGTCCCGTTGTGGCACGAATGTGGCACGACGAGGTCCTCTGTTCGGTCCGAGGTTCTTTCGCGTGCGCAACCCCAACTCAAACGCGTAGAGCCAGTCATGTCGTCGTTGAGCGATTTGCTGGTCGGGTCGGTCGTCGCGATCTTCGGGCTACGACGCGCGGTGCGGCGAGTCATACGACGCAGAGTCAGCCGTCCAGCGATCTTCCCAAGGTCTCGAATCCAGACCGAGTCGTGGGGTGGTGTGCCTCAAGCTGCCAAGGGGGAGAAAGAGCGTTCGATCGACTCGATCTCTCGTCCCTCGCGATCGAACCGGGTGATCGTGAGAGTTGCGCCCGGCTCGGCATCGTCGGGAAGTTGTAGAGCCGCAATTCCGACTGCAGCGTCGGAGAATGGGCGAATGGGCACGATCTTTCCGGTCGTGCCGCCATCCCAGTGGGCTTCAACCGCATCTGTCCCTGGCGGCACCTGGACGACGGCGAGCGCTGGGCGCGCGGTCTGGAACGCCACGACGAACCGCCCATCAGTGTTCTCGGTGCAGTAGCCGACTTCTGAGGACACATCGATGCAGTATCCACCGCTCGTGAGGTGGGCCTTGTCAGTGCGAATCGCCAACTCCCAGGGCCCGACCGCTGAGTCGCCTGAACCGAGGACGGTTCGCTCGGCGAGTGTGGTTGCCAGGACCTCGGAGGGCGCGAGCGGGATGTCCTGGGACTCAGGTAGGGGATCGGATGCACCAGCCGCCTGAGGCTCTGGCCGGAGTGGTCCGAGGACGATCAGTGCGGCCAGAAGCGCGAACGCCACGAGTACAACGGCGGTCCAAGCTCGGACGGCCAACGGAGGCTCAGGCGTGGGCTGGTCTGCGTAGGACATCTGCGGTGTTTCGACTCCGTGCTCTGCATAGATGTTCATGGTTGACCTGGTCCGTTGTCGAACATGTCGATGCTGCTGCCCTCGGCGGTGCTGACGTCTTGAGAGCACCATGGGGACATGTTGCCGGCGATGCACACCCATTGGACTGCTGCCGTCCGAGGTCCTTGCAGTGTGACACCCCCGGCCCGGATCGTCACCCCTTCTGGTTGTGGCACGAATCTGGCACGCCGGCCCCATCGGGCCCCGGACGCGGCTCGGCCCAGGTGCCCGGAAACCGGAGCTGACCTGGGCCGATGTGTGAGAGCGGATGACGGGAATCGAACCCGCATTCTCAGCTTGGGAAGCTCACCGGCGGGGACCGGCTGACCAGGGGGTTCTTGTGAAAGCCCAGGTCAGAGGGTCCATGTGCTGTCACCCCGTGTCGTCGCGTGACGTCGGATGTCGTTCGGTAGGGTCACGCTAGGGTCACGCTCCCAACAGGGGCCGACTCATCGGCCGCGAGTGCCGAGGTAGATGGTCCGGTTCGGCTCGCCGCGTTCCCGGATCGATCGCGCAGCCTCCTCGGCTTCTGGACCGGGCATCTCTCTGATGGCGACCATGGCGCCGATTCGACCATTGTGGGTGCCGTTGAGAGCGACCTCGATCAGCTGCGGTATCGCCTCCAGCACCTGCCACTTGCCGAGCGTCTTTGCTGCGAGCTCCTGTACGAACTCGTTCTCCGAGGTCAGCAGGGCCAGGACGTCTTCCTGGCGCTCGAGTGTGCACAGCCTGAGGGCGCGCAGGCCGGCCCTCTCACCCTTGGAGCTTTCCGGGGCGTTGCGATAGGTCTCGAGGAGGGAATCGATGACCTCGTCGTCCGGCTGAGTTGGAGTGAGCGGCGTGGAGGGTCTGGGGAGCCCCAGCAGTTGGGTCCACTCGCTTGCGGTCGCGCAGGTCGGATCGACCGGACCCTCGCCGAGGGGTACGAACGGAAGCCACTGCCAGTCCTCGGCACCCGGACATGCCAACGGCACCCAACGGTCAACCAGATCGGTCAGGGAGCTCGCCATGGCGAAGCCGTGGCCCTCGCCGTCGTCGTGGCTGAGGTAGACGATCGAGCCCGCGTTCTCCTTTCCGAGGTCCACTGCCAGTTGGTCACCGTTGGCGACCGTCATGAAGGCGAGCTTGTCGTGCCAGACGGCGTCGTACGGGTTGTCGCGGTCGGGGAAGACCTCCACCACCCAACGCTTGCGTCGCTGCTCGTGCTGCGGAAGGTCGACGATGGACCAGTGGAGGTCTCCTGCGAAGATCTCGTCGAAAGGGGAGGGGAAGCTGTCCTCTTTGGACCACGACCAGTCGACCGAAGCGGCGATGGTGCGGAACGCCTGGCGCGTCGTGTCGGGCAACGTGATGCCGAGGGCGCGCTCGACGGAAGCAATCTCCGATTGGTCCGCAGGTGGTGCCACGACAGGATCAGTCACCTCGCAGCCATGGTCTCGGAGGATCTTGGTGAATGAGTCGAGCGTGTCTCGAAGGTTCGCGCTTGGACTTGCCAACCCTCTTCCTTCCCCAAGGCTGCGCATGGTTCAGCGGCGACTGGTGGCCTAGCGCAGAAACGATTGAGGGGAGTCTCGCGCAGGCGGCGGGTCCCAAGCCGAAGGTGGATGCCACACGATGCCGCCTTCGTGAGGGAGCACGATGCTGACCTCGCTGTCGGGGTATCCATCGTCGACGAGCCAGTGGCCCGAGACTTCCTCGCCTATCAGAGCCGCATGAAACGGTGCGACGCGGTGGAACTGCTCTGCGATCTCGACGAACCATCGGTCCACCGGCTCGCGCCACGAGCGCCCAGTCGCCGCGACGATCGGATACTCGAGCTCGGGAAGCGCCGTCCCCAGAGCTCCCGTAGGTAGGCACACATCCACCCAGTCGCCAGCATCTGATCCCTCCTCTCGGACCACGTGGATCACGCAGACGGTTCGCACATCGTTCGGGAGCATGGCGTGCCCATACAGCGGTACAGCGCTCGGCTCGATCTCGTCGATGCGAAGGCGATGTTGATCGGTTGGGGCTCGCCTCGCGTGGGCGTACCAACCTCCGAGGCTCGGGTGACTGCAGACTGACTGCAGCGCAACGCGTAGGCGACTATCTGCGTCAGGGTCGTCTCGTCGTCCGAGCAGGATCGCCAGTTCGTAGTACGAACCGCGCCAGTTCTCCTCGACGAAGTCGTCCGCAGCAGCCACGCGCCGAGACGCTACTTGTCGGCTCACACGAGCTCGCCGACGAATCTCGAAGATCCGACGCGCTCATGGGCCTAGTACCTATGTGAAGCGACCGACGCGACAGACGAGTGCATTGAGTCGACCACGATCCATCGCACGATGCGGGTGGTGGGTCGGGTGATGCGGGTGACGACGCTGAAGGCGTCGACCGCCGCTGGACTGGACGGACTGCTCACCTACTACGCGGGGCTCGCCGAGGACCGCCAGCGGCCGGGTCCGGGTCGGGGTCCGGTGGACTACTACCTCGACCCGAACGAGCCGCCGGGCCGGTGGAGAGGCGCTGGACTCGAGGGGCTGGGTGTGTCGGGTGAGGTGACCGGCGAGCAGCTACGGGCGGTCCTCGAGGGCCACCATCCCGTGACGGGTGAGCAGTTGGGTCGGGCGTTCGGGGACAGCTCGGCGCGGGGGTTCGATGCGACGTTCTCGGCGCCGAAGTCAGTGTCGGCGCTGTGGGCGCTGTCACCGGACCCGTGGATCCGTGCCGAGGTTCTCGCCGCGCATGACGCCGCCGTGGACGCTGCGCTCGGTTGGTTCGAGCGGCACGGTGCGGTGACCCGTCGAGGCCGTGACGGGGTCCTGCAGGTCGACACCCAGGGGATCGCGGTGGCGACGTTCAGACAGCACACGTCGCGGGCGATGGACCCTCAGTTGCACACCCATGCGGTGATCGCCGCAAAGGTGCAGGACCTCACCGGGAAGTGGTTGTCGCTCGATGCGCGGTTCTTGAAGTACCAGCAACGCACCATCGGCTGGGTCTACGACGCCGCCCTGCGCGCCGAGCTCACCCGCCGGCTCGGCATCGGCTGGGAACCCACCGTCGACGGACCCTCCGACATGACATGTGTCCCGGCTTCGGTGCGTGACGTGTTGTCGCGACGCTCCGGGCAGGTCGCCGACAAGCTCGCCGAACTGATCCGCCGCTGGGCGGTCGACCACGACGGCGCGGAGCCCGACCCTCGCTCCATCGCCACGCTCGAGCGGACCGCTGCCGTGACCTCTCGACCGGCCAAGGCGCACGGAACGGACGCCGCGGCACTGCACGACACCTGGCGGACCCAAGCCCGGTCGGTCGGGTTCGACCCCGACCAGCTCATGTTCGACCTCCTCCCCGGACCCAAACCCGTGCGCCGGCTCTCCGACGGGCAACTGATCGACGAGGCGCTACGTCGGGTCGCTGACGAGCAATCGACCTGGCTGGCTGCGGACATCGCCCGCCACCTCTCGCTCCTCCTCCCACCCGACGCGGGGTCCGCCTTCGAGGTGACAGCTCGCATCGACGCCCTTGCGGAACGCGCCATGGAGCGCTGTGTCGAGCTCGGACCTGACCGCACGCAAGGTCCTCGACGGAAGGATGGCCGAGCGGTGCGCGAGCACGTCACCGACCGACGCCTCACCACCACCGACGTCCTCGACCAAGAGATCCACCTCCAGCGGTGGGCCAATCACGACACCGGCCACGACCAAGCACCTGGCGGTGATCCTCAGGAGCGGGCGGCGGCAGCGATCGCCGGCGACGACCGCCTGGTCCTCGTCGTCGGCCCGGCCGGGACCGGCAAGACCACCACTACCGCTCGCGCCGTCCGGCGACTCCGTGCTGGGGGGCGTCCGGTGGTCGGGCTCGCACCTTCGGGCAAGGCCGCAGACGTCCTCCGCACCGAGGCCGGCTGTCTCACCGACACCCTCGCCGGGTTCCTCACCCGCTACGGCGACAGTCGGGGCTCGAGGTGGCCGGCGGGGACGACGGTGATCCTCGACGAGGCGGGCATGGCCCGCACCGACGACCTCGCACAACTCGTCGACCTCGCCGACCAACACCGCTGGCGGCTCGTCGCGGTCGGGGACCCGGCCCAGCTGCCCGCGGTGGGTCGAGGCGGCGTGTTCGCCCACTGGTGCGCAACCCTCCCGCACCACCGCCTCGACACACCACGCCGGTTCACCGAGGAGTGGGAAGCCGACGCCAGCCTCGCTCTACGCGACGGCGACCCCCGCGCCGCCGACACCTACGCCGCCCACGGGCGTCTCCACAGCACCCATCCCGCCCTGGTCGCTGCGGCGGTCGCCGACGTCCACCAGGCACAGGTCGGACGGGGCCGGACCGTGGCGATCAGCACCAACACCGCCGACATGGCCCGCACCATCAACACCGAGATCCAACGACGACTCGACCGTCTGGATCCCCGACGACACCGCCACGCCAGGCGGACACTCGCCGACGGCACCCACGTCGTCGTCGGCGACACGATCGCGACGCGGCGCAACGACCCCGACCTCACCACCGACACCGGCGAGCAGGTCCGGAACCGCCACACCTGGACCGTCACCGCCCTCACCGCCGACGGGAGCCTCACGGTCGCGCACCCCGACCGGGGCACCGTCACCCTCCCCGTCGACTACGTCGACCGTCACGTCGAGCTCGGATGGGCCGTCACCGGCTACGGCAACCAAGGCGACACCGTCGACATCGGCCTCGCCGTCCTCGAACCCGGCACCACCCGCAACCACGCCTACGTCGCCCTCACCCGCGGCCGACACAACAGCAGCGCCTGGATCACCGACCCCACCGGCACCGTCGACCCCGCCGACGCGCTCACCGCCATGATCGAACGCACACCCCACGGCGACTCTGCACTCGCCGTGCGCCGACAGCTCCACCGAGCCGCCGGTCGTCCCGAGCCCGCGGTGACGGCCACACTGCCCGAGCCCGAGGTGACCCCCCAGGACGACCGGATCGCTGCGATGCGGCGGCGCTTCGACCAACTCCAGGGTCGAGGCGGAGGACTCGACCTCACACGCTGAGGTTGGAAGACCAACCTGCTCGCCCGGCCTAGTTCTTTCGAGATCGTCGTGCTGAGACCATCGGTACGCTGTGTCCCTGCGTCGCCCGCCGCACCTCGTGGGCCTTCCATCCAGCAGCGGCCGCTGCTCGAGTCTTGGGAGGACCTCATGGCGCGCCAGCGCAGAGCAGGTGGGGGAGTCGACCAACTGCCGTCGGGCAGGTACCGCGTGCGCATCGCGACACCCGATGGCCGGCGAGTGAGTCTCGGCACCTTCGCGACCAAGCGCGCCGCGGAGGCTGCCTACGCAAGAACCATCACCGACCAGGCCGAGGGCCGATGGCGAGCGCCCGTCCACTCCAGCGAGACCCTCGCCGAGTACTCGGCGAAGTGGCTCGACGCACGCCTCACCAATCGCGGTGAGCCGCTCCGTCCCCGCGTGCGCGACCTGTACCGCGGCCAGCTCGACCGGCACATCCTCCCCGCCCTCGGAGACACGGCCTGCCACAAGATCACGACGCGCATGGTCCGCGACTGGGTGGCGCACATGCGGGGTCCGGAAGGGCCAGGAGCCAGCACAGCGGCCAAGTGCTACCGGCTCCTCCGATCCATCCTCGCGACTGCCGTCGAGGACGGGCTCGCCGATGTGAACCCCTGCGCGATCAAAGGCGCCGGCGTGGAGCCGGCCGACGAACGCACGGTCCCGACCGTCGCCCAGGCGTTGGCACTTGCCGACACGATCGACGCCCGCCTTCGGTCGGCAGTCCTGCTCGCTGCGTTCGTCGGGCTTCGCAAAGGCGAGCTGCTCGGCCTTCGCCGTGGCGACCTGGACCTCGAGAACGGTCTGGTACGCATCGAGCGGCAACGACAGCTCGACCAGCAGGGGAATCACCTGGTCGGCCCGCCCAAGAGCGAGGCTGGCCGCCGAGTCGTCGCCATCCCCGGCGCTCTCATCGAGCCGCTTGGAACGCACCTAGACCGCTACGCCCAGCCTGGCGTCGACGGCTACGTCTTCACTGGCCACAAGGGCGGCCCGCTCTCACCTCCGGCGCTGCAGATCGCATGGGACCGTGCCCGTCGCACACTCGACTTGGAGCACCTGCACTTCCATGACCTCCGGCACCTTGCCGGAACGCTCGCCGCGGGCACCGGGGCCGGAACGAAGGAGTTGATGTATCGCCTGGGGCACTCTGCCCCACAGGCAGCCCTCCGCTACCAGCACGCGACCGCTGAGCGCGACGCGTCGATCGCCGAAGCCATTGGAGCGATCCTGGAGGCGCGAGCCATGGATCCATCGTCCGACTGACCCGTAGGCGGCGAGTCAGACTTCTCGACGTGCGTGTAAACGATCAGCTGTCCGACTGACTGTGTGAGTTGATGGCTTCAGTGGGCGCGGACTTCGACGAGCTGTTCCAGAGCGAGTACGTGTCTCTCGTCCGTGCCGTGTTCCCGATCGTCGGCGATGCGGGCGATGCCGAAGCGGTCGTCCAGGAGGCCTTCGTGAAGGCGATGGGCCGATGGACGAGGGTCAGACGCTTCGACCGACCTGGCGCATGGGTGCGCCGGGTCGCCATCCGCGACGCCGTGCGCCACTCGACCCGACGCGAGCGCCCGTGGGTGCAGCGACCGTCGGCAGCGATGGCAGAAGAGGTGACGGACAGGGTCGATCTGGATAGAGCGCTCGCTCAGCTACCGGCACGCCAGCGTGCTGCGATCGTCCTGCACTACCTCGTGGGATGGCCAACCGCCGAGGTGGCAGAGGCCATGGGATGCACCGAGGCGACCGTGCGGGTCCACCTCCACCGCGGACGGACATCTCTGGCCACGATTCTCTCTATCGATCAGGAGGAAGTCTCCGATGGGCGTTGACGAACTGCTCGAAGGGACGTCCATGCGGACGCCACACGTCGACATGGACCGCGCCCGAACAGCGATCGACGCGCGCTCGCGGCAACGGTCACGTCGACGGGCAGCCATCGTCGGCTCGGGAGCTGCGCTGGTCCTCGTAGTTGTGGCCGTGGTCGCGATCGACCGCCCGGACGATGACGGCACGGTCGCGGTCCTGACGGATGTGACATCGAGCGACGAGACCCCTCCGGTTGACGAGAGCCGCCCAACAGGATCGGAGCACGATCCCGGTTGGGAGTTGATGAGCGAAGCGCCGATCTCCTCGAGAGTGGGACACGTCGCGGTGAGCACTGGCGAGGCGATGGTCGTTTGGGGCGGATCCTCCTACGGCCAGGCGGGACGAGAGGTCTTTGCCGACGGTGCGTCGTACTCGTACGAGACGGGCGAGTGGACGCGGGTCCCGCCAGCGCCCCTGGGCGGCCGTAGCGGGGCGGTCGCGGTGTGGACAGGTGACGAGGTCATCGTCGTGGGTGGCTTCGACGCACAGCGCGAGCCGCTGACCGAACCAGTCGCGTGGAACCCCGGTTCGAATACCTGGCGGATCGTGCCTGCTCCGGAGCTGGTGTGGACCGGCGCGATCGGAGCGGCCTGGGTGGGAGACACCCTCGTCGTGGTGGGTATGGCGCCTGCCGGCGAGACAACGGACGGGTCGGAGGTCGTCGCGCTGGATGTCGACAGCGGCGCCGTGCGGGAGCTCGGTCGCGTTCCCGGTGCGATCGAAGCTCGCGCGCGGGCGGTCGAGTGGACTGGCAACCATGTCTTGGTGGTGAGCGGCGTCGACGGGCAGCCGGTCACGATCGATGCTCTGGATCCCGTCGGCGGGTCGTGGGACCCCACAGTCACCACTCAAGCGCCGGGGCTCGACTTCGACAGCGACCGGGTCGTGTGGACCGGCACCGATCTGATCATCGTCAACAACCGCAGCGAGGGGGTCCGTTTCCGCCCAGGCGATCGAATCGCGCCGATTCCGGCCGCTCCCGGAGCCGTCACCTACCCCGCAGCTGCGGTCACCGAGAGCATCGTGTCCGTCGGGGACCTGTGGCTCGACCTGGAGGTTGGCACCTGGCACGACGCAGGTGAGGTGCCAGAGCCGTGGCGAGAGTTCCCGACCGCCGTCGCAGAAGGCGGCCGCTACTACCTGTGGGGGGGCGATGCCTGTGGTCCCGCCGCGAGTTGTGTCGTCATGGTGGATCCCGGACCCGGGCTCGTGTGGACACCGCCTGAAAGCGGAGAGGCGAAGGACGAACTCGACGGGGAGTCGTCGGACGCTTCCCAGTCGACGACGACGGAGATCGGCGACGCCCGGATCACGATCTCGGTGGAACCGTCGGAGTTGACCTCGCTGGCCGTCGAGGTCGGACCGGCCGTCGAGCGCGAGAACGGATGGTTCGAACACGCGCTCCGGGTGACGAACACGTCCGATCGACAGGTGCGCATCGACGACAACAAGGAGTCGCGGTTCCTCGGTCAACCGTCGGCGCTCCTCGTCGCCGAACCCGGGTGTGGGTACTCAGGTCGTTCCGACGATCCGGACGCTCCTGTCGGCGCTGGCACATGTCTGGGCGTCCTGCTCGAGTACGACGCGGCTCCCGGCGAGACCGTCGTGCAGGACTGGTGGGCGGCCCGCGACCTCCCCGGCCTGGTCCCGGGTGGCTTCGGGACCTTCCGCTACGCGAAGACCATCGAATACAGCGTCGGCGGCGGTGACTCCCCTGTGGAGCAGCACTCCGAGGTAGTCACGATCACCTACGAGAACGTGGAGATCGGGCCGTGACCTGGACGCTCGGGCCTCGCCGACCGATTTCGTAGGGTCACGCTAGGGTCACGCCGCCTCCAGGAGCCCAGAGCACGACTCGGCCCAGGTCCCCGGAAACCGGGTGTGACCTGGGCCGATGTGAGAGAGCGGATGACGGGAATCGAACCCGCATTCTCAGCTTGGGAAGCTGATGTTCTGCCATTGAACTACATCCGCATGCCCCCTCTCGAGGAGGAGCAGCCGGCTCAGTCTACGTGGTCTGATAGTGCGCGGCCGAAGTCACTTCTCCCCGAGCCGTGCCGATGGGATGGGGATGGTCGTCCTCATCATCGAAGCCGCTGTGGCCGCTGCCGCGGTGGCGGTCGCGCTGACGTGCGCGAGCACCGACGGCAAGCTCCCGAGCCGTTCCTGGGGTGTCGCGCTGAACCTGCTGATCAACGTTGCAGGTGCGTTCGCCCTTGGAATGGCCTCCAGTGCACTCGCGATTCCGACCGTGCTCGTGTTCGTGCTGGTGGGCGTCAACTGGATCGTCGTGAACTCGTTGCTGATGACCGGCTACCGGGTGGGTCACCTGCGTCACCATCGTGCCGACCTTGCCCATCCCGCGCAGCACGTGGCGCTGGGTGACGAGGAGGTGCCAGGTATGCGTGAAGCTGAGGGGATCGGGTTCGATCTGGTGGACGGGACGGCACATTTCGCTGCCGGTGGGCATGGCACCTCGGTACTGCTCCTCGATCTCGCAGGCCGCGCTCTGGAGCTGATCTCTGGACCTGCGCCCCGCGCCAAGATCCGCAGCGCGACCGACGACGAGGGACTGGACCTTGTCACCTTCGGAGTCGGCGTGGAGCGCGTGTTGGCGCGACACGTGGCGGAGGAAGTCTCGTGGAGGGCGAAGGGGAGGCGGTTCGTGCCGATCGTGCCGGAACGGATCGTGGATCGCTCCAGAGCGAGCGATCTGGAAGCGCTCGGTGAGAGGTCGTGGAGGGAGTGGCCGAAGGCCGTGCGGGAGATCGCTGTCAACGCACCCGTCATGTTCCTGGGCTTCGCGCCGAAGACGACCGCCCTGAACATCGACTGAGCGGGCTGCGGGCGCAGCCGCGGCTGGCGACTAACGTCGCCCGGCGATGATCCTCTCCGATCGCACCATCCGTGAGCAGG
>CAZBTQ010000098.1:0-5255 GCA_964494405.1 uncultured Iamiaceae bacterium
CCGAAGAGCCTGCGCCGCCTGTTCCTCGACGAGTTCGTCGGCGACCTCGACATCGAGGGCGACCAGACGATCGACGCGACCATCGGTCTGCGTCGTGCCGAGGAGCTCTACGACCGCGTGTTCCTCGAGTACGGCGACGACTCGGTGGCCCAGCTCGGCGGCGTACACCTCGCCTGCGAGCAGGCGTCGAACGTGCTCACCAAGGTGCTCGAGTGGGGGCGGCTGATGTCGTACCTCGAGCAGTCGACCCGCTACATCTCCTACGACACCCGCATCGGCGGTCGCTACCGGTACCACCGCGACCCCGCGGTCTTGTCGTCGCACCTCGGCACCCGGTTCGTCGGCGACATGGACCGGCTGTTCGACACCTACGCCGAGCTGCTCCCCGTGCTCGGCGACTGGTTCCGGTCCCAGTTCCCGAAGGATCCGGCCGACTCGGACCTCGTCTACCGCCAGGCCGTGCGGGCCAAGGCCTTCGACGCGCTCCGCGGCATCCTGCCCGCGGCCGCCCTGTCCAACGTCGGCATCTTCGGCACCGGCCAGGGCTACGAGCAGCTCCTCCTGCGGATGCGCGCCCACCCACTGCCCGAGGCCCGCACCTACGCCGACCTCATGCTCTACGAGCTCCGCAAGGTCATCCCGTCGTTCCTCAAGCGCGTCGACCTCGACGATCGCGGCGTCGCGTGGAGCCGCTACCTCGCCGACACGCGCGACGCCATGGACGATGTCACCAGGCGGCTGCTCGGCGGACCGGGCGACGCCACCGCCGAGGCCCACGACGGCGGCCCCGAGGTCACCCTCGTCGACTTCGACCAGGACGCCGAGGTCAAGCTGCTGGCCAGCATGCTGTACCCCTACGCGACCGAGCCCGAGACCGTGCTCATCGAGCGGGTGCGCGCCATGTCCGAGGACGACCGCATGGCCATCGTCCGTGCCTACGTGGGCGAGCGCGACAACCGCCGCCACAAGCCGGGGCGCGGCCTCGAGCGGGTCGTGTACCGCTTCGACGTGCTCGCCGACTACGGCGCGTTCCGCGATCTCCAACGCCACCGGATGCTCACCATCGAGTGGCAGCGGCTCAGCCCGGCGCACGGCTACACCAGACCCCAGCCCGTCGACGAGGCCGGCGTCGCGCACCGCTTCGACGAGGCCATGGAGCGCTCGGCCGCGCTGCACGACGCGATGGTGTCGCCGTTCCCGAACCAGGCGCCCTACGCGGTGTCGCTGGCGTACCGGGTGCGGTTCGCGATGCAGCTCAACGCCCGCGAGGCGATGCACATGCTCGAACTGCGCACCACGCCCCAGGGCCACCCCGCCTACCGGACGGTCGCCCAGAAGATGCACACCCTGATCGCGGACCAGGCAGGCCACCGCGTGCTCGCCGCGATGATGCGCTTCGTCGACCACACCGGCGAGGCCCAGTTCGAACGCCTCGAGTCCGAACGACGCTCCGAGCGCCGACGACTCGGCCTCTGATCCATCGGTCTGACGGGTCAGAAATTCGCACCGCCGGTGCGCGGTTCCACCGGAGGTTGTGCCTATGATCCGCCCGCGACCGCTCCACCACGCCCAGCATCTTCCCCGAGGACCACATGGCTGACGAAGAACTGATCGACGACGACGAGGAGCTCGAGGCCGAGTTCGACGACGACGACGATCCCGACGTCGAAGAGCTCGACGACGACCTCGACGACGTCGACGTGGTCGACGACCTCGACGATGACGACGATGCGGTCGTCGCCGTCGCCGACGACGACGAGGACGAGGACGAGGTTGAAGCGGCGGCCCGTCGTCGACCTCGCAAGGCCGACGACGAAGAGGACGACGACGAAGAGGACGTTGACCCCGACGACGTCGAGGCCGATCTCGACGCCATCCTCAAGGACCGCATCGCGGCCAACGACGACGAGGACGACGAGGAGGACGAAGCGGTCGAGCCGGAGACCACCGCCGAGGGCTCCACGCGCATCCAACCTCGACGGCCGGGGGAGTTCGTCTGCCAGTCGTGCTTCTTGGTGAAGCACCCGAGCCAGCTCGCCGACGAGGACCTGATGTACTGCAAGGACTGCGTCTGACATGACCGGTGACGAGCAGAGCTCCTCGACCCACGGCGACGCCATCGCCGAGGTGCTCGACCTGTTCGTGTTCGCACCGATCGGCGCGTTCCTGCACGGCCCCGAGACCGTCGGCGACCTCGCCACCAAGGGCCGCCAGGACGTCGCCAACGCCCGGTTCATCGGTCGGGCGGTCATCGACCGCAGCATCGGCCATCGCCACAGCCAGCTCGGGTCGCTCGTCGACGAGGTCGCCCGCCGCGGCGTCGACGTGCTGATCGCGACGGCACGAGCCGCGGGGGTGCCGTTCGCCGATGCCCAGGACACGGACGACGACACCGACGACGACACCGACGACGACGCCGACACGGCTCCTGGCGACGGGTCCCGGTCGGCGGCAGCCGAGGCCGAACCCGCCGCCGACGCCGGTCGCGAGAGCCACCTGCGCGTGGTCGCCGACGATGCACTCGACGCCGACGAGCTCGCCATCCCCGGCTACGACACGCTCGCCGCCTCCCAGGTGGTGCCGCGCCTCGACGACCTCTCCGACGACGAGCTCGCCGCGGTGCAGGACTACGAGCGTGCCCACCGGGGCCGCATGACCATCCTCAGCCGCATCGCGCAGCTGCGAGCGAGCTGAGCGCCGTGGAGGCTGCCCGCACCGCCACCCACGACGACCTCGCAGCGATCGTGCGCCTCGCGAGCGACGTCATCGACGAGCTCGAACCCACCAGGGGCGGTGCGATCTGGGCCCGCCACCAGGCCCGCGACCGTCCGGTCGCCCCGTCGCTCGCCGCCACCATCGACGACCCCGACGCGCTCCTCGTCGCCGGCACCATCGACGACACGATCGTCGGCTACGCCGCGGTGTACATCCGGCGCCTGCGCGACGGGGGCCTGCTCGCCGTGCTCGACGACCTGTACGTCGAACCCGAGGCGCGTGGGATCGGCATCGGCGAAGCGATGATGGACCAGGTGCTCGACTGGGCCCGTGCCCGCGGGTGCGTCGGCGTCGACAGCGTCGCGCTGCCGGGCAACCGGGCCACCAAGAACTTCTTCGAGTCGTTCGGGTTGGTGGCCCGTGCGATCGTCGTGCACAAGTCCCTCACCCCCGACGACCCGCTGGCGGTCCCGTCCGTCGAGGACGGCTGACCGGTGGCCGGCGGGATCGTGCTGTGCGTCGGCGCGATCGTGGTCGACGCCGACCGGCTCTTGATGGTGCGACGCGGCCGACCCCCTGCCGTCGGCACCTGGTCGATCCCAGGGGGACGGGTGGAACCGGGAGAGGCCCTGCCCGAGGCCGTGCTCCGGGAGCTGCGCGAGGAGACCGGCGTCGACGGCCTCTGCGGCGAGCTGCTCGGATGGGCAGAGCTCATCGACGACGACCAGCACGTCGTCATCTTGGACTTCACCGTGACGACGCTCGATCCGGTCGAACCCGTCGCCGGCGATGACGCCGACGCCGCGGAGTGGGTCCCGCTCGACCAGGTGGGCGAGCGCGACCTCGCGCCCGGCCTCGGTGAGCTCCTCCTCGACGTCGGGGTCATCGACCGCCTGTTGTGACCCCGCTCGACCTCAGCGGCCCTTCCACTGGGGCTCACGCTTCTCGATGAAGGCGCGCGGCCCCTCGGCGTAGTCCTCGGTGCTGGCGAGGGCACCGAACGCCTGACCCGACAACCGGAACGCGGTGGCGTCGTCGACCCCGACGGTCTTGCGCATCACGTCGAGGCTGGCCCGGACCGCGAGGGGTGCGTTGGCGCTGATGCGGTCGGCCAGGGCCAGCGCGTCATCGAGCGCCGCACCGGGCTCGCTCAACACGTTCACCCAACCGAACTGGTAGCAGCGCTCGGCGCTGATGGGGTCGCCGGTCAGCAGGAGCTCGGCGGCGATGCTCTCGGGGAGCTTCTTCTGGAGGCGGAACAGAGCCCCGCCGGCGGCGACCAACGAGCGCTTCACCTCGGGCACGCCGAAGCGGGCCTGGGTCGACGCGACGACCAGGTCGCAGGCGAGCACGATCTCGGTGCCACCCGCGAGCGCCGGACCGTCGACCGCCGCGATGAGCGGCTTGGTGCGCTCGCGCGACACCAGACCAGCGAAGCCGCCCCGCTCGGTGCCGAGCCCGCCACCGTTGCCAGCGGCGATCTCCTTGAGGTCGGCACCAGCCGAGAACACCGGCCCGGCGCCGGTGAGCACGACGACCCAGATGTCGTCGTCGGCCTCGGCGCGGTCGAGCGCCTCCTCCATGCCGGTGGCCACGGCGCTGTTGACCGCGTTGCGGGCCTCGGGCCGGTTGATGGTCAGCAGGGCGACGTGGCCCTTCACCTCGTAGTCGATCATGGGCGCACCCTAGCCCTGGGTACTGTGGGCGTGACGGGACGTGCTGGACCCTGTGTCAGTCCTGCCTGAGGGCAGTGCCAGTCCTGCCCTGAGGGCAGTGCCAGTCCTGCCTGAGGGCAGTGCCAGTCCTGCCTGAGGGCAGTGCCAGCGGAACGGAGCGGAGTGATCGAGGCCATCGTGTTCGACCTGGACGGCACCCTCGTCGACTCCGACCAGGCGCTCGACGACGCGTTCCGGGCCTGCGGGGTGCCCGACGAGGAGATCACCCACGGGCACGTCCTCGCCGACGAGTGCGCCCGGCTCGGCATCACCGTCGACGCCTACCTGGCCGCCTACGACCCGTCGAAGGTGCGGGCATTCGCCGGCGTCGACGACATGCTCCGAGCGCTCGACCGCCGCTGGGCCGTGTGCTCGAACAAGCGGGGCGAGATCGGGCCGCTCGAGCTCGACGCGCTGGGCTGGTCACCGGAGGTCGCCCTGTTCGCCGACTCGTTCGACGGCCCCAAGCGGCTCGGGCCGGTGCTCGATGCGCTGGGCCTCGGCGCCTCGGAGGTGCTCTTCGTCGGCGACACCGACCACGACCGTTCGGCCGCGTCCGACGTCGGGTGCGCGTTCGCGTGGGCCGGCTGGAACCCACGGGTGCAGCCGGATGACGGGACCGTCGCCGACCGCCCGGCCGATGTGTTGACCCTCGCCGCTCAGCTCTCGGGCTGAGCCTCCAGCTCCGGCGCAGCTGCCGCCTCGGGCTCCGGGGCCGTCTCCGGCTCGGTGACCTCGGGCTTAGGCTCTGGCGCAGGCTCTGGCGCCTCGGCCACCTCGGGCTGAGGCTCCGGCGCAGGCTCTGGCGCCTCGGCCGCCTCGGGC
>CAZBTQ010000098.1:5355-10793 GCA_964494405.1 uncultured Iamiaceae bacterium
CCTCGGGCGCCGCGGCAGCCGGCGCGTCCAACGATGGCGGGGCAGGGATGGGCTTGGCGCCCGTGGCCTTGGGCCCACGGCCACCCCGGCGGGCCCGCGAGGGCGAGTCGGAGGCCGTGACGCCGAAGTGCGCCGCGATCTCGGGCACGCGGCTGGCGAGCTTGCGGACCGCGGCCAGCAGCTCGTCGGACGGCTCGGCAGGGAACGACGCGGGGGTCACCGCCAGGCGGACGGGGGAGTACGACACTGCGTCGAGCACCGTCGCCCAGCGGTCCTGGGTGATCTCAGGCCCGAAGGACGCTCCCGCCGCCTCCGACAGGCGACTGGCGAGGTCGGGGGGCAGCGGGGCACCGGCCTTGGGCGGGCGCGAGCTCAGTCGCAGGGCGCGCACCACGCGGCCGTCGGCCAAGGTCTCGGCGATCTCGGCCAACCAGGCGGTGTGCTCCTCTTCGACACGGCGGTTGAGGCCCTCGCGGAGCTGGTTGGCGAGCTCACGGGTCTCGTCGTCGCGCGCCGCGGAATCGCTGGCCACGACGACCGAGCGCAGGTCGCGCAGGTCGAGGTCGCCGAGGTTGGCGATCGCCGCGTCGGCACGGTCACGCCACTCGGCTTCCTTGATGCGGGGGAGCAGGCGCTCGGCGATCGCGACCAGCGGCTCGGCCTTCACCTCAGGTTGACCGTCGGCCTTCGCCTGCTCGTTCTGCTTGTCGACGGCCTGACGGACCGCGGGGATGCCGCCGCGCACCACCTGCTCGGCGATCGGGCGCTCCTCCTCGGGCAGGGTGGCCAGCACGGCGCTGCGATGGGCACGACCCGGCCGCAGGCGCTTCGGCTTCGGCTTGGCCTCGGGTGCAGGGCGCGGCGGACGACGATCGGTACGTGGTCGGCGCTCGCGGCCCTCGCCGCCACCTGGGGCACCTTGGCCGCCCGGACCTCCCGCTCCGCCCTGGCCGCGCTCGCGGTCGTCGCGCGAGCGGGGCTTGCGGTCGCGGCTGCCACGACGTTCTCCGTCGCGCCCGTCCCGACCGTCGCGGTCGCGGCGTGGCCCGCGGCCGCCACGCTTCTCGACCAGGGTCGAGGTCACCAGCTCCTCGTCGCGGACCTGCTTTCCGAGGATCTCGAGGCGCTCAGGCTCCTGACGCGCCCCCTTCGGGGGGAGGACGCCGGTGATGACGATGCCGTCGATCTCGAAGTCGGCATCGACCCGCACGACGTCGCCGACCTTGGCGCCATCGAACAGGAGCGAGCCGTCAAGGGTTCCCTTCGGTTCGCGTGCACCCGCGGCACGCCACGTCCAGGTGCCGTCCTCTCGGGTGCTGGTGAGCTCGACCTCGATGCGTCTGGGCATATGTGACGACGCTAGCCGCGGACCACAGACGGCCTACAGTCGTATGGACGGGCGCTCGGCCGCCTCAGGGGACCGCGTAGACCGTGAGGTGCACCCCGCGGGCGTGGCGCTCGCCCACCGACACCGCGAGCAGGTCGTTCAGGTGGGCGAAGCGGGCCGAGCCGGTGGCGAAGCGCACGTGGGTGCGGAAGTAGTACTCCGACGGATCGACGTCGTCGCCTGCGGCCAGGCGCTCCAGCACCTCGGGCGCCGCGGCGCGGACCCCCTCCGAGATGACCTCGACCGCGTCGCCGTCGTCGGTCTGGAGCAGGTAGTGGGCCCGGATCTCGAGGGTGCCGTCGGCGCGGATGCGCTGCCAGTCGGTGCCGCCGTCGGCGATCGTGCCACGGACGGGCTCTCCGCCGTCGGCGGTGATCGTCTCGAACGTGCCGTCGGTGAACGGCAGCACGCGGATCTCGCCGTGGGGGGTGGGGCCTGCGGTGATCGGCGGTCGCACATCGACCGACAGCCGCATGATCGGGACGAGCTCCATCAGTACTCCAGGTCGGCGAGTGAGGGGCGGGCGTTGAGCTCGGCGATGGCGAACCCGGCGATCGCCTTGTAGCGGTCGGCGATCTCGGACAGCTCGGCGTCGGAGATGACGTCGGAGAGCCGCTCGAACCCGTCCGGTGCCCGATCGTGCACGAGCTGCATTGCCTCCTCGGGGCCTTGGCCCCGGTTGGCGAGCACGATCGCCGACGTGGCCGGGCGTCGCGCCTCGTCGTAGGCGAGCAGGGCCTTGTCAGGGTCGTCGGGATGGCAGCGCAGGGCGCCGGTGAGCGCACGAGCGTCGAGGATCGCCTGGGACGCGCCGTTGGAGCCGATCGGGTACATCGGATGGGCGGCGTCGCCGAGCAGGGTGACCGGCCCGAACGACCAGCGGGGGAGGGGGTCGCGGTCGACCATGGGGTACTCCCACACGCCGGGTGTGCGGCGCAGCAGGTCGGGGGCGTCGAGCCACCCGAAGTCCCAGTCGGCGAACGCGGGCAGGACGTCGGCGAGGTCGCCGGGCCGGTTCCAGTCCTCGCGCTCGGCCAGGTCGGTGCGGTCGAAGCGCAGCTCGGCGACGAAGTTCAGGAGCTGACGGCCGTCGTCGAGCTGTTCGATCGGGTAGGCCACGAACTTCTGGCGGGTGTGGCCCGCCATGATCATCGTGCGGCCGTCGAGGAAGGGGTCGCCTTCGACGACGCCGCGCCACATGATCGCCCCGTTCCACTGCGGACCGCCCTCGCCCGGGTACAGCAGCGACCGCAGCGCCGAGTGGATGCCGTCCGCCCCGACCAGGATGCGGCCGCGGGCCTCGGTGATGGGCGCACCGTCGCGGTCGACGAACCGAGCCGTGACGCCCTCGTCGTCGGCGTCGAACCCGTCGAGGTGGTGGCCGAGCAGGATCCGGTCCGTGCCGATGCGCTCCTGCGCGGCAGCCAGCAACGTCATCTGGAGGATGCCCCGGTGCAGCGAGATCTGCGGCCACCGGTAGCCGGCGTCGATGCCCCGGGCCTCGGCCCAGATCGGCGCACCGTGGGCCGAGTGGTAGGCGAGCGTGCCGGTGGCGATGCCCGCCGCTTCGAGCGGGTCCCGCAGCCCGATCGCCTCGAGCTCGCGCACCGCGTGGGGCAACAGGTTGATCCCCACGCCGAGCGGCCGCAGCTCGTTGACCGACTCGAACACCCGCACCTGGTAGCCGGCCTCGTGGAGGCTGAGCGCCGTGGTCAGGCCGCCGATGCCGGCACCCGCGATGATGATCTCCCCGTCCATGGCGGGGAAGTCTCTCAGTCGCCCGTCGCCGGCCGCCATCCGGGGTGCACTCAGCGCGGCAGCCGGTCGGTGATCCACCCGGTGTCGCGGCGCTCGTCGTGGAACTGAGGCGCGCGAGCGCGCAGCACGTCGGTGCGGGTGCAGATCCCGATCAGCACCTGCTCGTGGTCGATGACCGGGACGTGCTCGACGCTCTCGGCGAGCATCACACCGAGCGCATCTCGCACGCTGGCCTCGGCGCCCACGGTGACCACGTCGGTGCTCGCGACCTCCAGCGCGGGGCTGGTGTCGGGGACCTCGGCATCCATCAGGTCCCTGCGCCCGATGATGCCGACGCAACGACCCTCTGCATCGACGATCGGGAAGGCGCTGTGTGACCCCGAGACGATCGCGGTGCGAGCCTCGGCCACGGTCGCGGAGTGGGGGAGGGTGGCGACCGGCGCGCTCATCACCTGGGAGACGCGGGTGATCCGACCGGGGTCGATCTCGTAGAAGTTGTGGATCGACATCCCACGTCGGGCGAGCTTCTCGGTCATCAGCGACTCGCGCATCAGCACCGAGTACACGATGACGGCGATCACGGTGGCGCCCATCAGCGGCAGGACCGCCTCGTAGTCCTGGGTGAGCTCGAACAGGAAGACGATCGACGTGAACGGCGTGCGGGTCGCGGCGCCGAAGGTCGCGGCCATGGCGACGAGTGCGAACGCCGACACCGACGGTTGGGCGCCGGGCAGCACGTCGACGGCGAGGGTGCCGAAGAGGCTGCCGAAGCAGCCGGCGATCAGCAGGATCGGCGCGAGCGTGCCGCCCGAGGTGCCCGAGCCGAGCGCCATCCACCACGCGAGCAGCTTGGCCAGCAGGAGCGCGGCGACCGCGCCGGTCGCGAGCCTCCCGTTGAGCACGTCGCCGATCTCGTCGTAGCCCACGCCGAGCGCGCCAGGGACGATGAGCCCGACGGTGGCGAAGCCGACCGCGCCGATGATCGGGTGCCAGAACTCGCCGACCGGCAGGCGCCGGAACCCAGACTCGACGACGAAGAGGCCCTTGCTGATCACCACGGCGAGGAGCCCGCAGGCCAGGCCCAGCACGGCGAACGCCGGCATCGTCTCGACGCCGAGGAACTCGTGGGACGGCATGGCGAACAAGGGGCCGGACCCGAACAGGACGGCGTGGAGCCCCCCGGCGACGCTGGTGGCCACGATGAGCGGCACCAGTGCCCGGATGGAGAACTCGAACAGCAACAGCTCCAGGGCCAGGGCCACCGCTGCCAGCGGTGCGCCGAAGGTGGCGGCCATGCCGGCTGCTGCACCGGCGCACAACAGCACCTTGCGCTCGGCTGGCGTGACGGGCAGGACCTGGCCGACCAGGGAACCGAGCGCACCGCCGGTCACGATGATCGGCCCCTCTGCGCCGAACGGACCCCCGGTACCGATGGCGACGGCGGACGACAGCGGCTTGGCGATCGCCGTGCGCGGCGAGATGCGGCTCTGGTTGGTGAGCACCGACTCCATGGCTTCGGGGATGCCGTGTCCGCGGATGATCGGGCACCACTTGGCGAACAGCGACACCACGAGCGCGCCCGACACGGCGGCGATGACGATGACCGGGCTCGGGTCGAACGCCGACGACGGTGGCAGCTCCCAGCTCCACTGCTGGAGCAGGGCCAGGTTGGCGATGAGGGCGATGAGGTGGACGAGGACGAACGCTGCGCCTGCAGCGGCTGCGCCGAGGAGCGTGGCGAGCACGCTGATCCGCAGCAGCGACGAGGTCTCGCGGGGGAGACGGACTGGACCCATAGTCCCAAAGCGTATCGGATCACGATGTAATCGGTGGGATACGCTCCGATCCATGAGCTCAGGCGAACACCCGTCAGACGAGTTGACCGACCGCCAGTACCAGTCGTTGAGCCAGTTCCGCCACGCCCTGCGGGTGTTCCTGCGGTTCTCGGAGCTGTCGGCTCGCCAGGTCGGGCTGACCCCGGCCCAGCACCAGCTCCTGCTCGCGGTCCGCGGCTGGCCCGAACCGTCGCCCCCCTCGGTCAGCGACCTCGCCGCGCTGCTCCAGACCGAGCCGCACTCCACCCTCGAGCTCGCCCGTCGAGCCGAGAAGGCAGGTCTGATCGGGATCGAGTCGGCCCCCGAGGATCGCCGCCGACAACTGGTGACGCTCTCGGCCAACGGCCAGGACAAGCTCACCGCCCTGTCGGTGGCACATCGCGACGAACTGCGCCGATTCCGCAAGGAGATGGACCGGGTCCTCGAGGAGCTCGAGTAGCGCCAGACGTCACGTCGCC
>CAZBTQ010000099.1:0-10666 GCA_964494405.1 uncultured Iamiaceae bacterium
GACTTGATGGTGCCGGCGGACGCGTCGGCGCCGCGCATGAAGCTCACCGGACCGGATGCGGTGCCGCCGCCCTTCAGCAGCTCCTTGGACGAGCGGATCTTCGACAGGTTGATGCCGGCGCCCGAGCCCCCCTTGAAGATCGTGCCCTCCTCGACGTACCAGTTGAGGATCGAGTCCATCGTGTCGTCGACCGACAGGATGAAGCAGTTGTGGACCCGCAGGTTCGACGAGAGGTACTCGCCGCTCTCGGTCTGGATGTCGTAGACGTCCTGGACCCCGCGATCCTCGATCGACGCGATCTCCAAGCGCTTGGTGGCACGGTGCGGCAGGCCCTCGAGCTCGAGGCTGCGGTCCAGCGCCTCGGCCTTGCGCCGATCGATGAAGCCGACCTCGGCTGCGAACGCCGCCCGGTCGCCGAGGGTCCGGATGGCCAGGCTCCAGCAACCGGCACGGTCGTCACGACGATCAGCCTTGAACTTCACCCGACCGAAGATCCCGAAGCGGCTGAGGAGCCGCTGGACGCCACGGATCAGGTCCTCCGACACCATGTCGATGGCGACGACCGCACTGCGATCGCGCACGTGGACGTAGCCCTCGGCCTGGAAGAGGCTCCGCAGGTAGGCGACGACGACCGGAAGCGGAGCGGTGAACAGCGACTCCGGCACCACCATCTCGGTGTGGCGGGCGAGGAGCCCCCACCGCTCGACGAACGGCCGGAGGACCTCGCCGTAGGCGCGGATGCGCCGACAGTCGAGCGACTCGTCCTGGGTGGCGACCGACCGCTCGTGTCGGTGCACATCCGGGAACACGGCATCGAGCGCGGCCAGGACCCACTGGTGCTCGTCGGGCGTGACCGTCATCGGTTCGATGGTCAGCGAACGGTTGGTGCCGTGGTCGTACTGGCCCACGAACCCGTCGGACTGCAGCCAGCCGGCGAGGGCGGCCTCGGCGATCTCGGTCGGCACGATCTCGCGGCTACCGGGCGCGTAGGTGCGATGCCACTCCAGCTGATCGCCCGGCCGCAGGTCTCCGGCCTCGACGAAGGAGCCGGTCCCCATCCCGGTGGCCCTCCACACGAGGTGGTCGGGTGTCACGTCGAGGACGTGGCCGGAGTGGGTGTGGAGCCGGAGGACGGGCTTGTGACCGTTGTGCTTGACAGCGACGACCCGGGTGAGGCCGTGGGCATCGAAGACCTTGGTGCCCACCGCACCGTCCTCGACGAGGCGGCCGATCGGGACCAGGCCGTCAGGGGTGGCGACCGGCGCGTCGTAGGGCTGGCACGCGCTCGCCTGCTGGGGGACGCCGGGGACGCCGATGTTGAACCACACCGGCGAGTTGAACGCGGCCTTCTGGTGCACGACCAGGTGCTTGAGCTCGGCCCGGAACGCCTCGGCCTCGGCGGCGTCGACGAAGTAGCCGCCCTCGATGCCCCACTCGGTGATGGTGTCGGCCACCCGGTCGATGACCTGGCGCAGCGAGCTCTCGCGCTCGGGCGTGCCAGGGGTGCCACGGAAGTACTTCTGGGTGACGATGTTGGTGGCGTTGAGCGACCACGTCGTGGGGAACTCGACCCCGAGCTGCTCGAAGGCGACCGACCCGTCGCGGAAGTTGGTGATGCGACTGTCGCGGCGCTCCCATTCGAGCTCGTCGTACGGGTGGACACCCTCAGTGGTGAAGTAGCGACGGATGCCGATGCCGGTCTGCTCGGGCGCCAGGGCCATTCGAAGTGCTCCTCGGGACGTGGAGGCCGCCGTGAGGTGACGGCGGCCTGGCGGTGGTGCTCGCGTTCCCCACCCACCTGCGGCGTGCGAGCCGCTTGGTGGTGAGGTGCGAACACCAGATGTGGTGGTTCTCCCCGCATCTGGCGGCCTGGGCCACAAGATGTAGCGACGATTACACCACTGTAATTTCAACCGTGTCAATGGCCGGAGGGGAGAAATCGCGTCGTATCGACGGATTCGCGCGTCGACACCGTGTCGACCCACCCAGTGTGCCCGGCCCGGCGTCCTGGCCCAACGACCTGCCCCACCCCGCAGCAACCGACCGTGGCCGGACGCGATGGCGGTGAGGGGGCCGGACGTCCGCGTCCGGGGGCCGGCCCCCGACTTCACCGTGGCAGGTTCCGGAGGCGGTGGGATGGACAGGTCCGAACCGGCGATGCCGAACCCCGTCAGGTCCGCCATCGTCCGCCCCAAGGGCACCGTCCAACCCGCCAGCGAGGTCGCACGGACACCAACGACTGTGCCGTCCAGCCCACCGCCACCGGTGACTGTTGGCCACAGTAGAGAACCGAGCCTGTGGAACGTAAGGGGGAACAAGCTGTGAATTGTCGGTGGACAACCGAGGTTCTCCACAGGCAGCCCTCCCTCCGCCGGCTCTGACGGCCCTCCGCCGACGGACCATCGACACGTCGATAGCCTCTGCTCGATGCTGCGACGCCTGCCCGTGCTGCCCGACGACGGCCCTGTGGTCGAGATCGCGCTCGACGCGGCCTCCGTGGACGAGCTGGTGGCCGCCGAGCCACGGCCGGCGCCCGAAGGTCGGCCCTGGGTCGCCGTCAACATGGTCTCGTCGGTCGATGGGTCCATACAGGTCGATGGCGTGTCGGGTCCCCTCGGCGGCGATGCCGACTTCGCGCTGTTCGTCGCGCTGCGAGCGGCCTGCGACGTGATCCTCGCCGGATCGACCACCGTCACCGCCGAGCGCTACCGCCCGCCGAAGGCGAACGCCGAACGTCGTGCCCGTCGCATCGCCCGCGGTCAGGCACCGGTGCCCCGCATCGCGGTCGTGTCCAACCGCGGCGACATCGACCTGTCGCTCCCGATGTTCGCCGACGCCAGCGACGACAGCCGACCGATCGTGCTGGTGGCCGACCGCGTGGCCGATGCGCGTCGCGGCGAGCTCGACGAGGTGGCCGACGTCCTCGTCGTCGGCGACGAGCGGGTCGATCCCCGCCGTGCGTTGCGTGCCCTCGCCAGCGAGACCGGAGCCACGATGGTGCTCATGGAAGGTGGCGCGACGCTCAACGGCGTGCTCCTCGGGGACGATCTGGTCGACGAGTGGTGCCTGACGCTCGCACCGATGGTCGTCGCCGGCGAAGGATCGCGCTCCTCGTACACCCCCGACGGTGGCTCGCCCCGACGGATGCAGCTCGTGCGGGCCCTCGAGTACGACGGTGAGCTGCTGCTGCGCTACGTGCGCGACCGGTCGAGCTGATCCAGCCGTCGCCCCGGCGTCGACACGGTCAGCGAGGGAGCCACACCGGCTCGTGCACGCCCTGGTCCGACGGCGGGAGGTCCCACCGAGGCGGCGTCACCGACATCTGCACGGCAGGTCGCAAGAAGCTCAGGTGTCCCACGCACTCGGTGTCCATCTCGTCGAGGAACGGAGCGACGTCGATCGGCGCAGCCGCGCCGGCGTCGACGTCGTCGCCGAGCGACTGGTACCAGCTCGACGTGGCCGACAGCGACACCTCGACGTGCCACGAGCCACCCTCGGTGGCGCGCCGGCCGAGCGCCACCATCGCGCCGTAGGCGCCGAAGAAGCCGGTCGTGTAGTCGTTGACCGCGGCCGGGGCGAGGCGCGGCGCGCCGTCGGGTGCCTCCTGGCCCTCCCGGAACGACATGCCGGTCGCCGCCTGTGCGAGCTGCTCCCAACCCGGTCGCTCGGCCCACGGGCCGACGCCGCCGTAGCAGTTCTCCGAGACGTAGACGATCCCTGGACGCAACGCCGCCACGTCGTCGGGCCCGAAGCCACGACGGGCAATCGTGCCCCTGCGGTACCCCTGCGAGAACACGTCCGCGCCGCCGACCAGTTGGCGCATCAGCGACGTGCCCACGGGATCACGCAGGTCGACGTGGGCCTGGCGCTTCCCGATGCCGGTGTCGACCTCGAACGGTCCCCCTCGTTCGAGGCCGGGCGCCGAGATGTGCAGCACGTCGGCACCGTGCTCGGCGAGGGTCTTGGCAACCGTCGGCCCGGCCAGGACGCGGGTGAGGTCGATGACGCGCACACCGGCGAGCGGGCGGTCGCCGTCGGGGAGCGGTTCTGGTGGCGCGTCGCCGATCCGGGTGATCGTCACCACCGGTCGACCGGCCAGAGCCTGGCCTTGCGGGTGCTCGGCCCACTCGGTGCGGCTGCGCACCACCCCGCCGCACAGACGCTTGTCGATGAACGACTGCTCGAGCTCGAACGCGTCGCGCTGGGCGACCGCGGCGGCGAGCTCCTCGGTCGTCACAGGTGGCTTCAGACCCAGCACGTCGAGCACCGCGGGACCGTCGTTGAACGATCCGTGGAGCTGCACGTGGCGACCGTCGGCCGTGGCGAAGATGCCGATCACCCGCTCGGTGGACACGCCCGCCGTCAACGGGCGGCGCTGGGACTCGTCGAGTGGCACGGTGTGCACGTAGGAGCGGAGCGACGCGGCGGCGTGTGCCGCGTCGACGCAGATGCGCTGCGGCTCGCCACCGCGCAGGCGCCACAGGTCGGCGGCGGCGACACCGGTGAGCGCCCGCGCCACCGCTGCGCCCTCGCCGAGGTGGTGCGGCGACGGCAGGATCGGATCGGTCCCCTCGATGGTGACGTCGGCGTCAGCGGGCAGGGTCAGTCCTGCCAACTCCACCGCGGCGCTGATCGCGGCTCGCTCCACTGCTCCCCCTTCGCCCGACGCCTGGTGACGAGCGGACGCTGCGACGATAGCGAGCCGGGCCCGCCCGATCCCGAGCCGGTACGGTCCGGGCATGTACGAGGTCGTGGATGTTCCCCAGGAGATGCTCGACGAGGCCGCCGCCGTGAACGGCATGGTGGCCGAGTTGCTGGCAGCGGCACCGTCCACCCACACGCTGCCGCCCGAAGAGACCCGCCGGGCGCGCATCGAGGGCAAGGGGTGGATGGGGCCGCTCACCCACGTCGACACCGCCGTCGACCGCACGATCCCCGGACCTGGCGGCGACGTCACGCTCCGCACCTTCACCGGCGATCGGCTCGACGGCGTCTACCTGCACATCCACGGAGGCGGGTGGGTGCTCGGTGGCGCCGATCAGCAGGACGTCCTGCTCCAGCGGGTCGCCGACGAGGCCGGGGTGGTGGTCGTGAGCGTCGAGTACCGCCTGGCGCCGGAGCACCCGTTCCCTGCCGCGCCCGACGACTGCTTGGCAGCAGCGCGGTGGGTCATCGACCACGCGGCCGACGAGTGGGGCACCGATCGCCTCGTCATCGGCGGCGAGTCAGCCGGCGCGCACCTCTCGGCGTTGACGCTGCTGCGAGTGCGTGACGACCTGGCTGTGCCGAACGCGTTCTGCGGCGCCAACCTCGTGTTCGGCGCCTACGACCTGGCCATGACGCCGAGCCAGCGCGCGTGGGGAGACACCAACCTGGTGCTGTCGACGCCGATCATGGAGTGGTTCGGCGAGCAATTCACCCCGGGCTGGACCAGCGACGAGCGCCGACGGCCCGAGGCGTCGCCGCTCTACGCAGACCTGGCCGGCATGCCCCCCGCCCTGTTCACCGTCGGGACCCGCGATCCGCTGATCGACGACTCGCTGTTCATGGCGATGCGCTGGCGGGCCGCAGGCGCCGAGGCCCGCCTGAGCGTGTACCCCGAGTCGATCCACGGCTTCGTCGCGTTCCCGACCGGCATCGCACGCCTGAGCGTGGCCGAGCAGATCGACTTCATCGCCGGGTGCGTCGGCGGCGGCGACGAGGCCGGCTGAACGCTCGGCGCCCGCTCAGCGGCGCTTGGGCGCCGATTCCTTCGTGAGCACCGCGGCCTCGCGCTCGAAGTCGCCCGGGTTCTCGAAGCCCTTGTAGACGCTGGCGAAGCGCAGGTAGGCCACCGAGTCGAGCTCGCGGAGACGTTCGAGCACGGCCAGCCCGACCGCCTCGGAGCCCACCTCGGATCCGGTGAGCCGCATGGCGTCTTCGACCTCGCACGCGAGCTGGGCCATCTGCTCGTCGGTGATCGGCCGGTTCTTGGCGGCTGCCCGCACACCGGCCACGACGTTGTCGAGGTCGAAGGGCTCCCGATCCCCCGATCGCTTGATCACCAGGAGCGTGAGCTCTTCGAGGCGCTCGAAGGTCGTGTAGCGGCGCGAGCACGCGAGGCACTGGCGACGTCGACGGATCGACCCGCCGTCGTCTGACTGGCGCGAGTCGACCACCTTGTCGTCGAGGCTGCCGCAGCCGGGGCACTTCACCGCCGGGACGCTACAACCGCGCCCTCCCACGCCGCACCTCGCCCCGGAGGCCCGGCCGACCGATCAGCTCTGAACGGCGACGGCAGCCGGTGTGGCGGGCGCCGAGGCCGGGATGCCCCGCTGCCCGTCGAGCACCCGGCCGAGCGCTGCGGTGCCCACCGCGACGGCGAGCACCAGCGCGATGGCAGCGACGATGCCCAGCACGCGCAGCAACACGTCCGGAGCGAGCGGGTGACCGCCGGCGGCGGCCGACGAGCGGGACGGGAAGTCGAACAACCGGGCCGGTGGGGCGTCGGCGACGACGGGATGTGGGTGGGAGTCGGTGGTGATGGCAACCATGGGACCAGTGTCTCCAGGGGGTGTGACAGCTTCGGGACGTGAACCAGGATGAGTCGGGAGGGACGAACGCCTGTTCGGTCTCCATCGAAGCACGAACACCCGTTCGAGGTCAAGGCCGGATCGAACAGATGTTTGCCATCGGCCGCCGAATCCTGTTACGTTGCTCCAAACACCTGTTCGACCCTCGCTCGACCCGGCCACCGGCCCCGGCCATCCAACTGGGAGGACCACCGTGACACCCGTACCAGACCTCACCGCCCGCCAGATGCAGGTCCTCGAGACGATCGACGCGCACATGCGCGACCGTGGCTACCCGCCCTCGGTGCGCGAGATCGGCGAGGCCGTCGGCCTCAACTCCCCCTCCACGGTCCACTCGCACCTCGCGACCCTCCAGAAGCTCGGCTACCTCCGGCGCGATCCCACAAAGCCGCGCGCCATCGAGGTCCGGTGGGACGCCGCGTCGGGCCCGGGCGTGGAGCGCCGGCCCGTCCGGCACGTGCCGCTGGTGGGCGACGTGGCCGCGGGCACCGACGTGCTCGCGCAGGAGAACTTCGACGAGACGCTGCCGGTACCGGCCGACCTCACCGGCGACGGCGACCTCTTCATGCTCCGCGTCAGGGGCGACTCGATGATCGACGCGGGCATCCTCGACGGCGACTTCGTGATCGCGAGGGTGCAATCCACCGCCGACCAGGGCGACATCGTGGTCGCCGGCATCCCCGGCGAGGAGGCCACGGTCAAGACGTGGACCACGCGCGACGACGTGGTCGTGCTGCTGCCCGCCAACCCTCGGCTCGGCCCGATGGAGTTCGCCGCCGACGAGGTGCAGATCTTCGGTCGGGTCGTCACCGTGATGCGGCGGCTCTGATGTGCCGGGCCTGAACGCCGATCCACCGGCTGGGCGACACCCCGGTACTACGGTCGGACCATGAGCGACGACACACACGGATGGGGCGACGACCCGGACCCGACGATTCCGGTCGAACAGGTACCGACGGCCGCGACGCCAGCGGCGGGCGCCGGCGATGGCGGTGCGCCACCCACCGACGTGAACCCCGTCGTGCCCCCAGGCGGCGACGAGCCGCCCCGCGACAACAAGACCCTGTGGACGGTGATCTCGATCCTCGTCCTGCTCGTGGTGGCCGGCCTGTTGATCTGGCTGTTCTTCAGCGGCGACGACGACGGCGTGGCCGACTTCACCTCCACCTCGACGACCGAGACGACCGTCGAGGACACCACCACCTCCACCGAGGCCACGACCACCACCGAGGCCACCACCGAGACGACCGCCACGACCGCGCCGACGAGCACCGACCCCACCGTCGACTCGATCGAAGCCTCCGACATCAGCTGCCCCGACCCGATCACCTTGTCGTGGACGACGTCGAACGCCGAGTCGGTCGAGGTGTCGATCGACGATCCGAACGGCCTGTACGACACGGGACCGGCAAACGGCTCGATGGAGGTCCCGGCACCGTGCGGGGCCGACACGCAGACGTACTACGTCACCGCGATCGGCTCCGGCGGCACCACCGCCACCGACGAGATCACCCTTCCCTGACCACCCTGCCCTGACCACCTGTCGGCGTGCGTCGTCTGGGTATGCGACGCTGCCGACGATGAGCGTCGACCCGTCCCCACCACCGAGGCACCCACCCATCGTGGGCATGATCGGCGCCGGCCAACTCGCCCGGATGAGCCACCAGGCCGCCATCGCCCTCGGGGTGCCGCTACGGATCCTCGCGGCGAGCAGCGACGACTCCGCGGCCCAGGTCAGCCCCGACATCGAGCTGGGCGGGCCGTTGGTGGCCGATGACATCGCCCGGTTCGCCCGCGGGTGCGACGTCCTCACCGTCGACCACGAGGTCGTCGACCTCGACGCCGTCGCCGTGCTCGACGAGGCAGGCACCGTCGCGGCGCGCCCGTCCGCCGCCGCCCTGGCGCATGCCACCGACAAGGCGCACCAGCGGCGCCGGTTCGCCGATGCCGGCCTCCCCCTCCCCCGCCACCGGATCGTCGACGACCGTGCCGCAGCCCTCGACGCGCTCGACGAGCTCGGCTGGCCGGGGGTGGTCAAGACCGCCCGAGGTGGCTACGACGGGCGCGGCGTGTGGCTGGTCGACGACCGTGCCCAGGCAGAGGTCGTGCTCGCGACGCTCGCCCGCGACGACGGCTTCCCGGAGCTGGTGATCGAAGCGGCCGTGGCCATCGCCCGTGAGCTGGCGGTCGTCGTCGTGCGCGGGCCCGGCGGCAGCACCGACAGCTATCCCGTCACCGAGACGGTCCAGGTCGACGGCATCTGCCGCGAGACCGTCGCCCCCGCGCCCGTGTCGGCGTCGGTGGCCGCGGACGCCACGGCGATCGCGCGGGCCGCAGCCGAGGTCGTGGGCGCCGTCGGGCTGTGCGCCGTCGAGCTGTTCGTCGACGTCGACGACCGGGTCACGATCAACGAGGTGGCCACCCGGCCCCACAACTCGGGCCACTGGACGATCGAGGGCGCGGTCTGCTCACAGTTCGAGAACCACCTGCGGGCCGTATCTGGCCTGCCGCTCGGCTCCACCGAGCTCACCGCACCACACGTCGTGAGCGTCAACGTCCTGGGCCACGGCGACGGTCGCGATCCACTCGACCACCTCGGCGCCGCCCTGGCAGTGCCCGGCGCGCACGTGCACCTCTACGGGAAGGGCCCGAGGCCTGGCCGTAAGCTCGGTCACGTGACCGTCTGCGCCGACTCCATCGACGATGCCCGCTCCCGAGCACGCGCCGCCGTCGCCCACCTCGGCGACCCGGCGCCGGAGGTCGAACGATGAGCGTCGCCGTGGTGATGGGCTCCGACTCCGACTACCCGACGATGGAGGGCGCCGTCGACGTCTTGCGCGAGTTCGACGTCGACCACGAGGTCGGCGTCGTGTCGGCCCACCGCACGCCCGACGCGATGATCGCGTTCGGCCACGCCGCGGCCGACCGCGGGGTGCAGGTCATCATCGCCGGCGCCGGTGGCGCGGCCCACCTGCCGGGCATGCTCGCCTCGGTCACGCCGCTGCCCGTCATCGGCGTACCGGTGCCATTGGCCCACCTCGACGGCATGGACTCGTTGCTCTCCATCGTCCAGATGCCCGCAGGTGTCCCCGTCGCCACCGTGTCGATCGGCGGCGCCCGCAACGCCGGTCTGTTGGCCGTGCGCATCCTCGCATCCCACGACGTCACCCTGCGGGAGCGCATGGAGCGCTTCCAGGTCGAGCTGGCCGAGACCGCCCGTGCCAAGGACCGCGCCTTGCAGGAGAAGCTCTCGGGCGACTAGCGAATCACCGGCACTCACACGACGACAGGATGACCATGAAGATCGACGACCTGTTCTCCATCGACGGAAAGGTCGCGCTCGTGACCGGGGGATCACGCGGCATCGGCGAGATGATCGCCGCCGGGTTCCTGGCCAACGGCGTGACCGTCTACATCAGCTCGCGCAAGGCCGACGTCTGCGACGCCACCGCCGCCCGCCTCGCCGAGACCTACGGCGGCGAGTGCGTATCGCTGCCCGCCGACCTGTCCACCCTGGACGGGATCGACGCGCTGACCGCCGCGCTCGGCGAGCGCACCGACCACCTCGACATCCTCGTCAACAACGCGGGCGCGTCGTGGGGCGCACCGCTCGACGAGTTCCCCGAGGTCGGCTGGGACAAGGTCATGGACACCAACGTCAAGGGCGTGTTCTTCCTCACCCAGCGCCTCCTCCCGCTCCTCGAGGCCAACGCCACCAGCGACGACCCGTCGCGGGTCATCAACATCGGCTCGGTCGACGGCATCCAGGTGCCCATGTGGGACACGTTCTCCTACGGCGCGTCCAAGGCAGCCGTGCACCACCTGACCCGCCAGATGGCCTCGCACCTGGTCCGTCGCAACATCGTGGCCAACGCCATCGCCCCGGGTCCGTACCCCACGTGGATGCTGTCCACCGGCGTCGGCACCGGTGGCGACGTCGAGGGCACCGACTGGGATCTCATCGGCCGCGGCAACCCACGCGGACGCGTCGGCACGCCCGAGGACATCGCGGGCCTGACCATCTTCTTGTCGTCGCGCGCCGGCGCCTACACCGTCGGCGAGACGATCAGCAGCGACGGCGGCGGGCTCATCGG
>CAZBTQ010000100.1:0-10645 GCA_964494405.1 uncultured Iamiaceae bacterium
CGCCGGTCGAGAACCGCCTCAGCGACCTGTGGGCGCTGCTCGACTGGACCACCCCGGGCCTGCTCGGCCGGCTCGACGTGTTCCGCCGCACCGTCGCGATCCCCGTCGAGCGCGACCGCGACGAGCACGCCACCGACCGCCTCGCGTCGGTCGTGCGGCCGTTCCTGCTGCGGCGCCGCAAGTCCGACCCCACCGTCGCACCCGACCTGCCGCCCAAGACCGAGACCGACCAGTTCGTCGGCCTCACCGCCGAGCAGGCCACCCTCTACCGCGCGGTCACCGAGGAGCTCGTCGAAGAGGTCGAACGCAACGAGGGCATCCAGCGACGCGGCCTGGTGCTCAAGCTCCTCACCGCCCTGAAGCAGATCTGCAACCACCCGGCCCAGTACCTCGGCCAGGACGGTCCCATCGCCGGGCGGTCGGGCAAGCTCGACGCGGTCGCAGAGCTGCTCGGCGTCATCACCGACGAGGGCGACTCGGCCCTGGTGTTCACCCAGTTCGTGCAGATGGGTCGCCTGCTCGAACGCCACCTCGCCACCGTCGGCATCGACACCGCCTTCCTCCACGGCTCCACACCGATCCCCCGCCGCGAGGAGATGGTCGACGACTTCCAGGCGGGGCGGCCGCCGGTGCTCATCGTCTCGCTCAAGGCGGGCGGCACCGGCCTCAACCTCACGCGGGCCACCCACGTCGTGCACTACGACCGGTGGTGGAACCCCGCGGTCGAAGACCAGGCCAGCGACCGGGCGTGGCGCATCGGCCAGGACCGCCCGGTGCAGGTGCACCGCATGATGTGCGAGGGCACGCTCGAGGAGCGCATCGCCCTGGTCCTCGACACCAAGCGCCAGCTCGCCGACTCGGTCGTCGGCGGCGGCGAGGCGTGGATCACCGAGATGTCCGACGCCGAGCTCGCCGACCTGGTCGCACTCGGAGGGGCGCGATGAGCGCGAAGCGCCGCACCTTCGGCAACACCTGGTGGGGACAGGCCTGGTTGCAGGCGCTCGAGGGTCGGGCCGTCCACGACCCCAACCGCCTGCCGCGCGGGCGCACCTACGCGCGCCGTGGCGATGCCCGGTACCTCGACGTGCAGCCCGGTCGGGTGCGCGCCACCGTCCGAGGCTCGCGCCCCGAGCCCTACGACGTGCTGTTGCAGCTCCGGACCTTCCGCGACGACGAGTGGGAGTGGGTGCTCGACGCCATCGCGGCCACCGCGTCGCACGCCGCCGCGCTGCTCGACGGCGAGCTCGACCCCGGCATCGTCGACCATGCCCGCGCCGCCGAGGTCGAGCTCTTGCCGCGATCGGGCGAGCTGCGCACCGCGTGCAGCTGCCCCGACGACGCCGAGCCCTGCAAGCACGCCGCCGCCGTCTGCTACCTCGTCGCCGACGCGATCGACGAGGACCCCTTCGTGCTGTTCCTGCTGCGAGGCATGGACCGCAGCGGCGTGCTCGACGCGGTGCGCACCCGCCGCGCCGCGGTCGACACCTCGGCCCCCACCTCGCCGCCGGCGTTGGCCGAGCCGGGGACGGTGGCCCGCGACGCCTGGCGCCGGACCCCCGGCCCGCTGCCCCACCCACCTGGTCCGCGGGCGCGTCCGGGCCGGCCTGCGGCGTGGCCGAGCGACCCGCCGCGCAGCGCGCCGTTCAACGCCGCCAGCTTGCGGCGCCTGGCAGACGATGCGGTCGCCAGGGCGTGGCGGATGCGCACCGAGGACTCCCCGTCGGGGCTCGCGCTCGACCGCGACGACGACCTGGCACGGCGCGCCGCGGGCGCCGACCGCGTCGATCGCCTGGCGCTGGCCGACCAGGCGGGCATCGGCGACGCCGCCATCGACGCCATCGCCGACGCGTGGGCGGTGGCGGGCGCCGACGGCGTGCGGGTCATCGGCGAGCCGTCGTGGAACCCACCGATCGCCGAGATGGTGGCGGCGCGCGACCTCATCGCCACCGTCGCCGGGCCGCAAGCGGGGCTCCAGGTGCGTGGCGATCGCATCACCGTCGACGGCACCGAGCAGTTCCGGCGCTCACGCGACGGCCGCTGGTACCGGTTCGCCAAGGCCTCGGGCCGGTGGAGCCTCGTCGCAGGCCCCGCCGACGACATCGACGAGCTCCTCGTCGAGACCGAGGCACCGTGACCGACCCGGTGCTGTCGCACACTCGCTACAGTTGTCGCATGGCCGAGGTCGCCTCTCGCGAATTGCGCAACGCCACCCGCTCGTTGCTCGATCGCGTCGCTGCTGGCGAGCGCCTGACGATCACCGTCGACGGCAGGGCAGTCGCCGTACTCGGACCCCTGGAGCGACGACCGCGTTGGATCTCCAAGACCGAGCTCGTCTCACTCCTCGCCAACACCCAGGCCGATCCGCAGCTCACCCGCGACCTCGAGCAGCTCGCGGGTGAGTCGACCGACGACCTACCACTCGGGTGAGCCGGGGTCTGGCCGACACGTCGGTCTTCATCGCGCAGGAGTCGGGACGCGCACTCGATGTCGACTCGTTGCCCGACGAGCTGGCCATCTCGGTCATCACCGTCGGCGAGCTGCGTGCCGGTGTGCTGGTCGCCGCGACGCTGGAAGCGCGCGACAGACGACTTGCGACGTTGACGACGGCGCTCCGACTCGACCCAGTGCCCGTGGATGAAGCCATCGCGACCCAGTGGGCACGGTTGCGAGTACTGCTGCGCGACAGCGGACAACGCATGCCGGTGAACGATTCGTGGATCGCCGCGACCGCGATGGCCCTGGACCTCCCGGTCGTGACGCAGGACGGGGACTTCCCCGCCGTCGAGGGACTCGACGTGATCGTGGTCTGACCGGAGGGGGCCTTCGTCAGGTCAGGCCTCGGCGCTCCAGCAGGGGTTCGATGCGTGGATCGCGGCCGCGGAACTCACGGAAGGCGTCCATCGGGTCGAGACTGCCGCCCCGCGCCAGCAGCGTGCGGCGGAAGTGGTCACCGTTGGCGCGGGTGAGGCCGCCGTTCTCCTCGAACCACTCGACCGTGTCGGCGTCGAGCACCTCGCTCCAGATGTAGGAGTAGTAGCCGGCGCTGTACCCGCCGCCGAAGATGTGGGCGAAGTAGCTCGTCCGGTAGCGCGCACCGACCAGCTCGAGGTCGACACCCCACCGCTCGAACACGGCCGCCTCGAAGGCCTCGACGTCGTCGACGACCTCACCCTCGGGCAGCGTGTGCCACGCCCAGTCGAGCAACGTCGCCTTCAGGTACTCGAGGGTGGCGAAGCCCTGGTTGAACTGCTTGGCCGCCTCCATCTTGGCGACCAGCTCGCGTGGCATCGGCTCGTCGGTCTCGTGGTGACGGGCGTAGGCGGCCAGGATCTCGGGCCAGTTCTGCCACATCTCGTTCACCTGCGACGGGTACTCCACGAAGTCGCGAGGCACGGCCGTTCCCGACACCCGCGGGAACCCGACGTCGGACACCAGGGCGTGCAGCGCGTGGCCGAACTCGTGGAACGCGGTGGTCACCTCGTCGACGGTGAGCAGCGTCGGACCCGACGTCGGCTTGGCGATGTTGAGGTTGTTCATCACGACCGGCGACTCGCCGATCAGCCGCGACTGCACCACCAGGCTGTTCATCCACGCCCCGCCACGCTTGGTGGGCCGTGCGTAGGGGTCGATCAGGAACAGGCCGAGCGGCGTCCCGTCGTCGGCGACCTCGAAGACCCGAACGTCGGGGTGGTAGCCGGCGAGGTCGTCGCGCTCGGCGAACGTCAACCCGTACAGCTCGGTGGCCGCTCGGAACACCCCGTCGCGGTACACGCGGTTCAGCTCGAAGTAGGGCCGCATGGCGCGCTCGTCGAAGTCGAAGCGGGCGACGCGCTCGGCCTCGGCGTAGAACGACCAGTCCCACGGCTCGATGTCGAAGCCGGCCTGCTCGGAGAGCGCGGCAGCCTCGCGGCGGGCGTTGGCCACCGCCGGGCCGGTGAGCTGGCCGAGCATCGCCTCGACCGCGTCGGTGGTCTTGGCCGTCTGGTCAGCGACCCCGTACGCGGCGTGGTTCGGGTAACCGAAGAGCGCGGCGCGCTCGGAGCGCAGCGTCGCCATGCGCACGGCCAGATCGCGGTTCGCCGCCGCCCGACCCACCGACAGCTCGTAGAGCCGCTGCCGCACGTCGCGGTCGGTCAGCTCGGCGAGCGCCGGCTGGTTCGTGAAGTTGAGCAGCGGCAGGCGGTAGGTGCCGTCGTCCTCGCGGAGCGCGTCGATCCGATCGGCCTCGAGCCCGTCGAGCTGGGCCGCGTCATCGACGACGAGCGCCTCGTCGGTCGACGCGGCGAGCAGGTTCTGTCGGAACGTCGTCGACAGGCGCGACAGCTCCTGGTTCAGCTCGCGCAGCCGGGCCTGGTCGTCGTCGGAGAGCTCGGCGCCGGCGCGGGTGAAGTCGAGCCGGTACCGCTCGAGGACCCACGCCTCCTCGGCGCCGTCGGGCTCGACCTGCATGATGCGCTCGAACAACCCGCGGTCCATGTGGATCGCATCGCCGTGCGCGGTGAGCCGGGGCGAGATCTCGGCTTCGATCTCGCGCACCGCGTCGGTGGCGTGCGAGCCGGCGATGGTGAAGAACGCGGTCGATGCACGGTCGAGCAGGCGGCCGGACCGCTCGAGCGCGCCGATCGTGTTGTCGAAGGTCGGCGGCGACGGATCGGCGACGATCGCCTGGATCTCGGCGAGGTGGTCGGCCATGCCCTGCTCGAACGCCGGCCGGTAGTGCTCGTCGCGGATCTCGGCGAACGGCGGCAGCAGGTACGGCAGGTCGCTCTCTACGAACAGCGGGTTCTCGGCCACGGGCACCTCCGGTCGGACGACCCCGTCATTCGACCACAGCGGGTCCGTCCCGTCGTACGCGAACCGGGATGACCGAGGTCAGGCCCTGGGGTCGCGCCACATGGCGAGGATCGTCGGCCCGTCGGGGAGCTCGATCTCGTCGCCGTCGACGAAGCCCGACCGTCGGTAGAGCGTGCGGTTCCGCGGGTTCGTCGACTCGAGGTAGGCCCTGGTGCCGTCGGCGTCGCAGCGCGACAGAACGGGGCGCAGGACCGCCGAGCCCAACCCCCGGCCCTGGTTCGCGGGGCGGGTGCTGACGACGTTGAGGTACCAGTGCGGCTCTCGTGGATGGTGCTCCCGCATCGTCTCGCCGAGGATCTGGAACCGCTCGCGGTCGCCGTCGTCGAGCGGGCTCTCTGGCCTCCTCGCTTCGCTCTCGCCGTCGGGCTCATCCCTGTCAGCCTCGGCGTCGCCCGGCTCGGGCTCGGGTGGGTGGTGGTCGTAGGCGGGAGCGCGCCACCACGCGGTGCACGCGTCGCCGACCACCCACGCAGCGCTGTGCTCGTCGTCCACGGTGTCCGCAGCCAGCCTGGCGAAGACGAAGGCGATCTTGTCCAGCCGAGTCGCTGGGTCGGGCAGCACCCACGCGAAGACCGGATCGTCGTAGAAGCCCTCGGCACCGATGCGCGCGAGCAGCTCCACGTCGGCGAGGGTCGCGGGGCGCGGCGTGGGCGGATCGACGAGCACGGCGGCAGCCTACGGCGACGCGTGACGCCCGGTTCGGCTACAACGGTTCGCCTCGGCGCCTGGCGGCATGCCCGGCGTCCACGGCGATTCGGGGGGAAGACGAATGACCGACGAACGGTACGAGCACGGCTGGTTCACCACGTCCGACGGGGTGAAGATCCACTACGTCACGATGGGCGACGAGGGCTCGTGGGTCGTGCTGATCCACGGCTACACCGGCAGCGCCGAGGGCAACTGGTGCGTCAACGGCGTCGCCGACGCGCTGGCCGCCGACCACCGCGTCGTGGCCATCGACTGCCGGAACCACGGCCGCAGCGACAAGCCCGAGGTCGGTGGCCCCGGCAAGCCCGAGGACGTCGTCGAGCTCATGGACCACCTCGGCATCGAGCGGGCGCACGTCCACGGCTACTCGATGGGCGGGATGATCACCGGCCGGCTGCTCTCGCTCATCCCCGACCGCATGATCACCGCCGGCTTCGGCGGGTCTGGTGTGCGCGAGGTCGACGACGAGTGGAAGGACAAGGTGCCCGCCGACGTCGAGGGCACCGACCCCGACGAGGCCACCGCCAGTCGCAACCTGCGGATCTCCGCCGCGATGAACAACGGCAAGACCCGCGAAGAGGCCGAGTCGATCGCCGATCGTCCCCGCGAGCCCCGCCCTGCCATCACACCCGAGCGCGCCCGGACCATGGGCTTCGGCGGCGACCTCGACCTGCGCAAGGTCGACATCCCGGTGCTGGCCATCAACGGCGAGCTCGACCGCCCGATGGCCAAGACCCACCGCATGTGGCGCGAGCTGCGCGACTTCACCAACGTCGTGCTGCCCGGCAAGTCCCACCTCACCGCGATCGTCGCCGGCTACATCCCACCCGAGTACATCAGCTCCACCGTGCGGTTCATCGACGGCAACGACGAGTAGCCAGCATCAGTCGCTCGCGCGGCGGCGGGTTCGCTTGCCGCGCGCGATCTCGGTGCCGAGGGCGTCGAGGCGCTGGTTCCACGACGCCGCCAGGTCGGACAGCCACGCCTGGACGGGGTCGAACGCCTCGCGGTCGAGCGAGTAGATCCGCCGCGAGCCGTCGGGCCGGACGTGCGCGAATCCGCTCTCGCGCAGCACGCGCAGGTGTTGGGAGACCGCAGGCTGGGAGATGCCGAACTCGGCGCCGACCACCTCGACCACCTGCCCGGCGGCCAGGTCCTCGTCTGACAGGAGCTCGAGGATCCGACGCCTGACCGGTTCGCCGAGCACGTCGAACGCGTGCACCTACTCCTCGCCGGTGTAGAAGCCGGCGACCCGCTCGCCAGACGCCTTCGCCGCCCCGGCGTCGGTGCCGCCCGCGATCGATGCCGCGGTCCACGCCTCGCTCAGGCGCACGATGAAGTCCCGGCCCTCGGGCGACGCCTGCCACTCCATGACCTCGGCCGAGTCGACCGCCTCACCCGTCGACAGGTGCAGGTCGAGGCCGACGAAGGCGAGGTCCCAGCCGATGCCAACGGCGCCCGGTCCGTACTGGTCCCACAGGTCGTCGGGCACGTGCGCCAGGTGGCGCAGCTCGACCGATGCCGACTCGCCCCCTGCTTCACCGGAGACCTCGACGGTGACCCAGCTGACGTCGCCGCCGTACTCCCAGGTGATCTCGAAGCGCCGCGGTGGGTCGCACGCCAGCACCTCGCCGCCGGCGTTGCCCTCGAGCTGGTAGCGGCCGCCCACCGTCAGGTCTCCCGTGACGGGCAGGAACCAGCGCGGGATGCGCTCGGGATCGGTGAGCGCGTCCCACGCATCCTCGGGCGAGGTCGGGTACGTGCGCTCGGCGACGAGGAGCTTCGCCGGCTTGCCGTCCCGGTCGACCGTGTCGACGACCCTGGTGACGGCGGCGACCTTCTCGATGACATCGATGTGCATGCCACCGACAGTAGGCCCTACTTATATAAGTGTCAACCGATTGATACGGACGACGACCCGAGACGTCAGCCGAGCGCGGCGAGCTTGCGTTCGAGGACGGCGCGCTCGACCGCGTTGGGGCAGAGGTCGAGCGCCCGCGAGAGCTCGGCCCGGGCATCGTCGCGGCGACCCATGCGCAGGTGCAGCTCGCCGCGCACCGACGGCAGCAGGTGCGACCCGTCGAGCGCGCCGGCATCAGCCAGCTCGTCCACGATGGCCAGCGCCGCGGCCGGCCCCTGCACCATCGAGACGGCGACCGCGCGGTTGAGCTCGATCACCGGCGACGGCGCCAGCCGGCCGAGCGCGGCGTAGAGCGCCACGATGCGCTCCCAATCGGTGTCATCGACCGAGGGCGCAACCGCATGGCACTCGGCGATCGCAGCCTGGAGCCCGTAGTACCCGAGGCCTCGTCCCGCTCGCTCTGCTTGGGCAAGCGCCGCTCGTCCACGCCGGATGGCGGAGCGGTCCCAACGCCGGCGGTCCTGGTCCTCCAACAGCACCCCCGCGCCGGACGCGTCGGTCCGGGCGGGGAACCGGGCCGCCGTCAGCTCGAGAAGGGCGAGCAGGCTCTGGGCCTCGGGCTCGTCCGGCACCAGGTGGGCGAGCACCCGGGCGACTCGCGTCGCTTCCCGGGCCAGGTCGACGCGGATCAGGTCCACGCCGGACGTCGCCGTCGAGCCCTCGGTGAAGATGACGTAGACCACCGCCAGCACCGAGCCCAGCCGCTCCCGGCGCTCGTCGCCCACCGGCACCTCGAAGGGGACCTCCGCCGCCGACAACGCCTTCTTCGCCCGGGTGATGCGCGCCTGCACCGTCGCCGTCGGCACCAGGAACGCCCGTGCGATCTCGTCGCTGGTGAGGCCGCCCACGACCCGCAGTGTCAGCGCCACCTGGGCGTCGGCCGACAGCAGCGGGTGGCACGACACGAACATCAGGGCGAGGACGTCGTCGTCGATGCGGTCGGGGTCGAACAACAGGTCGACGCCCTCCCCTGCATCGGGCTCGATCGACTCGTCGAGGCCACGGGCGAGCAGCGCGTACTTGTCGTCCAGGGTCGACCGCCGGCGGAACGTGTCGATCGCACGTCGCCTGCCCACGGTGGTGAGCCACGCCGCGGGGTTGTCGGGCACGCCGTCGCGGGGCCAGGTGACCAGGGCCTCGGCGAGCGCTTCCTGCGCCAGGTCCTCGGCGAGCGCGACGTCGCCGGTGTAGCGGGCGAGCGCACCGACGATGCGGGCCGACTCGATCCGCCACACCGCGGCGACGACGTCACGCGGGTTGCTCGCGGTCACAGGTTGCCGGTGGCCTCCCGCCACGCCTTCTCCCGCTGGATCCACGGGTTGTCCTGGGGGAACTCGTCGATGCTCGGCACCCGGCGGATCTCGGTCTTCATGCCCGGCCCGGCGGTCGGTACCCGCTTGGCCCACTCGACCGCTTCCTCCTTGGAGGCGACGTCGAGGATCCAGTAGCCGCCGAACAGCTCCTTCGTCTCGCCGTAGGGGCCGTCGGTGACGACCGGCGGAGTCGAGGAGTAGTCGACGACGACGCCCTCCGCAGCGTCGTCGAGGCCTTCGGCCGCCACCAGCACGCCGGCCTGGATCATCTCGTCGTTGAAACGACCCATCGTCTCGAGCATCTCGTCGAAGTCGACGTTGGCGAACTCCTCGAACGCCTCGTCGGTGGCTCGCATGATCAGCATGTACTTCATGGGGGTTCTCTCCCTCTCGTTCGGGCCTCGGTCGGGCCCCTTCACCTCCACGTCGAACGGCCCACGGTCCAGATCGACACGACCGAGGAGGTTTGTCCGCGCCCTATGTCACGGCGTCGTCCCACCACGCCAACACCCGCAGCGCCCGCAACGTGACCCACACCGAGGGTCGGCCTTCGCCGGGGTCCATGTCGAACCAGCGACGCCCGGGGAGGTCGCGGTCGAGCAGCCAGGTGCCGTCGGCCTGGCGTCGGGACCGCACGAGCTCGACCGCCTCGGCGAGCCGCGGGTCGGGCATCCCCCCGGAGAGCACCGATGCAGCCCGGAAGTGGTCGAGGGCCCGCAGGACGTCGTAGCGCCACCGGTTCGGGTGGGTGAGCAGCAGGTATCCCGGATCGGCCACCTCGCCCGTGGTGCGGCGCCGGAAGAGCCGACGTTCGAGCAGGTACTCCTCGCCCTGAGCGCGGGCGGCGCGCGACGCCTCGGTGCCGCCGGTCGCGCACTCGAGCTCGAGCAGGCCCTCCAGCACGTTGATCGTCGAGTCGAACGACGACCGACTCGACCCGTTCACCCGCTCGCAGTTCCAGCCGCCATCCGGCTGCACCTCGGCGACCAGCCGCTCGACGACCGGCGACACGTCGACGCCGAAGTAGGCGCCGTCCGCGACCACTCGTCCGTTGATGCACTCCTCGACCTCGCCGTCCCAGTAGGGCTGGCCCCCCTCGTCCCAACGGGAGTGGCGCCCGATCAGAGCGACGAGCGCACTGGCGCGGTCCGACGTCGGGTCGAGGCCCATCTCGCGCAGCAGCGAGAGCGAGAAGAGCGTCGCGGTCCACGGCTGACCCACCGCGGTCCACTCCTCGGGGTCGAAGCCAGCGGGGAGGAACGCGCCGCCGTCCCACTGCCCGTCTTCGCTGGCGAGCGCCAGCAGCCGAGCACCCCAGCCCTCGGTCTCCACCAGCGCGCGCTCGGCGGTCCACTGGTCGGCAGACATCGAGAGCAGGTCGCGCTGGACCTGCCATCGGATCGACGGATCGGACCCGAGCAACCACTCGATCGCCGTGTCGGACTCGGCCACTCGTCGACCCTAACGACCACTGGCTGCATCCGCCGCGCGAGACTCGGTCCATGCCGCGCTACCTCCGAACCTCAGCCCTCGCAGTCGCCGCGCTCTCGATGGTCCTGGTGGGCTGTTCCGACGACGACGACGAACCCTCCGCGTGTGGCGAGCTGCAAGACCTGGCCGAGGAGGTGCGCGAGCTCCGCGACATGCAGGTCGTCCAGGACGGCACCACCGCGGTGAGCGAGCAGCTCGACTCGATCAGCGAGTCGTGGGGTGAGGCGAAGTCGGTCGCCGGCGATCAGTTCGGTGACGAGTTCGACGCGGTGGAGAGCGCCGTAGCCGACGTGCGCGACGCGCTGCCCGAGATCGACAGCCCAGAGTCGCTGTCGGAGGCGAGCGCAGGGCTCAGGGA
>CAZBTQ010000101.1:0-10599 GCA_964494405.1 uncultured Iamiaceae bacterium
ATCGAAGCGCCGTCACCGAGACAATGGTCGACTACACGCGAGAAGTGCTGAAGGCCATTGGCGACACGCCTGTAGCTCCGACGGGCTGAGCACGGGTGGCCAAGTTGCCGACCACGAAGATGCTGCCCGATCTGTACCAGGCGATCGGAGCGCCACTGGACGCGGATACTGATGGCATCGCGGCCTCGTACCGGATTGCAGCCAGGCGAGCCCACCCGGATGCCGGCGGAAGTCACGAACAGTTCGTCGCCGTCGATCTCGCCTGGCGCCTGCTCCGAGACGTCGATACTCGGCGTCGCTTCGACGCGCTGTGGAGACTTCAGATCGCAGTCCAGTCGTCATCGAAGCGCTCCACCGCCGAGGTCCGACAACTCTTGGACGACGCCGACGCGGCGCTGCTCGGTTGGCGACTACCGATCGAACTCAGAATCGGAATCGACGAGTTGCAGGAGGAATCTCACCGGTGGGTTGAGCGGATCGCAGCGGCGCCGGCTTCTACCCACAAGCCAGACGCAGGCGATGGATACGTGTCTGCGCGCTCAGCGCAGTCGCAGCGTCGAGAGTCCGAGCAGCTGCTTCGAGACTCGATAAAGCGCACAGTTGGGTTCTTCCGAGATGAAGTCGTGCGTGACATGTCCGATTGGCCTGACGTGCTCGACCAAATTCGCACCGGCGGCACGATAAAGGTTCGACGAGCGGCGCTCTCCCACGGATACCGCATCTACACGACTCTGCGAAAGCTGCAGGACATATTTGACATCGCGCGACAACACACCACGTTGACCGTCGACGACTTGCGACTGCACTTCCACGTCAGTGAGGCCGTCATCGAGGTCCGAGCATGCCTCGTGGACACTCAGGGTGAGTTCGGCCGCTCATACTCGTTCAAGAACGAGAAGTGGCTGCTTGACACTCGGATCCGAACTCGCCGGGCACTCGATTCCCGGAGCGTCGGAAGCGGGAATCCACCTTGGCGTAGTCCGGAACCGTCGCCAAAGACCCCTCGAACCGCTCAGGAATCTGCACCGTCGCACTCAGACGGCGCGAACGGCCGACGGAGAGCGAAGAGCGCTCAGGAGCCAGCAAGCGAGCGCAATGAACGCTCCGACGGTAGGGCTTACGTCGCGGCGCCGCATGGTCGCCGGCTGACCGCGGCGATTCGTTCTGGGTGGCCAAAGTCGAGCCGCACGGTCGCCGTGGGGGCGACCGTGCTGAGTTGCATCGCTATGGTCTGGCTCGCCCCCGAAGACTCTCTGAGGTTTGCTGCCGGCGCATTCGTAGCCGCAGCCCTGATCGGCCTGGCGTGGCTCCTGGCAACGAGCGCCGACGCTCGTCGACTGCTGGGCCTCCTTGTTGTCGGGTCGGCGAAGATCACGTGGGTGATTGTCAGAGGTCTTGCGGCGCTCACGGCTGGCGTGGTCGGCTTGCTTCGACGTCGATAGCGCCGTGCTCGATGGGAAAACTTGCGGCCAGCTCGGCGAACTGGGCGAGGGCGGCTTCGAGTTCTTCGACGATCTCGGCGGCGAGGACACCGGGCGCTGGCAGATTGCTGGAATCCTCCAGCGACTCGTCGCGCAGCCAGGTGATGTCGAGGTTCGCCTTGTCGCGCGCCATCAGCTCGTCGTAGGTGAACCGATGAAATCGGTCCGACTCGACGCGTTTGGTGCGATCCGCCCGGCCGTACGCGTCGACGAAGTCGGCGAGGTCTTCGTACTGGAGGGTTTTGGTCTTCAGGGTGAAGTGCAAGTTGGTCCGCAGGTCGTAGACCCACGTTGCCTTCGTCCACGGATCCGCCGCCGCAGGCTTTCGCTCAAAGAACAAAACGTTCGCCTTGACTCCTTGGGCGTAGAAGATGCCGGTCGGCAGGCGCAGGATCGTGTGAAGGTCGCACTCGGCGAGCAGTCGGCGGCGAATCGTCTCTCCGGCTCCGGCCTCGAACAAAACGTTGTCGGGTAGCACGACCGCTGCACGTCCGCCGATCTTCAACATGGTCTTGATGTGCTGGAGGAAGTTGAGCTGCTTGTTCGATGTCGACGCCCAGAAGTCGTCGCGCACGACCACGAGGTCGTCGCGTTGTGTCTCACCCGCCTCGTTGACCATCGTCACCGATGACTTTCGGCCGAACGGCGGGTTTGCCGCGATCACGTCGACGCGAATACCTGGGTCCGCGCGCAGCGCGTCGGCGACGGTCACGAGGCTCTCGCCGCTCGCAGTGCCGATGCCGTGGAGCAGCAGGTTCATCGCGCACAACCGGGCGGTGCCGTCGACGATCTCCCAGCCGTGGACCATCTCGTCGCGCAGGAACCGGCGCTCGTCGGCGTCCATCTCGGTGATGTGATGGTCGACGACCCATTCGTGCGCGGCGAGGAGAAACCCACCGGTGCCGCATGCAGGGTCGGCGATCGTCTCACCCGGCTTTGGTCGGAGGCAGGCCATCATCGCCCGTACCAGCGGACGCGGCGTGAAGTACTGACCGGCACCCGACTTCGTGTCGGCGGCACCGTCTTGGAGGATCGCCTCGTAGGCATCTCCCTTCACGTCGGTGTCGACCGACGTCCATGTCTCTTCGTTGATCAGGTTCACCACGAGCCGCCGCAGCTTGGCCGGGTCCTGGATCCGGTTCTGCGCTTTGCGGTAGATCGTTCCCAATGTGCCGGGCTGCCGACCGAGCGACTCGAGGATGTGCCGGTAGTGCACCTCGAGGTCATCGCCGTCACGGTCGAGCAGCGACTGCCAGTCGAGCCCGTACGGGACCACCTCACCGCCACCGGCCTTCAACCGCTCGTCGGCCATCTTCAAGAACAACAGGTACGTGAGCTGCTCGACGTACTCGATCGTCGACACCCCGTCGTCGCGGAGAACGTTACGGTAATTGAGCAGCTTCTGAACGAGCTGATTCGTCGTTGACGCCACAGCTACGACACTTGCCCCAGCACGAACAAGGGACGCTCCTCGCGGAGCATTCGCCACGGTGATGCGTAGGACACACCGAGTGCCGCCGCAGCGTTCGGGATCGGGATGCGCCTTGTTGCGTTCGAGGGGACCTCGTGTGTGACGACGATGTGCCCTCCTGCGAGCGCATATGCGAGGAGAACCGAATCCGCCGCGGCGGCGAACTCCTGCTTCGCGGCCAGCGTGTAGTCGACCGAGGCCGCTGCCCATCCGTTGACCGTTGCCATCGCGGTCACCTCATCAGAACCGGGTGGCCGGAAGAACGAACGGTGATCACGTGCCCAGTCGCTGAGTTGATCGCCGTAGTCGACGAGCTCGTCGTACACAGCCTCGACACTCGCCACCTGGCCGGCTGCGAAGGCGACGTCGAGCCAGTCCCAGAAGCCTGGGCAGAACTCGAACCCGTAGTAGTCGCGCTTGGCGTTCACCAGCACGTTGGTGTCCAGCAGCCAAGCCATCACACCACGCCCAGGCGCTCAGCGAGACCGTCGAAGGTGGACTCTTTCTTGACGTCGAGCAGCCGGAACGCCCTCGTGTATGGGGTGCGGCCCTCCTTCGCGCTCGCGATCAGCGCACTGGCAAACCGCCGGCTCACCTGTACTGGCTTGGTGTTGTAGTAGTTCCCACCGCCGCCACGATCTGCGAGGAAGGCGGCGACACGCTGCCGTTCCACGTCGAGTTCGGCGAGGTACTCGTTCCAGGTCAACGCGTTGGCTTCACGGAGGCGGCCGAGGATCACCTGGGTGCTCACCCTGAAGTGCTCGGCCAACGGCCGCAGCTGAGTCCGCAGATCCGCGCTCTGGTCGAATCGCTGACGGAACTCCGCCATCGGCACGAGGAACTCTGCAGCGACCTGGTTGCACCACCGCTCCACCTCATTGCTTCGAATGGACTGCGGGTCCAGGTCGGACAGGGCCGTCTCGCCCAACCAGAGGTGAGCCAGCTCGTGCGCGAGCGTGAACACCTGCGCCGCTTTACTGTCGGCGCCGTTGACGAACACGACCGCCGCATACCGATCGACGAGCGCGAAACCCCGGAACTGCTGTGGGTTGAGCGTGCGATGCGTGTTGGAGCCAACGATGCCGCTGATCATCACCAGCACCCCAGCCGCCTCGGCGTGCTCGCGCAGCCACGTCAATGCCGCGTCCGGCGTCCGGCACGCGGCGCGGCTGTCCGCCGTCCAGTCGAGCACCTCTCGCATCTGGCCCGCGACATCGTTGACGGCATCGGCGGTGCTCGCCACCCCGACGAACGGCAGCGGTGGCTCGCCTTCGAGGAGCTGGTTGTCGCGGTACCACTCCTGCCGACGCTCACAGGCATAGATCACATCGAGCAGGTCCGCCGACACCGCCGCACCGGCCCATGCGACCGGGCGGTCACCGATCGTACGGAAATCCGGGATTGGAATCGTCTCCACCGGCGGCTCCTCCACGAAGAAGAAGCCCACCGGCGTGTGCGTCTTGCGGGCGAAGTCCTCCAACTGCTTCAGTGTCGGCGCCGCCTCACCAGCAAGCCACCCCTCGTAGCGGGGGAACCGCTGCTCCCAGACCCCGTCATCGATTCCGGAGCGAGCGCGAGCCCACTCGAACACGCTCGGTCTCACCTCGACCCGCACACTCACGACAGCTCACCTCCCGGATGCGACACGCCGTCCTCAGCAGTCGACGGTACAGCGAGGGTGTGACCACCATTCATGCGGTTTGCCTCGCCCGCCGCTTCGCGACGGGCTGCGCAGCGCGCTCCACCCGGATCCGGTCCAGCAACACCGATGCCGGCTCGTCCATCGGATCCTGCGGCACCAGCCGCCCCTCGAACGCAGCCTTCAACACCGAACGCCGCACGCCAGCGGACCGAGCCTGCGCGACATCGACTGCGCGCTCGCAGGCGTCGACGAAGGAGAACTGCCGCTCAACCTCGGCAACGATCCGCGCCTGCTCGCGGAGCGGCGGGACAGGTACCACGAAGCGTCGGACATCTTCGAGATTCAGGGTCTTCCTCGCAACCTCGTGTGCCGCCGCTTCGAGAGCCCGGCGCCAAGGAGCGTGCCCCAGCGAATGCCCAATCCACGGAGCGCTAACGACATCCGTTCGAAGCGGAAGAACTGCGACTGCTCGCGCCACGTTCGCACCGTTGAGCGAGGCAGGCACAACGGCGACACGGCCGATGGTGCCGACCACCGTGAGGAGGACCTCACCTCCAAAGAGCATGGTCCTCGGGAACTTCGCTGCGATCGCGGGCGCGATTTTCTTCAGACGATCGGTGGCGATCGATCCGTCGCCAATGTCCGTGACGCGAACAAGTGGCACGCCGTCTTCAACATCTGGTCCCGGCTGAAGCACGCCGTATGCAACTTTTCGCCGCGGTTCGACGAGGCCGCCAATTGTCGCCCAACACCAAGCGTCTGGCGTCCGGCTCCCAGAACCTCTGCCGTCCCGAACTTCGACGCCGAGGTCGGCGAGGAGCTTGGCGGCAGGGGCGTCCGCCGGGTCTTGAGGGACGAGGCGGCCGGTGACGGCGGCGGCGAGGATGGCGTCTCGCATGCGCTTGAGGAGCTGGCGGACGGTTCGAAGTCCGGCTTCACCGGCATCGAGCTTCGAGAACGCCTCTTCTATCGCCGAGACGATCCGGTCCTGTTCGGCCGTTGGCGCCACTGGGATCTGAACCCGCCGGAGCTTCTCCTGGGGCAGATGCTTGATGGTCGTCCCGGTGAAGAGCCGATCGAGTTGCTTGGTCGACGCCGCTGCTCGAAACCCGTACGCAAGGTAATCGGGCGAGATCCCCACCGCCGGTCGGATGCGATGGAGCGCCTTCTGGATCGCGATTGGCTCCCCACGCCACACCGCCGCTCGGCCGGGCTCCCCACCCTCGCATGCAATCACGTCCCCTGGCTGTGCGAGCACCCGCTCGAGTTCGTGTGGTGCGACGTCCATCTCGGCGATGTCGCTCAGGTCGAAGATCCCCCAGCGCACGTTGACGTTCCGGAGATACGGGGTCGGGTGCGCGCCCGTCTGTTGCTTCGCATCCAACATCTTGCCGAGCGAGGTTTCGGCGAGTTCGTGCACCGTCGCCAGCGCCCAGCCCTTGGGCAGTCCTGTCACGCGACGAGTTCCTGGGTCAGTTCGTCGAGGAGTGGAGCGAGACGTCCGGCGAAGGTCGTGTTGGCGCGGCCGAAGCCGCCGTGGCCGATGAAGGGTTCGAGCTCGAAGTCGTCGGGGGCGATGGTGAGGCTGGTGGCGAGATGGTCCTTGATCCGGGTAAGCCAGGCGAGCTGGTCGTCGGTGAACGTGGTGCCGGCCTGAGTCTGTTGGGCGAGCCAATTCTGGTAGCGCTCGTCGACCGTCAACGGGTAGGCGACCAGGTCGCGCTCAGGGTCGAGCGCCTTGTGGACGAGGCTGATCAGGTTCGTGAACTGAGTGCCGGCCGAGCCACGGACGCGTGAGGCTTCGAGTGCTTCGTAGGCCGCCCAGAGCCGTTCGGGGGTCCAGTTGTATGGGGGCCGGCCGATGGTCGCGGCAAGTTCCTTGATCGCCTTCAACGTGAGGCGTTTCCCGTAGGGCCGGGAATAGAGGATCTGCAAGGCGTCGATGTCGTCCTTGTGCTCGGTGACGAATGCACGCCACGACTCGACGGTCTGGCGAGCGCGGTCGGTGGCATCTCGGGAGAATCCGGCGTCAACGATCTCGTCCTTGGAGGTCTCGTCGAGCACCTGCGTGTAGGAGCGACGAACCTCGATCAGCTTCTGGCGGAGCGCCGGCCGTTCGGCCATCACACGACTCGCCGTCTCGATCAACTGTGCACGGGCGTCGGCCAGTTGGTCGTCGGTGGGATCGTCGCCATTGTTGGCCGCTGTAGCGCGCTCCCAGGCGACGTCGATGTCGACGGCGTTGGTGAGCAGGCGGACGATGCCGGTGAGATCGATGCCGTCCGCGGCGTCGGCGAGCTGCTTTCGATCGTCGAGCGAGATGACTCGATCGAGCCGAGCGAGCCGACCAGCGATCGAGGACACGAGGTCGGCGTCGCGGACACCGGCGGCGACTTGGTCGAGAATCTTCTTGAGCGATTCGCCCTTCTTTCGTTCGAGCGGTTGGGTGTCGTTGAACTCCGCCTCGGTCACGCCGACGGCGTCCACGATCACGAAGTGTGTCTTGGCAGTTGCGTCCGCCGAGACGGCCTGCAGGTCGTTGGCATCGATGATGCGTACCCCGCGCCCCTTCATCTGTTCGAAGAAGTTCCGCGAGCGGACCATGCGCATGAACATCACGCACTCGAGTGGGCGGACGTCGGTGCCGGTGGCAATCATGTCAACCGTCACGGCGATGCGCGGGTTGAAGCTGTTGCGGAACAGGTTCAACAGATCCTCAGGCTTCACGCCGGTGGTGCGGTAGGTGATCTTGACCGCGAAGTCGTTGCCGCGCCCGAACTCCTCGCGGCAGATCCGCACGATGTCATCGGCGTGCGAGTCGTCCTTGGCAAAGATCAACGTCTTGGGCACCTCGCTGCGACCGGGAAAGATGCCGCCTTCGTCGAGCGGCTTGTAGAGGTTGTCGCGAAAGGTGCGGATCACCGTGCGGATCTGGTCGAGGGCGACGACGTCGCGGTCGAGCTGGCGGGCGTCGTAGACGACATCCTCGTCGAGCTTCTCGAGCCGAGTCTTGCGGGTCTCGCGGTCCCGGAACTTGGTGACCAGACCGGCTTCAACCGTCGAGCCTTGCTCCGTGATTTTGGTGCGGATCCGATAGACGTCGAAGTCGACGTTCACACCGTCGGCGACCGCCTCGGCATGGCCGTACTCGACGACGAGGTTCTGGTTGAAGAACCCGAACGTCTGCTTCGCCGGCGTGGCAGTCAGCCCAACGAGGTACGCGTCGAAGTACTCGATCACTTGGCGCCACACGCCGTAGATGGAGCGGTGACATTCGTCGACGATCACTACGTCGAAGGTCTCGATCGGGATCGTCGGGTTGTATACCACCTCGACCGGGCGGTCGGGTTCGATCTCGGAGCCCGACAGCTCATCCCCGTCCGCGGCGAGTTCCTCCTCACCGCGCAGCATCGAATAGAGCCGCTGCACCGTGGTGATCACGACCCGGGCGGCGGGATCGATCCGGTTCGAAGTCAGCCACTGCACGTTGTAGAGGTCGGTGAACTTGCGCCCATCGCCCGGCGTGGCGAACTGCTGGAACTCGCGCAGTGTCTGCCGGCCGAGATTCGCGCGGTCGACCAAGAAGAGAACGCGCTCGGCGTCGGCCTGTTGAACGAGCCGGTACGCGAGGTTCGCCGCCATGAACGTCTTGCCTGATCCGGTCGCCATCTGCGCCAGAGCTCGGGGTCGGTTCGCTTGCATCGACGCCTCGACCTTCGAGATCGCCTCCACCTGGATACGGCGCAACCCGTCCTTGGGCACACGATCGAGACGCTGCAGGCGGGATCGCAGCGATCCACCGTCGACGTCGTCACGCCACTGCCGCAACCACCGAGCGAGCGTCTCCGGGCGATGGAACGCGAACACCGGCCGGGACCGCGGTTCCGGGTCGAAACCGTCGGTGAACATGGTCTCGTCCCCGGTCGCTTCGTAGAGGAACGGAAGCGGCGAGACGAGCGCTGGCAGATCATTCGGAAGCCCGGTCGAGTACTTCGCCGACTGCGGCTCGACGCCCGCCAGTGGCGTGCCGGAAGGCTTCGCCTCGATCGCTCCGACTGCCTTCTGATCGATGAACAAGACGTAGTCAGCTCGACCATGGCCGGGAGCCATGATGAACTCGCGAACGGCCACTCCCTGGCCCGCATACAGGTTCAGCGCCGAGCGATCCTGCACCACCCAGCCACACGCCTCCAACTGGTGGTCGATCTCGACGCGGGCCCGGGCCTCGGCAGCCAAGTACGCGTCGTCAACCACGCGATGAATCCCCGAGCCGCGCCGTCACGGGTCGCAGCGTAAGGGCTCGGAGAGGGCTGGCCGGCGACCGGGCGCCGTCAGAGCGACAGGCCGGCCAAGCCGCCGGGCGATCCAAGAACACCTACCTCGGCGCCCACTACCACCGCATCCGCGGACGCCGAGGGCCACGCAAAGCCGCCGTCGCCGTCGGCCACAGCATCCTGGTCATCGCCTGGCACCTGTTGGCCACCGGCGAGACCGACACCGACCTCGGCGCCGACTACTTCGACCGGCGACGAAACAGCGACGCCCGGCAAAGACGACTCGTCGCCCAGCTCGAAGCCATGGGCTACGACGTCACCATCGCCCCCGCAGCCGCCTGACATCACATCGAGGCTCCGCCTCGACCGGGGCTGCCGCCCCGAACCCGCGCGCACGCGAACCACAGCACAAGGTCTATTCACACCTCAGAATTCACACCTCAGAAGAATCGTCAGAAGATTGATTGCGGACGCAAGAAAGTAGTGGTGGGGGCAGGATTTGAACCTGCGACGTTCGGGTTATGAGCCGGATTCCACTCATCGGGTCGCTCCTGAGAGATCGGCGTCGCACCTGGTGGCGGCCAGTACCCGAGTGACCGTTGTTGACCGCTCGTGACCGTGGTTTGCCGTGGCGCTGGTACATGTTTGGTACATGGCGGGCCTCCTGAGGGCGGCTACGCAGCGTGGCCCACCGGGCGTTGCAGAACGAACTGGGTCCGTTCGATCGTACCGATGACCGCCCCGGCCAATCCGGCAGGATTCGGGCGCTGTGTCCGCCTGCCCGCCTCGGTGGTGGAGAGCCAGCGACCTGTGTCACGTTGCGGCAGGCTTGAGTTCGGCGCGAGGGGCGATCGTGACGCCGAGCGCGTTGGCGATGTCGCACAGCCGGGCGAGGCTGGCCGATCGGTACTCATTCGCTTCGTAGCGTTGGATCTGCTGCTCGGCCATCTCGAGTGCGTCACCGAGCTGCCGCTGGGTCCACCCGCGGGCGATCCGTGCCTTGACCAACACGACCGAGAGTTCTTCGAGGGTGGCGGCGTCGAACGTGGATTGCGCACCGCTTCGCAGCTGCTCGTACTCGGCAAGTTCGGCTCGCAGATCGTCAGCTTGGGCTCGCACGGCATCGAGTTCGAGTTGTTCGAGCTTGGACCGCGGCCCGGGACGCATGCCAATGTTCGCGGCTGCCTGTTCGAAGCGTTCGAGGTGGGCCTTGGTCGCCCGGTACTGCACTTCGTTGGTGATCATGGTCGCTCTCCTTTCGAGAGGTGGATGACGACGATGCCCTTGCCGTGTCGCGTTCGTTCTGAAAGAAATCGGAAAACGACAGGCCCGATTGTGATTCGGTGACGTTCGGGAACAGCTCGCCGCCGAAGCGATCCTTCTGCGCGCGTCGGCCGTCGGACAGGTCGAGCAAGATGGGGTCGAGCGCGTCGAGGTCGACACCGTCGGTGTCCCAACAAGCGTCGAAGTCATCGGGTTTGTCCTTGGCGGTGACGAAGCTTCCGTTCACCCAGACTCGACGGCACCCAGCCGCGCCGAGCAGTTCGAGCGCTTCGGCAAGGCCGTCCAGCAGACGGCGGCGGCGTTCGGTTCAGCCGAACCGGTCGACGATTTCGTCCCACACTGCGATGTGGTCGCCGGGCGGCAGGCGGCCGCCATCTGAGTCGAACGCCGGGATCACACCACAACACTATCGCTGTGTCAGGCCGGTCGCTGGTGCGCTGCTGTGAC
>CAZBTQ010000102.1:0-10494 GCA_964494405.1 uncultured Iamiaceae bacterium
TTCGTCTGGTGGTCGAGACCGGCGTCGATCCGGTGACCTTCCGCTTTTCAGGCGGACGCTCTGCCAACTGAGCTACTCGACCGTGGGCACGCCACCGCCGCCCGGCTGGGCGGCGGTGAGGTGTGGCGGTCCCGACGGGATTTGAACCCGCGACCTCCGGCGTGACAGGCCGGCGTGCACTCCAAGCTGCACCACGGGACCTCGACTCGTCATCGTCGCAAGCGTCGATGGCGATCCGCACCCCCAACGGGATTCGAACCCGTGTTACCTCCTTGAAAGGGAGGCGTCCTAGGCCGCTGGACGATGGGGGCTCGCTCTCGATGAGGGCGGCGTCACTGTAGCAGCACGACGAGACGCTGCCGCCAGCCCGACGGGGCCCGAGCCGCACGCGGGGGTGCCCACCCGCCCACGCTGCGTGGCGGCTACCGTCGCCGGCCGTGCCCGACGTCGATCCACCGCCGCCACCGTCCTCGGCGTCGCCCGGCGCGCCCCTGCCGCCGCCCTTCCCGCCGACGCCAGCCCCTCCACCGAGCCCCGCGGCATCACCCTGGGCGACCACGCCGGCACCGCCGCCACAGGACGAGCCAGCCGCGCACTCACGCCAGGGACGCTGGTGGCTGATCGGCGCGGGTGGCGTCGGCATGCTGGTGCTGGTCGGCGCCGCGTCGTACCTGTTCCTCGGCGGCGGCTCGAGCCACCCCGACCAGTGGGACCCGCGGGTCACCGACCTGGTCGCGTTCGTCGAGGACGAGCGGGAGCTCGACTTCGACCACCCCGTCTACATCGACTTCCTGACCCCCGAGGAGTACAGCGAGGCCGCACGCACCGACGAGGCCGAGCTCACGGACGAGGACCGCGAGGCGCTCGAGGACTCCGAGGCGCTGCTGCGTGCGCTCGGCCTCATCTCGGGCGACGTCGACCTGTTCGAGTCGTCCAACGACCTCGTCGACACCGGCACGCTCGCCTACTACGACGACTCGACCCGACGGATCACGGTCCGCGGCACCGAGATGACGGTCGACCTGCGCGTCACGCTCGTGCACGAGCTCACCCACGCCCTCCAGGACCAGCACTTCGACCTCGGCAGGCTGCACGAGTTCGAGACCACCGGCGAGAGCGCCGCGTTCCGAGCGGTGGTGGAGGGCGACGCGTCCCTGGTCGAGGACGAGTACGTCGCGCAGCTCAGCGCCGCCGAGAGCGAGGAGTACTTCGCCGCGGTCGACGACCAGATCGAGGAGGCCCCGTTCGACGACATCCCCTCGATCCTCACCGCATCGTTCAGCGCGCCCTACGCGCTCGGCACCCCGCTCGTGGGGATCGTCCAAGCCGACGGGGGCTGGGGCGCGGTCGACGACATGCTCGAGGACCCACCGACGTCGGAGGTCGAGCTGCTCGACCCGCTCGTGTTCTTCGACGGGTTCACCGTCAGCGAGGTCGAACTGCCTGATCCACCCGACGACATCGAGGTCGTCGAGGAGGCCGACTTCGGGGCGATCACGCTGTACCTGATGCTGGCCACGCGCATGGACGCGGGCGAGGCGTTCGACGTGGCCATCGGCTGGGGCGGCGACGCGTACCGGACCGAGCGCGACGACGGCGTCCTCTGCGCCACCGTGTCGACGGTTGGGGTCGACGCCGATGCCACCGACGCGATCGATGCGGCGCTCACGGTGTGGGCGGACGGCACCGATGCAACCGTCGAGCGTGATGGTGGCGTGGTGATCCTGCGGTCGTGCGATCCGGGAACCGACGATGAGGCCATCGACCCGGTGACCGACCCGCTCGACGCGCTGTCGCTGCCGACGACCCGCAGCTACGTCATGTTGAGCGCGTCGTACCAGGGCGCGACCCCCGACGAGGGCGCATGCGTCGGCGACGCCGTCGTCGCACAGGTGCCGCTCGAGGTGCTGTCCGACCCCGCCCCGTCGGACGAGGAGCTCGACCAGTTGTTCGGAGTGATGTCGTCCGCTGGGGCGAAGTGCGCGGCCTGACCGCCCAAGCGCACCAGCCTCAGAGCGCGTCGGAGAGCGCCTCGGTGATGTCGACGACCACCTCGGTGAGCGCGCGGTACGCGATCCGGGCCGGGGCGTCGGGGTCGTCGGGGTCGATGGCGACGTCGTCGTCCTCGCTGACGTCGAGCGCGGTGCCGAGGACGAGGCGCAGGGAGTTGGACGTGGTGAGCCAGGCGTGCAGCTCCTCGTCGGTGACGCGTTCGGCGTCGAGGGTCGAGGCGACCACCTGCGCCGCCGCCTGGTGCCGCTCGATCAGCTCGCCGCGGACGAGCGCCTGGTAGCCGGCCTCCTTGTCGGGGTCGTCGGGGTACGCGGTGGGGAAGATCCGCCGTACGTTCTCGCTGTCCGACGACAACAGCTCGCCGACCTCGCCCACCATGTCGCCGAGCATCGCCCGCACGCCCGACGGAACCGCCACCTCGAACGCGCCGTCGTCTGCTGGCCGGAACCACCGCCGATCGAAGAACCCGAACCCACCACCGTCACCACCCATGCATGCTCAATCCTGCTGCATCGTGGCCCACAGGCCGTGTTCGTGGAGCCGGAAGACGTCGAGCTCGGCCTTCTCCCGCGACCCGTTCGACACCACCGCCCGACCCTTGTGGTGGACGTCGAGCATGAGCTGGGTCGCCTTCTCCTCGCTGTACCCGAACAGCTTGCGGAGCACATAGGTCACATAGGTCATCAGGTTGATCGGATCGTTCCACACGATGACGACCCACGGAGTGTCGAGGTCCTCGCCGAGGTCGCTGACGGGGTCCTCGACCTCGAGCGGCGACGGCCCGCTCACGATCCCACCTCGGTTGCGTCGGCGGCCGACGGCGCGCCCGCGGGCGCGGCCCGACGACGGTGCTCGAGCACGAGCCACACGGTCGTCCCCCACACCGCCATCGACCCGACCACGTGGAGGAACACGAGCCCGGCGGGTACGCCGTTCCAGTACTGGACGTAGCCGATGCCGCCCTGGACCAGGCATGCGGCCAGCAGCACCGAACCGGCCCGCTGGACCGACTCCGGTGCGCGCTCGCGCCGGTGCGAGACCACGACGATGACGAGCACGGCAAGGAACGCCCATGCGGCCAGGCTGTGCACCCGTGTGGCGGTGGGCAGGAAGACCGGCAGCCGTTCGGCCGTCTCGTCGCCACCGTGTGGACCGGAGGCGGTGACGACCGTGCCGGCCACCAGCACGGTTGCGGCCAGCACCCCGAGCGGAGCGATGAGCGTGTTGGACAGGCCAGGCCGCCACGGCCGGTCGGCGGCGGCGTCGACGCTGGGCCCATCGGTGCCGACCTGGCCTGGTAGGTCACGTCCGGCGGCGTGGTGGAGCGCAACCGCCAGGGCGATCAGCACCATCGAGATCAGGAAGTGGAAGATCACCGTCGACGGCAACAGGTCGAGGCGCACCACCACGGCGCCGAGCAGGATCTGGACGACCACGCCGCCGAGCAACGCCCACGACAGGCTGCGCAGCTCGGGTCGGTAGGGCAGACGTCGCGAAGCACCCCAGATGGCGAGCAACACCGCCACCAGGACCGGCAGCGACACGACCCGGTTCGCGAACTCGATGAGCGCGTTGTAGTCGGTGGCGGGGACGAAGCGGTCCTGCTCGCAGCGGGGCCAGTCCGAGCAGCCGAGGCCGGACCCGGTGAGCCGCACCGCCGCACCGCTCATCACGATCAGCGCCTGGGTGACGAGGACGGCGAGCGTGATGCGCCGGTAGGTGACCGGCGTGACCGTGCGCGACGGCGTGCTCTCGGCGGGGGAGGTGGGGCGCGCCACGACCTCCGATGGTAGGACCGCCCGCCACGCGGGTCGAAGTCGGCCCCAGTACAGCGATCCCGCTGACGCTTTGGCAATGGAGGTGGGCAGGGTCCTACGCTCGCCCTGTGCTCACGACCGGGTCCACGCCCCTCCGCGCACGTGTCGCGGGCTTCGTGGCGCTCACCAAGCCGAGGATCATCGAGCTCCTCCTCGTCACGACCGTCCCCACGATGATCGTGGCCCAGAGGGGGCTTCCGTCGATCTGGCTGATGATCGCCACGGTGATCGGTGGCACCCTCGCGGCCGGTGGCGCCAACGCCATCAACATGTACGTCGACCGCGACATCGACGCCATCATGGAGCGGACCAAGGATCGGCCTCTCGTCACCGGCGTCGTGCAGCCCACCGAGGCCCTGGTGTTCGCGATCGCCATAGAGATCGCGGCGTTCCTGTGGCTCTGGCGGTTCGTCAACCTGTTGAGCGCGGTGCTCGCGGTGTCGGCGTGCCTGTTCTACGTGTTCGTCTACACGCTGTGGCTCAAGCGCACCTCCGAGCGCAACATCGTCATCGGTGGCGCCGCCGGGGCGGTCCCCGTCCTGGTCGGGTGGTCCGCGGTGACCAACTCGCTCGACTGGGCCCCCGTGGTCCTGTTCGGGGTCATCTTCTACTGGACCCCGCCCCACTTCTGGGCCCTGGCGGTCAAGTACAAGGACGACTACGCGGCGGTCGACGTGCCGATGCTGCCGTCCGTCGCATCGCTGCGGACGACGGCCATCCGCATCATCGGCTACACGCTGCTGCTCTGGGCGCTGACGATCGTCTTCTGGCCCGTCGCCGAGATGGGCTGGATCTACGGCGTCGCGGCGACCGTGCTCGGAGCGGTGTTCACCTGGTTCGCGGTGGCGCTCTTCCGCGAGCAGACCACCAAGTCGGCGATGCGCCTGTTCGGCTGGTCGATCACCTACGTCACGCTGCTCTTCGGCGCCATGGCCCTCGACCAGCTCGTGGCGGTCCCGCTATGAGCGTTCGACGCGTCGCCTGGACCGGCTGCCGAGTTCGAAGCCAGCGGGCGGGACTGTGTAGTGTCCCGGGCCGTAGCGAAACCCACTCGGACGAGGTGTGGGAACCGCCGCGCACCAACCGCGCGCGGTACCCCCACCCTCTGTGCGCAGCACCAACCTTCACGTCGAGGCATCCACACCAATGACGATCACCGAGACCGAACCGGCCGTCGCCGATGCCGGCAGCGAGGCGCCAGAGGGTGAGTTCGGCGACCTCGCCGCGATCGTCGGCAGCGGCGACCACGTCCGCATCGGTCGCTTGTTCCTCGGGGGCTCGCTCGTCGGGCTGATCGCCAGCCTCGTGGTCGGGTTCCTGCTCGACATCGAGGGCATCACCACCGAGATCGACGTCCTCGATGCCGACATCATCGTGCAGCTCACCAGTGCTCACCGCCTGGGGCTGGTGCTCCTCTTCGCCATCCCGGCGCTGATCGGGCTCGCCCTCGTCGTCGTGCCGCTCCAGGTGGGTGCCTCCACCGTCGCCTTCGGGCGCGCGGCCAACCTCGCCTTCTGGACGTGGGCCCTCGGCAGTGCCCTGTGGATCGCCGGCTACCTGGTGGGTGGCGGACCGGGCGGCAGCGACCTGGAGGGCACCGACCTGTGGCTGCTGGCCACGATCGTCGTCATCGCCGCGCTGTGCCTCGCCGCCGTGTGCATCGTCACCACGGTGCTCGCCCTGCGCACCAACGGCATGACGCTGGCACGGGTCCCGCTCTTCTCGTTCTCGATGCTCGTCGCCGGGTCGATCTGGCTGCTCACCCTCCCGGTGGCGATGGGCAACCTGCTCCTCATCTACATCGACCACCGCTACAGCCAGGCGCTGTTCGGGGCCAACGAGGCGATCGTGCCGCAGCTCTCGTGGCTGGTGGGCCAGCCTCAGATCTATGTGATCGCGATCCCGCTCCTCGGCATCATCGGCGACGTCATCCCGGTGTTCGCCGGCGCACGCCAACGCCTCTACGCCGCGTCGATGGGCGCGATCGGCGCGTTCGGTGCCCTGTCGATCGGCGCGTGGGCGCAGTTCGGCGTGCCCGGCCTGCCGATCGACGAGTCCGACGTGCTCGGCATCGCCGACGACCCGCTCTTCGTGGCGTTCGGCCTCCTCGCCGTCTTGCCGGTGCTGGTCGTCCTCGGCCTCGGGGCCGACACGCTGCGGGCCGGCAAGGTCCGCCTCTCCTCGCCGCTCATCGGCGCCCTCCTCACCGGGCTCCTCCTCCTGCTCGCCACCATCGCCGGTGCGCTGTACGTCATCGAGCCGCTCGAGCTGTTCGGAACGTCGGCCGCGCAGGGCCAGTTCCTGCTCACCGTCGGCGCCGTCATCGTCGGGGTCACCACCGGCCTCTGGTACTGGGCGTCGAAGGTCCTGGGACGTCCCCTCGCCGAGGTCGCGGGCCGCACGCTGCCGCTGGTCCTGTTCGTCGGCGCGCTGGTCGCCGGCGCTGCCTACGTCGCGGCTGGTTTCGTCGACGACACGGACACCGTCGAGCTCCTCTCTGCGGTCGCCGCGATCGGCTCGGGGCTCCTGGTCCTCGGGGCGCTCGGCGTCGTGGTCAGCCTGGTCGGTCGTCGCAGCAGCGACGTACCTGCCGATCCGTGGGGCGGCCACACCCTCGAGTGGGCCACGGCCTCTCCCCCAGCCCGCGGCAACTTCGCCGAGGCCCCCGAGGTCTCCGACGAGCGACCGCTGTTCACCGATCCCGCCGAGGAGGACCAGCCGGCATGAGCGAGACCTCGCCGTCCGTCGTCGTCGACCTCATCCCCGACGACCTCCCCGCCCACGAGCGGGAGCGACCACGCGTCCTGCTCTACGGCACGTCGCTGGTCCTCGTCGTCCTCGGCATGGCCTTCGCCGGGATGTTCGCCATCTACTTCGCCCAGCGTGCCGCGTTCGGCGAGGGCTGGATCCCCGACGGCGCCGGCACGATCCCGCTGACGCCGGCGTCGGTGATGCTCGTGACGCTGGCGATGTCATCGATCACCGTGCAGTGGGTCGTGTGGGCGATCAGCCACGACGACCGGCTGAACCTCTACATCTCGTCGGCGCTCACCATCGTCTTGTCGTTCGCCTTCTTGAACCAGGCGTCGTTCCTGTACGACTCCATGGGTTGGGAGGTGTCGGGCGACCACGCCGTCCAGGCGGTGCTGATCTACGCGATCACCGGCAGCCAGATCGTGATGCTGGTCGCCGCCATCTGCTTCCTCGCCCTCATGTCCTTCCGGGCGCTCGCCGGCGAGTACTCGGCGAAGGATCACGAAGGGCTCACGGCCGCCGCCGTGTTCTGGCACGCCTCGGTCGTGGCCTACTTCGTCATCTGGGCCGCCATCTACAACATCAAGTAAGGCACACGAACGGATGATCACACTCGGAGCAAAGGTCTACTTCGGACTCGCCGCATTCGCGCTCGTCGCGGCGGCGGTCCTCGGGCTGGCCTCGGGCGGAACCCTGCTCGGCATCATCTCGTTCGGTTGGTCGGGGCCGATCGGCGACAACCTCGGATTCACCGTGCTGCTCGCCGTGTCGGCCGGCGCCTTCTTCATGGGAACGGTCACGACCGCGTTCCGCGACGCCGACGCCATCGCGGTCGAGCAGCTCGTCGGCAGCGACGCCCTGCCCGCCGCGCTGCCGCCCGCCCACCTGTCGCCGTGGCCCGTGGTCGCCGCGTTCGGCGTGGCCGGGCTGATCATCGGCTTCGTCGTCGAACCGTTCATCGTGGGCCTCAGCATCCTCACGCTGGCGATCGCCGCGGTGGAGTGGGCGGTCACCGCGTGGGCCGATCAGGCCACCGGCGACCCCGAGGCCAACGCGATCATCCGTCGCCGGCTCATGTCGCCGATCGAGGTCCCGGCGATCTCGGTCATCGGCATCGGCGTGTTCGTGTTCCTCGCCTCCCGGCTGCTGCTGTCGGCCTCGGAGTGGGGCGCGATCGCGTTCTTCGCCGGCATCGGCACGGTCATCCTCGTCGCCGCGGTCCTCGTCGCGAACCGGCCGCGGGTCACCCGTGGCGTGCTGACGGCACTCCTGCTGTTCGGCGGCGTGAGCCTCCTCGTCGGCGGTGTCGTCGGCATCGGGCTCGGCCAGCGCGAGTTCCACGACCTCTCCGAGGGCGGGCACGGCGAGGAGCAGGCCGACGACGAGCACGCCGACGACGAGTCGCAGGACGACTCGACGAGCGCTGACGACGAGCACGACGCCTCCGACGAGGGCGCCGACACCACCTCTGGAGACACCGAGGAATGACCACCCCGACCGCCCGATCCCCACGCTGGCGAGGCGCCGCGCGCGTCTCGGTGCTCGCGGGCCTCGCCCTCCTGCTCTCCGGCTGCGCCGACGTGGCGCCGCTCGACACCTTCGACCCCGAAGGTCCCGCCGCCCAGACGATCATGGACCTCGTCTGGCCGGTCTTCATCATCGCCGGCATCGTGTTCGTGCTCGTCGAGGTCGGCGTGGTGCTCATCGCCTGGAAGTTCCGCGAGCGCCCCGACGACGATGACGACACCCTGCCCACCCAGACCCACGGCAACTTCAAGCTCGAGATCGGCTGGACGATCCTTCCCGCCGTCATCCTGTTCGTCGTGGCCGTGTTCACCCTGGTGACGATCTTCGACCTCGAAGAGCGCGACGACGACGCACTCGCGGTGCACGTCGAGGGCCAGCAGTGGTGGTGGCGCTTCACCTACGACATCGACGAAGACGGCACCGACGACATCATCACCGCCACCGAGATGGTGATCCCGGCCGGCCGTCAGGTCGACTTGTCGATCACCTCCAACGACGTCATCCACTCGTTCTGGATCCCGCGCCTCAACGGCAAGCGCGACGCGGTGCCCGGGCGCACGCACACCCTCAGCCTCGAGGCCGATGAGCCGGGCTACTACTTCGGGCAGTGCACCGAGTACTGCGGCCTCAGCCACGGCCTCATGCGCATGCGCGTCGTCGCCCTGCCGCCCGACGAGTACGAGGCCTGGGTCGAGACCCAGATGCAGGACGTGCGCGAGCCGCAGACCGCGGCCCAGCAGCGCGGCAAGGCGATCTTCGAGGCCACCTGCACCACCTGCCACAGCATCCGCGGCATCGACGCCCAGCCGGGCGCGGTCAACCCGGTGCCGCTCACCTCGGGTGTCGCGCCCGATCTCACCCACTTCGCCTCGCGCCGGGCCTACGCCGGTGGCATCTTCGAGCTCTACGACGACGACGGCAACGTCGACCGCGGCCAACTCGAGGCATGGCTGCGCGACCCACCGGGCGAGAAGGCCATGGATCCCGACGACCAACGTGGCATGCCCAACCTCGGACTCTCCGAGAACCAGATCGACGACTTGGTCGAGTACCTGCTCTCGACCGCTGACGGACCGGTGTGGACCGGTCCCCGCAACGACTGAGCCCACCTGGGCCCCGTCACACCCTGACCCCACCGGAGCACCATCGCAATGGCCATCACCGAGGAACGCCCGCTGGCACTTCCCTCCGGCGAGTCGCGCCCAACTGAGCCCGTGCTCGGCGTCTTCCGGCGCCCCCGCACGACCACGGGTTGGCGGTCGTGGCTCACCACGGTCGACCACAAGAAGATCGGCATCATGTACGGCGCCTCGGCGCTGTTCTTCCTCGTCATCGGCGGCATCGAGGCGCTGCTGATCCGCCTCCAGCTCGCGGTGCCGAACGGCGAGCTGCTCTCGGCCGACCTCTACAACCAGATCTTCACGATGCACGGCACGACGATGATCTTCCTCGTCGTCATGCCGATCGGTGCCGCGTTCGCGAACTACCTGATCCCGCTCCAGATCGGCGCTCGCGACGTCGCGTTCCCACGCATCAACGCCTTCTCGTTCTGGGCGTTGCTCGCGGGCGGCATCTTGTTGAACTCGTCGTGGTTCCTCGGCGGAGCCCCGAACGGTGGCTGGTTCAACTACGCACCGAACTCCGGCGTCGCCTTCTCGCCGACCCACGGCATCGACTTCTGGAACATGGGCCTCATCATCACCGGCATCTCGTCGCTGACCGGTTCGGTGAACCTCATCACCACGGTGCTCAACATGCGGGCCCCCGGGATGTCGCTCATGAAGATGCCGGTCTTCACCTGGATGGCCCTGGTCACCCAGTTCCTCCTGCTGTTCGCGATCCCGGTCCTCACCGTCGCCCAGGTCCTCCTCGCGATGGACCGGCTCTACGGCGCCAACTTCTTCAACGTCGACGCCGGCGCCGACCCGCTCCTGTGGCAGCACCTGTTCTGGATCTTCGGTCACCCCGAGGTGTACCTGATGATCATGCCGGCGTTCGGCATCGTGTCCGAGACCGTGCCGGTGTTCGCCCGCAAGCCGATCTTCGGCTACCCGTTCATGGTGTTCTCGGGGATCGCGATCGGCTTCATGGGCTTCGGCGTGTGGGCCCACCACATGTTCGCCTCGGGCATGGGGCCCATGTCGGTGGCGGCCTTCTCGATGGCCACCATGTTCATCGCGGTGCCCACGGGCGTGAAGATCCTCAACTGGGTGGCCACCATGTGGGGCGGTCGGCTGCGGTTCGACACGCCGATGCTGTTCGCCATCGGCCTGATCACGATGTTCACGATCGGTGGCCTGTCCGGCGTCACCCACGCGGTGGCCCCCGCCGACACCCAGCAGACCGACACCTACTACATCGTCGCCCACTTCCACTACGTGCT
>CAZBTQ010000103.1:0-10239 GCA_964494405.1 uncultured Iamiaceae bacterium
AGATCAGACCGAGGCTGGCGACGGTGTCGCGCTCCTCGACGAGCTCGGCGACCGAGGCGTCGATGCGGGCACGGGAGAACTCGTCGATCTCGAGGCCCTGCACGATCGAGTACTCGCCACCCGAGCAGGTGACCGGGAAGCTCGAGATGATGCCCTCCGGGACGCCGTAGGAGCCGTCGGACGGGATCGCCATCGACACCCAGTCGCCGTTCGGCGAGCCGAGCGCCCAGTCCCGGACGTGGGAGATCGCCGCGTTGGCGGCTGACGCGGCGCTCGACAGGCCGCGAGCCTCGATGATCGCCGCACCACGCTGCTGGACGGTGGGGATGAACGTGTCCTCGATCCACGCCTGGTCATCGACGAGCGCAGCCGCGTTCTTCCCGCCGACCTGCGCGTGGAAGACGTCGGGGTACTGGGTGGCGGAGTGGTTGCCCCAGATCGTCATGTTGGTGACGTCGGTGGTGGCGACGTCGGTCTTGGCGGCGAGCTGAGCGATCGCGCGGTTGTGGTCGAGCCGGGTCATCGCGGTGAAGCGACCGTTCGGGATGTCGGGTGCGTTGTTCATCGCGATGAGCGCGTTGGTGTTGGCAGGGTTGCCGACGACCAGGACCTTCACGCCGGACGCGGCGTTGTCGGACAGCGCCTTGCCCTGCACGGTGAAGATGGCGCCGTTCGCCTCGAGGAGGTCCTTGCGTTCCATGCCCTTCGAGCGCGGCCGCGAGCCGACCAGCAGCGCGTAGTCGACGTCGCCGAACGCCACGTTCGGGTCGTCGGACTGGACGATGTCGGTGAGGAGCGGGAACGCACAGTCCTCGAGCTCCATCGCGACGCCCTTCAGCGCATCGAGCGCGGGCGTGATCTCGAGGAGCTGGAGGACGACGGGCTGATCGTCGCCCAGCATCTGCCCGCTGGCGATGCGGAAGAGCAGGCTGTAGCCGATCTGGCCGGCCGCTCCGGTGACGGCGACGCGTACGGGATCCTTCATCGATCGAGCTCCTCGGGGGTGGGGGGAGGTACCGCTGGAATCTAACGCGGGTGCCTTGCACGGTTCGACGGCACCATGCTTCCGTGAACTGGCTGGTGTGACCGATGCCACCGGGAACCCTCGTGACGACGGAAGAAGCGAAACGATACGGTTCAGTTTCGCTTCTCTCTCTGTGATGCTCGATCCGGAGGACCACCTGTGTCCGACTCCCTCCACGCCCCTCCGATGGACCTCTACGAAGGCCACCCCAACCGGTGGAAGATCCTGCCGGTCCTCGTGCTCAGCCTCGTGGTCGTCGTCGCGGGCAACACCTCCCTGAACGTCGCGATCCCGACGCTGGTCCGCGAGATCGGTGCCACCAACGCCCAGCTCCAGTGGATGGTCGACTCCTACTCGCTGGTGTTCGCCGCCCTGCTGCTCCCAGCAGGCGCGCTCGGCGACCGGTTCGGCCGCAAGGGCGCCCTCCAGCTCGGCCTCGTCGTCTTCGGCATGGCGGCGCTGCTGTCCACCTTGGCCGACACGCCCAACCAGCTCATCGTCACCCGCGGCATCGGCGGTGTCGGCGCGGCGTTCATCATGCCGGCCACCCTGTCGATCCTCGCCGCCGTGTTCCCGCCGGCCGAGCGCGGCCGGGCCATCGCCATCTGGGCCGGCTTCGCCGGCGCCGGCGGCGCACTCGGCAACATCGTCAGCGGCTTCCTGCTCGAGCACTTCTGGTGGGGTGCGGTCTTCTTCGTCAACATCCCGATCGTGCTGATCGCGCTGGTCCTCGGCGCGGTCCTGGTGCCCAGCTCCAAGGACTCGACCGCGACGCCGCTCGACCCGATCGGTTCGCTCATGTCGGCCCTGGGTCTGGTGGGCCTGCTCTTCGGCATCATCGAGGGCCCCGAGCGCGGGTGGACCGATCCGCTCACCCTCGCCGCGTTCGCGGTCGGCGCCATCGGGCTCGTCTCGTTCATCACCTGGGAGCGCCGCTCCGAGCACCCGATGCTGCCGATCCGGTTCTTCGCCGACCGCCGCTTCAGCGTCGGCGCCGGTGTCATCTTCTTGGTGTTCATGGCCATGTTCGGCCTGTTCTTCATCTCGACGCAGTACCTGCAGTTCGTGAAGGAGTACTCGCCGCTCCAGGCCGGCCTGGCGATCCTGCCGTCGGCGATCACGATGGTGCTCGTCGCTCCGCGCAGCGACGCGCTCGTCCAGCGATTCGGCGTCCGGGCGACGATCACCAGCGGCTTGTGCCTCGTGGCGGTCGGTCTCGGGTCGATCTCCCTGCTGACGCCGACCTCGCCCTACCTCCAGTACGCGATCTCGCTCGTCATCATGTCGGCGGGCATGGCCACGACCATGGCTCCCGCGACGACATCGATCATGTCGTCGCTGCCCCTCGACAAGGCGGGCGTCGGCTCCGCGGTCAACGACACGACCCGCGAGGTCGGCGGCGCGCTCGGCATCGCCATCCTCGGCAGCGTCCTCAACGTCGCCTACCGCAACAACGTGACCGACTCGATCTCAGCCGCCGGCGCCATTCCCGACGACGTCGCCGAGCTCGCACGCGAGTCCGTCGGTGCGGCGTTCGCGCTCGCCAGTGAGCTGCCGGCGGCCGCCGGCGATGCGCTGCGAGTGGGGGCTGGCAACGCGTTCACCGACGCCATGGGGATCGCCGCGCTCACCGGCTCGGCGATCGTGGTCGGTGCCATCATCCTGGTGATGAAGGCGCTGCCACCGCACCAGACGCACTACGAGGCCGATCCGCGCGACCCGGTCGAGGCCTCCCGCGACGGCATGCCGATCGACGTCGAGCCGGGGATGGGCTGAGAATGGGCCAGCGAGCCGCCACCGACGAGGCGCAGACCTTCGAGTACGTGTGCCCCGAGGGCACCGACCCCCGCATCGCCCGGTCGCAGGTCGCGATCATCGACGCCACGATCGGCCTCCTCCTCGAGGGCGGCATCGACGACCTCAGCGTCGATGCCATCGCCGGGCGCGCCGGGGTCTCGAAGGCGACGATCTACCGCCACTGGGAGACCCGCCAGCACCTCATCATGGATGCGCTGGCAACCATGAAGCGCAGCGTCGAGCCGCCCGACACCGGGACGTTGCGCGGCGATCTCGAGGTGATCCTCGCCGGCATCGTCGAGAACCTGGGGAGTCCGTCGGGCTCGGTCTACTGCACGCTCAGCGGAGCGGCCGAACACGACGCCGAGCTGGCCGACATGCGCCGCCAGTACGCGGCCGAGCGTGGCGAGGCGATGCGGGCCATCCTCGCCAGGGGCATCGAGCGCGGCGAGCTGCCCGCCGACACCGACGTCGAGTTGATGCTCGGCCGCCTGGTCGGCCCGCTGTTCTACATGCGCATGGCCAGAGGTGAGGTGGCGCCGGAGCACTGGCCGAGCCGCCTCATCGACGCCGCCCTCGCCGCCCCCGTGCCGGAGCGCTACGGGCGCCAGTAGTCGACCGGCGGGAGGCCGCGGGCGGCGCGGGCTCGGGTGAGCAGTTCGGCGACGAGGCCCGCCTTGCCCGCCAGGTACGCGTCCATGTCGCCGAGGCCGGCGTTGCGGCGCTTGAGCTCGCCGTAGGCGGTCCGCGCGTCAGGGTCCTCGCGCAACAGGTCGCGCAGCAGCACGTGGTCGAGGTGGGGCCGGCTCTGGTCGACCACCAGGTAGAGGTGGTGCGGCGGCAGGTCGGCATCGGGAGGAGCGCGGAAGGCCTCACGACCGTCGATGCCGAGATCGCCTCGCCAGCGGTAGCCCGCGGTCGCGAGGCGCTCGATCGCCGTCGACACGTCTGCGTCGCTCGCGACCACCACGTCGATGTCGATGATCGGCTTGGCCGCGAGTCCCGGAACCGATGTGGAACCCACGTGGTCGACGCGCACCGCCACGTCCGCGACCGCCGGCCACACGTAGCCCTCCACTCGTTCGAACCACGAGCGCCACGCCGGGTCGTGGTCGACGACGACGATCTCCTTGGTCACGAGAACCGCCGACGGTGTCAGGCGGCCGAGCCGCGGCGTGTGTTGCCGATCCAGCTCTCGTAGAGCCCGGCGTAGACGCCCCCCTGGGCGACCAGCTCGTCGTGGGAGCCCTGCTCGATGAGGTCGCCCGAGTCGAACACGAGCACGAGGTCGGCCGCTTCGGCGGTGGAGAGGCGGTGCGCGATCGAGATCGTGGTGCGCCCCTCGGCCAGGGTGACCAGCGCTGCCGACAACGCCCGTTCGGTCTCGGGGTCCACCGAGCTCGTCGCCTCGTCGAGGATCAGCAGGCCCGGATCGGCGAGCTGGGCGCGGGCCAACGCCACGAGCTGGCGCTCCCCGACCGACAGCGAGTCGCCACGTTCGCCGGCGGCGGTGTCGAGGCCGTCGGGCAGGCGCTTCACCCACCAGTCGAGGGAGAGGTGGTGGAACGCCTCGTCGATCTCGGCGTCGGTGGCGTCCTCGCGCCCGAACCGGACGTTCTCGCGGATGGTCGTGTCGAACAGGAACCCGTCCTGGGGGACCATCCGCACGGCACGTCGGCGCACGTCGGGATCGATCTCGCGCAGGTCGACGCCGCCGATGAGGATCTGCCCCTCGGTGGGGTCGGCCAGCCGAGCCAGCAACTTGGCGAAGGTGGTCTTGCCGGAGCCGGTCTCGCCGACGATGGCGACGTTGGCGCCGGCAGGGATCTCGACGTCGATCCCGTGCAGGACACGGTCGCCGGTGCGGTACCGGAACTCGACGCCGATCGTCTGGACGGCGAGCGCGCCGTGGGCGACGTCGGATCCCTCCTCGGGCTCGACGACCTCGACCGGCGTGTCGAGCACGTTGAGGACCTTGCGCCAGCCGGCGAGCGCGGTCTGGGTCTGGTCGAGGATCTCGCCGAGCTCGGAGATCGGGTTCATCATGAGGCTCACGAGGAACATCGACGCGACGAGCGTGCCGGTGCCGAGCCCCCAGGATTCGGCGTTCCACGCGCCGGCGCCTGCGACGACCGCCATCGCGATCGCGCCGAAGACGTCGCCGAGGGGGAAGATCAGGGCGAAGAACTTCGCCGCCTGCATCCGCGCCCGGTACGAGAGGTCGACGGCCCGGTGAACGCGCCGACGGGTGCGCTCCTCGATGCCGTAGGCCCGCACGACCGACGCGCCCATGATCGACTCGGAGATCTCGGTGAGCATCTCGGAGATCCGCGTGCGGAGCAGGTCGTAGGCCCGAAGCTGCCGCCGCTGGAGCAGGACCATGAGCGGGACCATCGGCACGAACACCGCGACGACGAGCACCGCCAGCTGCCACGAGTAGACGGCCAGGACGACGATGGTGCCGACCAGGATCACCGAGTTGACGATCCACGCGACGGCGCCCCACTGCGCGAACCGGGCGATCGTCTCGATGTCGCTCGTGACCCGTGCGACGAGGATGCCCCGCTTCGTGTCGTCGTGGTCGGCCACCGACAGGGTGTGGATGTGGGCGAACGCCCGCACCCGTAGGGACCGCAGCGTGTTCTCCGCCGCGACCATCAGCCGCAGGTACGTGCCCCGGCTGATGAACCAGACGGCCACGATGATGGTGAACGCGAGGGCGGAGGCGCCCCACACGAACCCGGGGCGGTACCCCTCCGGTCCGAGGACGCCCTTGTCGAGGATCTGCTGCACCAGGATCGGCACGACCAAGCGGCCGATCGCCGCGGCGACGGCCATCGCGATCGTGAACCCGATGCCGACCTTCAGCTCGGGGCTCGCGGCCAACCCGCGGCGCAGGATCGACACCGCTCCGTCAGGGCCGAGGTCGCGATCGCCGTCGCTGCCGAACAGGAGCTCATCGGGTTCGGGGCCCGTGTCGTGGTCGAACCGCGGATCGAGGTCGTAGCCGGCGTAGTCGGTGGGGTCGCGGGAGGGTTCGACGGCGGTCATGAGATCGCCTCCTCCTCGTAGGCGCGCACCAACCGCTCGTAGGCGGGGTGGTCGAGCAGCTCGGAGTGGGTGCCGGTGGCGACGACGCGCCCGGCGTCGAGGTACACGACGCGGTCGGCGAGCTCGATGGTGGACAGGCGGTGGGCGACGATCAAGGTGGTGGTGCCGAGCGAGGTGCGCAGACCGTCGAGGATCCGCGCCTCGATGACCGGGTCGACCGCGGAGGTGGCGTCGTCGAGGATCAGCAGGCGAGGTCGGCGCACGAGTGCCCGGGCGAGGGCGACGCGCTGGCGCTGGCCGCCCGAGAGGCTGACGCCTCGCTCGCCCATCTCGGTGTCGAACCCGTCGGGGAGCGCGGCGATGAAGCGGTCTGCCTGGGCGATGCGCACCGCCTCGTCGCGCTCGGCCTCGGTCGCACCGGTGGACATCACGATGTTCTGCCCGACCGGCTCCGCGAACAGGAAGGACTCCTGGAAGACGATCGCCGTGCGGTCGCGCAGCACGGCCGGATCGACCTGGGCCAGGGGCTGCCCACCCAGCTCCACCGAGCCCGTGTTGGGGTCGATGAGCCGCACGAGGAGCTGGCACAGGGTGCTCTTGCCGGCACCGGTGGTCCCGACGAGGGCGACCACCTCACCCGGCTCGATCGTCAGGTCGACGTCGGCGACGACCGGTGACGCCGTACCCGGATAGGTGAACCCGAGGTCACGGGCGACGAGGCCGAGGGGCTCGTCGGGCAACGACCCCGTCCGCGCAGCCCCCGGCGACCGGAGCGACTCGCCCGCCGCGAGCACACCGTCGATCCGGTCGGCCGACACGACCGACTTGGGGAGCTCCTCGAGGAAGAAGCCAGCGACGCGCATGGGGAACGCCAGCACACCGAAGAGCGCCATCGCCGTGACGAGGTCGCCGGGGGTGATGGCGCCGGTCGACAGGCGCCACGCGCCGACGACCACCAGGGCCACGGTGCCCATGGACGGGATGGCGTCGATGCTCGGCTCGAACATGGCGCGCAGGCGTCCGACCTCGATCCGCGTCTCGCGCAGGGCGTTGGAGGCATCGGTCATGCGCCGGACCTCGGCGTCCTCACGGCCCAGGGTCTTGACCACGAGCGCGCCGTCGAAGCTCTCGTGCGCCACGTTCGACACCTCGCCGACGCGGTGCTGCACGAGCGCGGCAGGCGCCTCGACGCGCACCGTGTAGATGCGGTTGACGATGGCGAGGACCGGGAACACCAGGATGCCGACCAGCATGAGGACCGGGTCGATCAGCGCCAGCGCGACGACCGAGAACACGATGAGGCTGATGATCCCGGTGGTGAACGGCAGGGGGAACATCGCCTCGGTGGTGGCCTCGACGTCGGCGTCGGCGTGGGCCAGCAGCTCGCCGGTGGGCTGGCTGAGGTGGAACGACAGCGGGACGTCGAGGTAGGTGTCGGTGACCTGGTTGCGCAGCGTCATCTGCGTCCGGTTGGCGGCCATCGCCCCGAAGTAGCGACGAGCGACGACACCGACGGCCCGCACGAGGGCCAGCCCGATGATCGCCGCGGCCGCTGCCAACACGGTGTTCCACCCGACATCGCCGTCCTCGACGGCCGGGATGATGAGCTCGTCGGTGACCCACCCGAGGACCCACGACCCGGCCACGAGCGCGAACGAGAACACCGCCGCGCCGACCACGGCGACGGTGAACGGCACCGGGTGCATCTTGATGTAGCGCCACAGGACGCGCGCGCCTCGGCGGAACACGCTCCCGGTGGGGTTGGCGACGGTCATCTGGGGGTGCTTCCTGTGTGCGGGCCGGTGCCGCGCCCGACGCCGAGCGGGCCACCCCGGAGGGCGGCCCGCGTCAGCGACAGGAGGGTGCGGTGACCGGTCAGAGCTGCAGGGACTTGACCTCGAGGAACTCCTCGAAGCCGTACTTGCCGAGCTCGCGCCCATTGCCCGACTGCTTGTAGCCACCGAAGGGTGCCACGGCGTTGAACCCTCCGCCATTGACATCCACCTGGCCGGTGCGCAGGCGCCGGGCGACGGCCTTTGCCCGCTCGGGGTCGGCCGACCACACGCCGCCAGCGAGACCGTACGGCGTGTCGTTGGCGATGCGGACCGCGTCGTCCTCGTCCTCGTAGCCGATGATCGACAGGACCGGCCCAAAGATCTCCTCCTGGGCGATGGTCATGTCGTTGGTGACGTTCGCGAACACCGTCGGCTGGACGAAGAAGCCCTTCTCGAGGCCCTCAGGCTGGTCGGGACCACCGGTGACCAGCGTGGCGCCCTCGTCGATGCCCTTGCGGATGTAGTCGCGCACGCGCTCCTGCTGGACCTTGGAGACGAGTGGGCCGAGCATCGAGGCCTCGGAGTCGGCGGGCCCGACCGGGAAGCCGCCGGCGGCCGCGGCCGCGATCTGCGCGGCCTCGTCCATGCGGTCCTTCGGCACCAGCATGCGGGTGTGGGCGGTGCAGGTCTGGCCGGAGTTGAGGTAGCAGGCGAACACGCCCTTGGGGATGACCTCGGCGAAGTCGGCGTCGTCGAGCACGATGTTGGCGGACTTGCCACCGAGCTCGAGGTGCACCTTCTTCACGGTCTCGGCGGCGACCGCCATGACCCGCTTGCCGGCCCGGGTGGAACCGGTGAACGACACCATCGCGACGTCGGGGTGGGCGGCGATGGCCTCACCGACGACGGGGCCGGTGCCGGTGACGAGGTTGAACACGCCGTTCGGCAGGCCGATGTCCTCGAAGATCTGGGCGAGGATGAAGGCGTTCAGCGGAGCGACCTCGCTCGGCTTGAGCACCACGGTGCAGCCGGCGGCGAGCGCCGGGGCGACCTTGGCCATGATCTGGTGCAGCGGGTAGTTCCACGGCGTGATGGCGCCGACGACGCCGATCGGCTCGCGCACGACGAGCGAGTTGCCGATCTGCTCCTCCCACGGGAAGTCCTTGGCGGTGGCGAGGACCGACGCGGTGGTGCCCGCGGGCAGCCCGGCCTGGATCATCTTGGAGAAGTTGATCGGCATGCCGACCTCGCCGGCGACGACGGTGGCGATCTCGTCGGTGCGCGCGCCGAGCTCCTCGGCGAGGCGCTGCACGTACTTCAGGCGCTCGTCGAGCGGGTGGGTCGACCACGTCTCGAACGCGGCCTTCGCCGCGGCGACGGCCTTGTCGACGTCGGATGCCGTGCCCTCGGGGATGTGGCCCATCACCTCTTCGGTCGAGGCGTCGACGACCTCGATCGTGCCGCTGCCGTCGGACGGCACCCAGGCACCGTCGATGAAGATCTTGTCGTGGTCGCGCATCGGCGCTTGCCCCCTGGCTATCGGTGTCACGGATGAGAGTCGCGGTGCGGGCGGACGGCCCGCTGCTGGCTGGCGGAACAGTGTCCGCCAGGCACCACGCTACCGCTTGGTGCGGAGCACCACCCCTGGGACCGTACGCCGTACAGACCGAGCGCGCCAGACCGCAGACCGGCCGGGCGACCTTTCCACTTGTCTCACACTTGTCCTATCCTGGCCGGGTCCCACCATCCCCCGTGCTGAGAGGCGTCCATGTCGAAGATCAAGGTGGCCAACCCCGTCGTGGAGCTCGACGGCGATGAGATGACCCGCATCATCTGGCAGCTCATCCGCGACGAGCTGATCCTCCCCTACCTCGACGTCGACCTGAAGTACTACGACCTCGGGATCGAGGAGCGGGACCGCACCGACGACCAGGTCACCGTCGACGCCGCCAACGCCATCAAGGAGCACGGCGTGGGTGTGAAGTGCGCCACGATCACCCCCGACGAAGCACGCGTCGAGGAGTTCGGCCTCAAGCAGATGTGGCGGTCGCCCAACGGGACGATCCGCAACATCCTCGGCGGCGTCGTGTTCCGCGAGCCGATCATCATGAGCAACATCCCGCGCTACGTGCCGGGCTGGACCAAGCCCATCGTCATCGGCCGCCACGCCTACGGCGACCAGTACCGCGCCACCGACTTCAGGGTCCCCGGCCCCGGCACGCTCACCGTCACGTTCACCCCCGCCGACGGCAGCGAGCCCATCGAACACGAGGTCTTCCAGTACCCGGGAAGCGGCGTGGCGATGACGATGTACAACCTCGACGACTCGATCCGCGACTTCGCTCGCGCCTCGCTCCGCTACGGCCTGGCCCGCAACTACCCGGTCTACATGTCCACCAAGAACACGATCCTCAAGGCCTACGACGGCCGGTTCAAGGACCTCTTCCAGGAGATCTTCGACGCCGAGTTCAAGGCCGAGTTCGACGCCGCGGGCCTCACCTACGAGCACCGCCTGATCGACGACATGGTCGCCGCCTCGATGAAGTGGGAGGGCGGCTACGTCTGGGCCTGCAAGAACTACGACGGCGACGT
>CAZBTQ010000104.1:0-10229 GCA_964494405.1 uncultured Iamiaceae bacterium
ATCCCACACCTTCCGCCGCCGACCGCTCCGGCTCCCGCACCTCTCGCTCGCCGCGAAGGCCGGGAGTCGGAGCGCGATCGATCGGCTCGTCAACCGAACCGGTCGCTGGGCCGTCTCCAGCGCATGAGCCACGATCGGAACGTGACGACGATGACGTACGGACGGACCCCTCGACGCTGGATCGCGGCGCTGACCGCCCTGGTCGTGCTCACCGGCGCCTGCGGCGGCGATGGTGGAGGATCGGCGGCCGATCCGTCGAGCCCCGCGGTGGGTCCCGACGACCGCGCCGACGAACCCGCCGAGACCGCCGGAGAACCCAACCCCTTCGAGGACGCGGTCAGCGAGGCCATCGGCGAGGACGGGACGATGCCGCCCGACGTGGCGCTGCGGATCGTCGCTGCGACCTACGGCGACATCCCCGGAGCGACACCCGGCATCGACACGACCGGCATGCGCGACGCCGCTGGTGCCGTGCACGTCCTGGAACACCACACCGACGAGCTGAGCGAGGACCAGCGCGCCGCGCTCACAACGCTGCTCACGCCGGATGCGGCGACCCTCGTCGCCACGATCGAGCCCGACGGCGAGGCCGCTGGCGAGGCCGTCGGTGAGGCGTCCGGCGAGGCGGCCGGTGAGATCCAACGGGTGTCGGTCGCGCGCCAGCGCTCATCCGAGCTCGAGGGGATCGCCGTCGAGGCGAACCGCTACATCGCAGACCATTTCGGACACGAGCTCAGGATCCCGATCGAGGTGCACGTCGAGGACAGCAGCCGGTTCCACCACCGAGGCGACGCGACCCTGGCCGGGCCCGGCCGCCTCGTCCCCGCCGACTCGCTGACCTGCTACATCCGAGTGGCCGAGCGGGAGCTGACCGGCGACGCAGACTCGCTGCGGAGCACGGTGGCCCACGAGGTGTTCCACTGCCACCAGGAGTACTTCGCGAGCGCCGAATCGCCGCAGTGGGTGATCGAGGGCCAGGCCGAGTGGGTCGGCGAGATGTTCGCCGGCGGCTCGCCCTCGTCGGCCGGCAACTGGGACCACTGGCTCGTCAGGACCCAGACGTCGCTCCTGCGCCGCGGGTACTCGGCGATCGGGTTCTACGGCGCCCTCCAGGCCGACGGCATCGACACCTGGGGCGCGCTCGGCCCGATGCTCGAGGCCGGCGGCGGACTGGCGCCGGTCCACGCCGCGCTCGGGCTCGACGACACCGCCTCGACCCTGATGCTCGGACGGCGGCTCACCCGTGCGCCGGAGCACGGCCCGGAGTGGGAGTCCGACGGCCCGGGCATCACATCCACCCGCGGCACCCACCGGCTCACCGTCGGCCCCGGCGCGCCCATCGGGATCGGCCAGCGCATGCCGGCGATCTCGACCTACCCCGTCGACCTGACGGTCCGCCCCGACCCCGACAACCCGCTGCTGCTCGTCACCGTCGAGGGCGGCGCCGTCGACCTCAGCTCGACGGGAGGTGACCGGGTGCTCGTCCAGGGCAGCATCGCCCTCTGCACGACATCGCAGTCGGAGGAGTGCACGTGTCCCGGCTCGACCGCCGTCCTGCCGACGGTCGACATCGGGTCGGACATCGTGTTCACCCTCGCCAGCTCAACAGCCGGTGAGACCTCGGTCGACTTCGAGCTCATCTCGCTCGAGGACGCATGCGAGGCCAAGCCTGGCCGCGTCCCGACACTGCGCATGAGCGGCACGGTCAGCCTCGACCTCGCGGGCGGCTACTGCTGGTCCGACGGCGTCGGCTACTTCTTGTGGATCGGTGCGGGCGGCTCGATCAACGACATCCCCCAGCCCGAGCCGTATCCCCGGGCCGTGTTCCGCTACTACGCGGCGATGAGCAGGCTGGGCACCACGACCGACGCGGGCAGCGTGAGCTACGGGCTCCACGGCGACGACGACCTCGGCGGTGGGAGCCAGTTCACGATCGCTACCGACGGGCTGTCGGGCACGTTCGCCCTCGCCGACGGGAACGCCGGTTCCTACACCTGCCCGGCGATCCTCACCTACGACGAGGTCTACGGCTCGGGCTAGCGTTCGCCACCACACGACAGGGGGAGCGCCAGATGAAGATCAATCCGGACGCGGCCGGGCTCGACACCAGCCGCCTCGGCAACATCGCCGAGCACATCCAGACCCGCTACATCGAGCCGGGCAAGCTCGCCGGTGCCCAGGTGGCCATCGGTCGCGGCGGCGCCGTCGGCTACTACGAGGGGTTCGGCCTCCGTGACCGCGAGCGCGAGCTCCCCGTCACCGAGGACACGATCTGGCGCATCTACTCGATGACCAAGCCGCTCACCGGCGTGGCCCTGATGTCGCTGTACGAGAAGGGCCTGTTCCAGCTCACCGACCCCGTCCACCGGTTCATCCCCGAGTGGCGCGACCTCAAGGTGAAGGAGCACCTCGACGACGGCACGACCCGCCTCGTCGACCCGATCCGGCCCATGAACGTGCGCGATGTGCTGATGCACATGTCGGGATGGGGCGCCGGCGCGATGGCGGCGCGCAACGACAACGGCGAATCGTTCCTCGACGCCACGGTGGACCTCGAGGCGTTCTGCGTGAGGCTCGCCGAGCGCAACCTCAGCTTCCACCCCGGCAGCCAGTGGGTCTACGGCGTGTCGACCGACATCTGCGGCCGTCTGGTCGAGGTGCTCTCGGGCCAGCGGTTCGACGACTACCTCCGCGACCACATCTTCGAGCCCCTCGGCATGCACGACACCGGCTTCCAGGTCTCCGACGACCAGGTCGAGCGCTTCGCCGCCAACTACCGGCGCGCCAGCGACAAGTCACTGAAGCTCCTCGAGGATCCGCAGGACAGCCCGTACCGCCAACCGCGTGCCTTCCTCTCCGGCGGCGGCGGGCTCGTCTCCACGCTCCCCGACTACGCCAGGTTCTGCCAGATGATGGTGAACAAGGGCGAGCTCGACGGCGTCCGCGTCCTCGGGCGGGCCACCGTCGACCTGATGACCACCAACCACCTTCCCGGCGGCGACGACATGCGCCAGTTCGCCCAGCCCGGTGGCTACGGCGAGGTGGGCTTCGACGGCATGGGCTTCGGTCTCACCATGGCCATCGACCTCGGTCCGGCACGCACGGGCCAGGTCGGCTCCGCGGGCGCCTACATGTGGGGCGGCGCCGCGTCGACGACCTTCTGGTGCGACCCGGTCGAGGACCTGTGGGTCGTGTTCATGACCCAGATGATGCCGTCGGGCACCTACAACTTCCGTGGGCAGCTCAAGTCGCTGGTGTACCCCGCCCTGCTGTAGCTGCCGGCGCCGGGGCAGGGCTACCGGTTGGCCGATGCCGCCACGGCGTGGACGAATCGGTCGGGCGACCCCAACAGGAAGCCCTGCGCACGGTCGCACCCCAGCTCGAACACGGCTCGGAGCTGCTCCTCGGTCTCGACTCCCTCGGCGACCACCTCGACGCCGAGGGAGTGGGCCATCGCGACCGACGCGCCGACGATCGCGCGCTCCTGGCCGCCCTCGTTGTCGAGCCCGGCGACGAAGGACTTGTCGACCTTCAAGATGTCGGCCATGTCGAAGCGCCGCAGGTAGTCGAGCGTCGCGTGCCCGGTGCCGAAGTCGTCAATCGCCACGTGGGCACCGAGCGCCTTGAGCCGCTGCAACGTGGCGACGGCGATGTCCTCGTCGCCGAACAGCGCGCTCTCGGTGACCTCGAAGCAGATCAGGCGCGGGTCGACCCCAGTGCGCTCGAACAGCGCCGTGATGCGGTCGAGGAGGCCGGGGGCCGACAGCTGGCGCGGCGACAGGTTCACCGACACCTGGATGCGACCGCCCCGCGCCGGCTCGGGCCACACCGCGGCCGAGCGGAACGCCTCTTCCAGCACCCACGACCCGATCGGAAGGATCAGGCCAGTGTCCTCGGCGACCGAGATGAAGTCGCTCGGGCCCACGAGGCCTGCGCCCGGACGCTCCCAACGCAGCAGGGCCTCGACACCCACCTGGCGTCGATCTGAAAGCCGGATGATCGGCTGGTAGTAGAGGACCAGCTCGTCGCGGTCCTGCGCGCCGTGGAGCGCCTGCTCCACCTCGACCCGGGTCAAGACCTGGAGGTGGTCGGACTCCTCGAACAGGACGATGGTGTCTCGACCTCGCTCCTTGGCGCGGTGCGCCGCATGGTCGGCGTTGCGGATCACGTCGTCGGCGCGGGTGGTGCTCTCATCGGAGAGCGCCACCCCGATGCTGACCCTCACACGAAGCTCGGCCCCGCCGACCAGCACCGGCTCGCGCAACATCTCGGCGAGCCGCTGCGCGACGGCCATCACGTCGGCAGGCCCGCTGACCTCGGTGCAGACCATGACGAACTCGTCGCCGCCGAGCCGGCCGACGGTGTCGCCGGCGCGCAGGACGCCGTGCAGGCGATCGGCCACCGCGCACAGGACGGCGTCGCCGATCGCGATGCCGTAGGTGTCGTTGAGGTGCTTGAACCGGTCGAGGTCGACGAACAGCACGCCGACGCCACCGCCGCTGCGAGCCACCCGACCCAGCTCCTGCTCCAGCCGGTCGACGACCAGCGCCCGGTTGGGGAGCCCCGTCAACTCATCGTGCACGGCGGCGTGCTCCAACGCGCTCACGGCGCGCTGCCGCTCGACCGCGATGGCGGCCAGGTGCGCCGACTGCTCCAACAGGTCCATCTCGACGGCGGACGGCTGGCGCCGGTCGGTCCGCACCACCAGCACCACTCCCGCGGGCAGCTCGGCGCCCACACCCTTGAAGCTGCGGGCCCAGAACGACTCGACACCGGTCGCCCGGCACGCCGCGCGGATCGCGAACCAGCTCGGCTCGCCCATGGTGACGACGGTTCCACGGTCGGGCAGGCGCTCGAGCGCACGACCGAGCGGCGACGTCCCCTCGGCCCAGTCGAACAGCGCCGCGAGCGGCTCCGGCACGCCGAGCTCTCCGATGCAACTCCACCCACCTGCGGGGTCGGTGAGCAGCACCATCGCTCCCGCGTCTGGCACCCATCGGCACAACCGGTCGACGAGGCGGTCGACGGTGTCGCTGACGCCCGAGCCCCGGGCGATCGCCTCGAGGAGCTCGCGCTGCTCGGAGAGCGCGGCGTCGACCATCTGCTTGGCGGTGAGGTCGACGGCGGTCACCACGACGACACCGGCGGTCGCGTCGCGGCCGTCGTCGTCCCACTCGAGCCGGTTCTCGATCATCGCCTCGACCTGGCGGGGCCGACCATCGGCGTCGACGGCCAGCATCGGGATCGGGCCGTGCGAGCCGCGCCCGAGGAACACCCGGTCGAGCACCTCCGGCGTGACCAGGTCCATGTCGGCGACGAACAGCTGCGACACCGCACCGCCGATGAGCTGATCGGCACGGTGGCCGAGGATCCGTTCGACCGATCCACTGACGTGGCGGATGTCGCCCTGGGCGTCGACCACCGCGACGAAGTCGGAGACGTGTGCGAGGAGGGTGGCCGCCTGGTTGGCGTCGATCGAGTCGCCCGAGCCGCCGGAGAACGGGAGCGGCGGCTCGTTGCGACGGACGTTACGTGCCACCCGCGACCCCTCGGTGTGACGCGGTCATACCGCTAGCGTCGGCCCGATGGATGCGCACACCCTCAGTGTCGCCCAGCTGAACCGCTGGATCTCGGATGCTCTGGAGGGCGCGTTCCCCGACCAGGTCTGGGTGCGGGGCGAGATCCACGGGATGTACCAGTCGTCCAACGGCCACACCTACTTTCGCCTCGTCGAGCCCGGCACGTTGGGGCGCCCGACCGAGGCGAGCGTGTCGGTCGTGCTGTTCCGCGGCAACCGGCGCGCGGTCGACCACGTGCTCGCCCGCGCCGGTGGCCTCGCGCTGTCGGACGGCCTCGACGTCCGCATCCGCGGCGAGGTCCAGTTCTACGCACCGCAGGGGCGCATCCAGCTGCGGATGACCGGCATCGACCCCACCCACACGCTCGGCCAGCTCGCCGCCGACCGCGACGCGCTCCTGCGCGCGCTGGCCGCCGATGGCCTGCTCGACCGCAACCGCAGGCTGCCGTTCCCGCTCCTGCCGTTGCGGGTGGGGCTGGTCACCAGCGCCGGAAGCGCCGCTGCGGCTGACGCCCTCCACCAGCTCGAACGGGTGGGGCACGGGTGGGACATCACCATCGTCGACACCCGGGTGCAGGGCTCCGGCTCGGCCGAACACGTCGCCGCGGCCCTGGGCGTCGCGGCACGGCTGCGGCTCGACGTGGTGCTCGTCGTGCGCGGCGGCGGCTCACGCACCGATCTCGTCACCTTCGACAGCGAGGTCGTCGCCCGCGCCATCGCCACCATGCCCGTCCCGGTCCTCACCGGGATCGGCCACGAGATCGACGAGAGCGTGGCCGACCGGGTCGCCCATCGATCGTTCACCACGCCCACCGCGTGCGCGGCGTTCCTCTGCGAGGCGGTCACCGAGGCGCGGGTGCGCTGCGATGACCTCGCCCGGCGCCTGTCGCGCTGCAGCGTCGACGCGCTCGACCGTGCGGACGGTCGCGTCACCGGCGCGTCTGCACGCATCCGCTCAGGAGCACGCACGGCCGTCGAGCTCGCGTCGGCGCGGATCGACCGCCAGGCAGCGCTCGTCGCGGCGACACCGTCGCGGATCGTCGACCGCGCCGAGTCACGAGTCGACTCGCTGGCACGAGAGGTGCGAGCGCTCGACCCCGCCAGGGTCATCGCGCGCGGGTGGTCGATCACCCGCACCGCCGACGGCACGCTCGTCCGCCAGGTCGCCGACGCCCCCGTCGGCACCGAGGTGCACACCACGGTGGGTGACGGCACGCTCGTCGGCACCGTCACTCGCGCCGACCACCGTCCCACCACCCAGATGGAGCCCGAACACGATGCCTGACAGCCCAGACACCGAGGTTCCGGACCCGGTGGCCGCCGATGCGCCCGGCTACGCCGAGGCGATGGCCGAGCTCGAGACGATCGTCGCCGAGCTCGAGCGCGAGGCCGTCGACGTCGACCACCTGTCGTCGCGCGTCCAGCGGGCTGCCGAGCTCATCGCTGTGCTGCGCAGCCGCATCGGGGCGGCACGCATGGAGGTCAGTCGAGTCGTCGTCGAGCTCGACGACACCGACGGGGCGTGAGCACGCCGAAGAGGCCGAGCAGATAGGCGAGGCCGTGGCCCGAGCGGCAAGAGCGGGAAGGAAGGAGGGCGTGCGAGCCGTGCAGCGCATGCCCAGCGGCCCGGCGAGCGACCACCGGTAGGCTCCCCCCGATGAGTGCCCCCGCCGGATCGTCCCAGGCGTCGGGCGTCGCCACACCAGCGGCGCTCACCGCGGTGGCCGACCGGGTCTCGGTCCGGCTCGACGGCATCCTCGTCGACGAGGTCGCCCGCTGGTCGGCGCTCGACCCCGATCTCGCGGCGCCGGTGGGCGCTCTGGCCCGCCTGGTGCTCGACGGTGGCAAGCGGCTGCGCCCAGCGTTCTGCCACTGGAGCTTCGTCGGCGCGGGCGGCGATCCCGACGACGCTCGCATCCTCGACGTCGGCGCGGCGTTCGAGTTCCTCCAGGTGTTCGCGCTCATCCACGACGACGTCATGGACGCGTCGGCGACCCGGCGCGGCACGCCCACCATCCACACCCAGTTCGCGGCGGAGCACTCACGAGCCGGCTGGCGCGGCGAGTCCGACCACTTCGGCGAGGGCGTGGCGATCCTGGTCGGCGACGTCGCGCACGTCTACGCCGATCGGCTGATGACCGGCGCGCCAGCCGACGCCATGGAGATCTGGCACGAGCTGCGCATCGAGGTGAACATCGGCCAGTACCTCGACCTCGCTGGCACGGTGCGCGGCACCACCGACCTGGCGACGGCTCGGCGCATCTCGCGGTACAAGTCCGGCAAGTACACCATCGAGCGTCCCCTCCACATGGGGGCCGCGCTGGCGCACCGCCTCGATGAGCTGCGGCCGACGCTCGACGCCTACGGCGTGCCGCTCGGTGAGGCGTTCCAGCTGCGAGACGACCTGCTGGGGGTGTTCGGCGACCCCGCGCTCACCGGCAAGCCCATCGGCGAGGACCTGCGCGAGGGCAAGCCGACCCCGCTGCTCGCCGTCACCCGCGAGCGTGCCGATGACGACCAGCGGGCCGTCCTCGAGCGGGTCGGATCGGCCGATCTCGACGAGGTCGACATCGGCCTGCTCCAACAGGTGATCATCGACACCGGCGCGCGCGAGTCCAGTGAGCGGCGGGTCGACGCGCTCACCGACCGGGCGGCGTCGTCGATCACCGGTGCGGCGCTCGACGAGGGTGCAGTCGACGCGCTCGTCCAGCTCGCCGAGTTCGTCGGCTCGCGCGATTCCTAGGGGGCCGAGCCGACAGGCTCGCATGCTCTAGGGGTCGGCCGGAGCGGGCTCTGCGGCGGCGAAGCGGGCGAGTGCCTGGGCGGTGCCTTCGCTGACGACGCCGTACTCGGCCGCCACCGCGTCGAGCCACGGCGGCCGCACCCGGCCGACCACGGCGATGCAGCGATCGAGGCCGCTGTAGTGGACGGCCTGGCGGACGAACGTCGTCGCGTAGTCCGGCGGGCGGACGTCGGCGCTCAGCTCGACGAGGGCGAACGGGTCGGGCGGTCGCGGCGCCGCAGGGTCGATGCGCGCGAGCACCGGCGTCGATGGCGAGGGGCCGCCACCGGCCAGTCCGGGTCCGTCGTCGAGGATCGCGCCGCAGACGTCGGTCGGTCGCGCTCCCGCGAGCATCAGCGCGACGTACGCACCGAGCCCACGCCCGTACAGGGTGACCGAGCCTCGCCCGAGGCCGAGCAGGTGGGCGAGCGCGATGTCGGCGTCGCCCATCATCGACTCGGCCGTGTACCCACCACCGTCGGGCACCGTGGAGTCGCCGTGACCGGTGAAGTCGAGCGCCCACACCGGACCGGGCCACTCGGCAACCCTCGCCGGCACCTCGGTCGGCGACGACTCGCCCAGACCGTGCAGCAGGAGCAGGACCCGACCAGGCGTGTCCTCGCGGAGCGGGTGCAGGGCCAACGAGATCTTGTTGTGCGTGAGGGTCACGGCGCTCATCGGAGGAACCCCAGGACGACGTCGGCGACCTCGCGGGGCCGCTCGATGTGCAGGAAGTGGCCCGTGTCGGCCATCTCGACCACCTGCGCTGTGTCGGGCAGGTACGGCTGGACGTCGACGAGCGACGTGCCCCAGCCCATCGGCTCCTCGATGGTGGACAGCACGCCGAGCATCGGGATGCCGAGGCCGGGCAGGCGGTCGAGCGACCACTCAGGTCGGAACGGCCCGAACCCACCGAATCGCAGCGCCGGGTCGATCGTCCAGCGCCACCCCTCGTCGGACTCCTGCGCGCCGATCGAGGCGAGGTAGAGCAACCACTCGGGGCTCAGGCGGGGGTTCATGGTGCCGCGCCGGGCCGCGAGGTCGTCGAGGGTGCCGGGCTTGCGCTGGAGCTCGTGGGTCCGGCGGTGGTGGTCGAGCCACGAGGCGAGCTCGTCGCGCAGCATGCGAGTGCGCTCGTGGTCGGCGACGTCGGGGGCGGTGCGTCCCGACGGGAGGCCGTCGAGGTTCACCATCCGGGTCATGCGCCACGGCGCCACCTCGGCGAGTTGGAGCAGGATGCCGCCGCCCTTGGAGTGGCCGATCATCGGCACGGGGTCGGCGGTGACCGAGTCGACGACGGCGATCGCGTCGCGCACGTCGGCGTCCCAGCTGTAGAGCGCGGCGTGGGCCGACCCACCGTGGCCCCGTTGATCCCAGGACACCACCCTCCAGCCGTCGTCGGCCAACAGGGGCGCGAACAGGTCGAACGTCCCGGCGAAGTCGAAGCCGCCGTGGACGAGGAACAGCGGCGGGGCGTCCGCGTCGCCCCACTCGTAGGTGCGGATGGCGACGCCGGAGCTGTCGACCGTCGAGCTGCGGTCGGGCCGCCGCGCACCGGGGAACGTGATGGTGGGAGTCGCGAGGGTCACCTCGGCAGAGTACGTCACCACCGCTTCTCATCCATTCTCAGTTCTCGCGGTATGGTGGTGGGATGCCGTCCAGCCGACCGACACCGTCGCCAGCGGCCAACGTGCACGCAACCGCGGCCGAGCGCCTCCGTCGAGACGGCCAGCGCTACACGTCGAGCCGACGCTCGCTCGTCGAGGTGCTCGAAGGCGCCGACCGCCCCCTCACGATCCCCGAGCTGTTGAGCGTGCGGTCCGGGATCCCGCAGAGCTCGGCCTATCGCAACCTGGCGGTGCTCGAGCG
>CAZBTQ010000105.1:0-5816 GCA_964494405.1 uncultured Iamiaceae bacterium
GTCTGCACCTCGTCGACCATCATCAACACGTCGCGCTCCGAGCACAGCTCGCGCACGCCGCGCAGGTACTCGATCGACGCCGGGTTCACCCCGCCTTCGCCCTGCACCGGCTCGATCAGCACCGCGGCCACCGTCTCGTCGATGCCGGCCGCCAGCGCGTCGAGGTCGGCCCACGCGACGTGGCGGAACCCCTCGGGCAGCGGCTGGAAGCCCTCCCACTTGGTGGGCTGGCCGGTGGCGTGCAGCGTGGCGAGGGTGCGGCCGTGGAACGACCCGTAGGTGGACACGACCTGGTAGCGGCCGTGGCCACCCCACTTGCGGGCCAGCTTGATCGCGGCCTCGTTGGCCTCGGCACCCGAGTTGCAGAAGAACACCTGTCCCCCACCGCCGAGCAGGCGGTCGAGCGTCGTGGCGACCTCGATCCCCGGGACGGTGGCGAAGAGGTTGGACACGTGCAGCAGCGTGCGGGACTGCTCGGACAGCGCCTCGGCCACCGCGGGGTGGGCGTGGCCGAGCGACGTCACCGCCAGCCCCGACAAGAAGTCGAGGTACCGCGTGCCGTCGCCGTCCCACAGCCACGAGCCCTCGCCGCGCACGAACTCGACGCGCGGCGGCCCGTAGGTGGACATCAGTGGCGAGGTGTCGACCGGGCTCATGGCTGGTCCTCCGTGGTCGGGTCGAGGACGGGGTCGCGGGTGACCATCGTGCCGATCCCCCGGTTGGTGAAGATCTCGAGCAACAGGACGTGGGGGATGCGCCCGTCGATCATGTGGGCGGAGCCGACGCCGTGGTCGGCCGCGTGGACGCACGCGGCGACCTTGGGGATCATCCCCCCGGCGATCGTGCCGTCGTCGAGCAGCGCTTGGAGCTCGGCCGCGGTCGCCCTTCGGATGAGCGATGCCGCATCCTCGACGTCGCGGCGGAGGCCCTCGATGTCGGTGAGGTAGACGATCTTCTCGGCGCCCACCGCCACCGCGATGGCGCCGGCGACCGTGTCGGCGTTGATGTTGTACGCCTGGCCCGCCAGGTCGGCGCCGATCGTCGAGATGACCGGGATCAGCCCCTCGGCCAGCAGCCGGTCGACGATCGCGGGGTTCACCGCCTCGACGTCACCGACGAAGCCCAGGTCGGGGTTCCGGGCGCTGGCCAGGATCAGCCCGGCGTCCTCGCCGGAGAGGCCCACCGACAGCGGACCGTGCACGTTGATCGACGCCACGATGTCGCGGTTGACCTTGCCGACGAGCACCATCCGAGCGATGTCGAGGGTCTCGGCGTCGGTGACGCGGAGGCCGTCGCGGAACTCAGTCTTCTTGCCGAGCCGGTCCATCAGCTCACCGATCTGCGGACCGCCGCCGTGCACGACAACCGGCCGGATGCCGACCGAGTGCATGAGCACGACGTCCTCCGCGAACGTCCGAGCCAGCACCGGGTCGACCATGGCGTTGCCGCCGTACTTCACGACGACGACCTTGTCGCGGAACCGCTGGATCCACGGGAGCGCCTCGATGAGGACCTCGGCCTTGGTGGTCGGCGACATGGTCGTGGGCGACTGGGCCTCGACGTCGGAGGGCGTCGTCATGACGTGCCCATGTTCTCGTCGACGTACGCGTGGGTGAGGTCGTTCGTGAGGACCGTCGCCTCACCCCGGCCCAACCCGAGGTCGGCGGTCACCTCCAGGTGCCGCTGCTCCATGTAGGCGACCAGCGCGGTGGCGTCGTGGGCGATGCTGACGCCCTCGTCGGCGATGACGAGCGGCCCGTACGCGACGCGCACCTTGCCCTGGTCGAACAGCACACCAGCGCTGCCCAGCTCGGACGCGATGCGTCCCCAGTACGGGTCCTTGCCGTACCACGAGCACTTGACGAGCTGGCTCTCGGCGACCTTGCGGGCGGCGACCTCTGCCTCGGCGTCGGTTGCCGCGCCGGTGACCCGCAGCCGCACGACCTTGGTGGCACCCTCGGCGTCGCCTGCCATCTGGGCGGCGAGCTCGCCACACACCTCGGCGACGGCGTCCGCCAGCTCCTCGGGGTCGACAGGGCCCGCCGCGCCGGACGCCATCAGGATCACGGTGTCGTTGGTGGACGTGCACCCGTCGACGCTGAGGGCGTTGAACGACGTCGGCAGCGCGGCGGTGAGCGCTGCCTTGAGCTGCTGGCGGCTGGCCTCGGCATCGGTGGTGAGCACCGCGAGCATCGTCGCCATGTTGGGGGCGAGCATCGCCGCACCCTTGGCCATGCCACCGACGACGAAGCCGTCGCGTCGAGAGACGGACTCCTTGCGGACGGTGTCGGTGGTCATGATCGCCTGCGCCGCGGCCTCGCCGGCCTCGGTGGTGTCGGCGCGGGCGGCGACGAGCGAGGGAACGCCCCCGACGATGGCGTCGATCGGGAGCGGGATGCCGATCAGGCCGGTCGAGCAGACGAGCACCTCGGACGACTCGCAACCGAGCTCGGCGCCCACCGCCTCGCACATGCTGCGGGCGTCGGCCAGCCCGGGCTTGCCGGTGGCCGCGTTGGCGTTGCCGCTGTTGAGCACGACCGCCGCCGCCCGCCCCTCGGTGCGCAGGAGGTGGTTGCGGGTGGTGATCACCGGTGCCGCGGTCATCTGGTTCTGGGTGAACACGGCCGCCGCCGGCACGGCACGGCCGTCGGCGGTGGCGACCAGCGCCAGGTCGGTGCGGCCGTCGGCCTTGACCCCGGCCGCGACGCCGGAGGCGACGAATCCCCTTGCTGCGGTGACGCTCATCGATCGCTCCCGGGGCCGGTCACGGATAGAGAGCGACCGACGGCAGGCCCGTGGTCTCGTCGAGGTCGCTGATGATGTTGGCGCACTGGATCGCCTGACCCGAGGCACCCTTGACCAGGTTGTCGATGGCGGCGATCGCCACCAGCCAGCCCGTGCGGGGGTCGACGCGCGCGGTGATCTGCGCGGTGTTGGACCCGAGGGTCGACTTGGTCGACGGTGAGGCGCCGGTGACGACGACGAACGGCTCGTCGGCGTAGTGCTGGCGCAAGAGGTCGAGCGCGCCGGCGGTGTCGAGGTCGACGGTCGGCCGGGCGTAGCAGGTGGCGAGGATGCCCCGGTTCATCGGCGCGAGGTGCGGGGTGAACAGCACCGTGGCGCCGAGCACCTGGTCGAGCTCGGCGGTGTGGCGGTGGTCGAGGAGGCCGTAGGCGGTGAAGTCCTCGTCGACGGCGCAGAAGGTCGTGTTCGACTTCGGTGCCCGGCCCGCGCCCGAGACCCCGCTGGCAGCATCGACCACGATCCCCTCGGTGGCGATGGCACCCGCCCGCACGAACGGGGCGAGGGCGAGGTTGCCGGCGGTCGGATAGCAGCCCGGCACGGCCACCCGTTCGGCGCCCTCGATGTCGCCGCGGAACAGCTCGGGCAGGCCGTAGGCGAAGGTGCCGAGCAGCTCGGGCGCAGCGTGGGGCTCGCCGTACCACCGCGGATAGTCGTCGGCGTCGGCGAGCCGGAAGTCGGCGGCGAGATCGACGACTTTGACGCCGCGGTCGACGATCGATGGCACGATCGACTGGGACGCGCCGTGCGGCAATCCGAGGAACACCAGGTCGACGCCCTCGACCAGCGACGGGCTCCACTCGGCGAAGACCAGGTCGCCATAGGCGGCGGCGAGGCTCGGGTACAGGTCGGCTGCGCGGGTGCCGGCCTGGCTGTCGCCGGTGGCGAACGCCACGTCGAAGCCGGGGTGCGCGGCGAGGAGGCGCAGGAGCTCCGCCCCGGTGAAGCCCGAGGCGCCAATGATGCCGATGCGAGTCACCGGGTCACCATACGTCATGCTGCATAGCTATGCAATACGACGCGCCCCGCGAGCGGCCGCCCGCTGCTCAACCGCGCAGCGACGCGTCGAGGGTCGAGGTGACCGCGTCGACGCACAGCGCCCGCACCTCGGCCAGCTCGGGGTCGGTAAGGGTGTGGTCGGCGGCCTGGAACCGCAGGCGGAACGCCAGCGACCGACGGCCTTCGGCGACGCTGCCGCCGCGGAAGACGTCGAACAACGAGAGGTCGACCAACAGATCGCCCGCGGCGCGGCGCAGCGCGGCGGCGACCGCGTCGGCGGGTACATCGTCGGCCACGTCGAAGGCCAGGTCGAGGTCGCTCGACGGCATGAGGCGAACCTGCTCGTAGGGCGTGACATCGGCCGTGCGGTCGAGCACCGTCGTGAGGTCGATCTCGAACCACCCGACCCGGCCCGGCACCTCGTTGGCCCGGAGCACCTCGGGATCGATCTCGCCGACCGAACCCACGACGCTGCCGTCGACGACGACGCTCGCTGCACGAGTCGGGTGCAGACCGGGGATCTCGGCGTTGTCGATGGCCGCGTCAAGGTGCAGCCCGCCCACCAAGGTGCGAAACGTCCGCACCGCGTCGGTGGCGTCAGCGCCACCGAGGACGACGGCGAGGACCTCGCGCTCGTCGGGCAGGGGCGCCGACGGGTCGGCAGGACGGCGGTAGACGTGGCCGATCTCGAACAGCGACACGCCGGCGTTGCGATGCGACGCGTTGTAGGCGAGGACCTTGCACAGACCAGGCAACAGGCTGGTGCGCATCACCGACTCCTCGGCGATGAGCGGGTTCGCCAGCACGATGCCGTCGTCGTCCAGGCCGGCGCGGGCGAGGTCACCAGGCGCGAGGAACGGCGTCGGCATGACCTCGGTGAGGCCGAGCCCGACGAGGGCGCCGCGGAGCCGCCGCCGCGCCTGCTGGCGCGGGCTGAGACGCCCGTTGAGCGGGGATCGAGGCACGCGCTTGGGGATCCGCGCGTAGCCGTGGTGTCGCGCGATCTCCTCGATGACGTCGATCTCGGAGGCGGTGTCGGGACGGAACGTCGGCACCACCACGTCGTGATCGTCGCCGACGCTGGTGACCTCGAAGCCGATCGGCTCCAGCAGAGCGCCGATCTCACCGGGTGACAGGTCGATTCCGATGACCTGGTTGGCACGAGCCGTGCGCACTCTCACCCGCGGTGAGTCGGGAAGGTCGCCGCGCTCGTCGATGACACCAGGGGCGAGCGTGGCGCCGTCGCCCAGGAGCTCGGCGAAGCGCAGCGCCGCCAGCTCGAGGATCTGCGGATCGGTGCCCTTCTCGAAGCGCGCCGACGCTTCTGTGCGCAGCGCGAGGCGCCGCGACGTCTGCGCCACGGCCATCGGGTCGAACCAGGCCAGCTCGAGCAGCACCTCCGACGTGGTGTCCGACACCTCGGCGGCCGCGCCGCCCATCACGCCGGCGATGCCGTGCGCCACGTCGTCGAGGTCGCAAATGAGCAGGTCGTCGGCGACGAAGGTGCGCTCGACGTCGTCGAGGGTCACCAGGGTCTCGCCGTCGCGGGCTCGACGCACCCGCAGCCCAGCCCCGCCGAGCCCGGCGAGGTCGTAGGCGTGGTTGGGCTGGCCGAGCTCGAGCATCACGTAGTTCGACGCGTCGACCACCGAGTTGATGGGGCGCATGCCGAGGGCGGTGAGCCGGTTGGCGAGCCAGGTCGGCGACTCCCCCACCCGCACGTCGCGCATGACGCGGGCGACGAAGCGGCCGCACAGGTCGGGATCGAGGATCTCGACCCGGCCCGACTCCGCGGCGGGGGGACCAGCCTCGGTGACCTGAGGCGTGGCGATCCTGAACGGCAGCCGCAGGCGCGCCGCCAGGTCCCGCGCCACGCCGGCCACCGACATCGCGTCGGGGCGGTTCGGGTTGATCTCGAGGTCGTAGAGGACGTCCTGGACGATGCCGAGCGCCTCGGTGACGTCGGTGCCGGGGGCATGGTCCCCAGGGAGGATCCAGATGCCCGAGTGGTCGTC
>CAZBTQ010000105.1:5916-10133 GCA_964494405.1 uncultured Iamiaceae bacterium
CGAGCGACCACGATGCCGTCGAGCCCCTGACCGATGTGGTCGAGCGCCTCGACCGCCATGCCCAGGTCCGACATCGTCTCTCCGAGCGCGACGGGATCGCCCTCGAACGGCGCGAACTCCCGCAACCAGGACAACAGGACCTTCATCGGTCGACCACCATCGGGGACACCATCAGAATTGCTTCAAGAATCGGATGTCGTTGGTGAACATGTCGCGCAGGTCGCTGATGCCGTAGCGCATGAGCGACAGCCGGTCGGTGCCGAACCCGAACGCGAAGCCGGTGTAGACCTCGGGGTCGACGCCGCCGTTGCGCAACACGTTCGGGTGGACCATCCCGCAGCCGCCCAGCTCGATCCACCCGGTGCGCTTGCAGGTCTGGCACCCACTGCCCTGGCAGATGACGCAGGTGATGTCGAACTCCGCTGAGGGCTCGGTGAACGGGAAGTACGACGGGCGCAGCCGCGAGTGGATCGCGCCGCCGAAGTACGCCGAGGTGAACGCTTCGAGCGTGCCGGCGAGGTCGGCCATGGAGATGCCCTCGTCGACGACGAGGCCCTCGATCTGGTGGAACACCGGCATGTGGCTGGCATCGGGCGTATCGGACCGGAACACCCGGCCCGGGCACACCACGTAGATCGGCGGTGACTCGGCTTCGAGCACTCGCATCTGCACCGGCGAGGTGTGGGTGCGCAGCAGGGTCGACTCGGGCGCGCCGTACTCGACGTAGAGCGTGTCGTACATCGCCCGTGCCGGATGCCCGGGCGGGAAGTTCAGGGCGCCGAAGTTGTACCACTCGGTCTCGATCTCGGGACCCTCGGCCACGGTGAAACCCATGCCGACGAACACGTCCTCGAGCTCGTCGTGGGCCTGGGTGACCAGGTGCAGGTGGCCGGGCGCCGGAGCGCCTACCACCTCGGTGAGATCGAGCCGCTCGGCCGCGAGCTGCTCACGGCGGGCGACCGCTTCGAGCGACGCACGGGTGTCGGCGAACAGCGCCTCGATCCCAGCGCGGACCTCGTTCAGCCGGCGGCCGGCGTCGCGGCGCTCGTCGGGTTCGAGCTGGCCGAGGCGCGCCTTGGCCAGGGTGAGCGGTGCCTTCTTGCCCAGCAGCTCGACCTCGGCGGCCTTGAGGTCGTCGAGCGACGCGACCGCCGCCAGGCGATCGCGTGCCTTCTCCTCGGCGTTCTCGAGCTCGTCGATCATGGTCGGATCACTGTGTCGCTGGACGGTCGGGGCGTCCAATCGGTTGGGCCGCCGGGACGACGAGTGTCGCGCCTGGTGCATCCGCCGAGGCGGACCCGGCCACGCGTCGCTGTCGAGACGCCTCGAAGACCAGCACCGAGGCGACCATGGCGACGTTCAGCGACTCGGCACGCCCTTCCATCGGCACGGTGAGCGGCACGTCGGCCCGCGCGCTGAGGGTCTCGGGAAGGCCGTGCGCCTCGCTGCCGAGCACGATCAGCGCCGCACCGGACAGGTCGATCTGGTCGATCGAGGTACCGCCGTCGACCACCGTGGCGACCGTCATCAGCCCACGACCCGACGCCGCGGCGAGCACGACGTCGACGTCGGCGTCGATCGCCACGGGCACGTGCAGGATCGAGCCGGCAGACGAGCGCACCGTCTTCGGCGACCACGGATCGACGGTGCCGACCGAACACACGACGCCGGCACAACCGGCGGCGTCGGCCGCACGAAGGATCGTGCCCAGGTTGCCGGGGTCGGACACCTCGACCAACAACAGGACCGGGCGCTCACGTGCCACCGCATCGTCGAGGAGCGCGACCGGGTCGGCTGCCTCCAGCGCCACCGTCGCCAGGACCGGTCGGGGGGTGACCGAGTCGGTGATGCCGACGAGGACGCCATCGGCGACCTCGTCGACGGCCACACCGGCAGCTCGCGCCGCGGCGACGAGGTCGGGCGCTGCACCCGCCTCGACGTAGACCGCCTCGATCGGCGCACCGGCTGCCAGCGCCTCGGCGACCAGCGTCGGGCCTTCGAGGATGAAGCGGCGCTCGTCGTGACGCGCACCGCGGCGCCCCGAGAGGCGCCGCAGGCGACGTATGCGTGGGTTCGATGCCGCGAGCGCGGTCACCGGCACAGTCCGATCCGGACCGGGCGCCGGCTCAGGACGCGGCGGGGGTGGCGTCGTCGAGCGCGGCACGCGCCGAGTCGACGAGCGCCGTGAACGCGGCGGCGTCGGTGACGGCGAGGTCAGCGAGGACCTTGCGATCGACCTCGATGCCAGCAGCCTTCAGCCCGGCGATGAACCGGCTGTAGCTGATGTCGTTCTGGCGGCAGGCGGCGTTGATCCGCTGGATCCAGAGCTTGCGGAACTCGCCCTTGCGGGCGCGGCGGTCGCGGAACGAGTACTGCAGCGAGTGCATGACCTGCTCGTTCGCGGCGCGGTACGAGCGGCTCTTGTTGCCGTAGTAGCCCTTGGCCCGCTCGAGGGTGGACCGGCGGTGCTTCTTGCTGTGGACGGCGCGCTTGACCCTGGCCATAGCTGGCTCCTTTCAGGACGGGAGGAAGGTGTGGAGGACGGTGGACGGCGGGTCAGCGCAGGCCGAGCTGGCGCTGCACGTTGGCGCGATCGCCACCGGTGACCTCGGCCTCGGTGGAGAGGCGGCGCTTCCGCTTGGGTGCCTTCTTCTCGAGGATGTGGGCCTTGTAGCCCTTCCGTCGCATGATCTTGCCGGTGCCGGTGACCTTGAAGCGCTTGGCGGCGCCCCGATGGGTCTTCATCTTCGGCATGGGTACCTCGGGGTGTCTCGGGCACCGCCCCCGGACAGTCCGGAGGGCGGGGCGGTTCAGCTGGGATCGGGTTCGGGACCGTCGTCGTCGGTCTCGGCAGAGCGCTTGGCGGCTGCGGCCTGTGCCTTCTTGTCGGGCGTGAGCACCATGATCATGTTGCGGCCGTCGAGCTTGGGGACCACCTCGACGCGTCCGACATCGGACACGGCGTCGGCCACCTGGTCGAGGATCTTCTTGCCGAGTTCGGGGTGTTGCATCTCGCGGCCTCGGAACATGATCGTGACCTTGACCTTGTGACCCTCGCCGAGGAAGTGCTCGACCTTGCGGGTCTTGGTGTCGAAGTCGCCGCCACCGATCTTGGGGCGGTACTTCATCTCCTTGACGACGATGTTGGTGCTCTTGCGTCGTGATTCCTTGGCCCGCTGGGCGGCTTCGTACTTGTACTTGCCGTAGTCCATGATCCGACAGACCGGTGGGTTGGCCTTGTCGGCCACCTCCACGAGGTCCAGTTCGAGCTCACGGGCCATGGCCAGCGCCTCAGGCAGGGGCTTGATGCCGATCTGTCCCCCATCCGGAGCCACGAGGCGGACCTCGCGGGCGCGGATGCGTTCGTTGATACGGGGCTCGTTGTTGGCCGGCGCAGCTATCGCCACTCACTCCTCATCGATGCGCAGATCCTCTCTGTTCGGCGCGCGGGTACAGGGTTGTCCGCTCTCGGGATCCGGGCCAGAGCCCGAACGCGACAGCGGACGTCGGAGAGCCGACGTCCGCGACCACCGTCACCGCGTACGGCGACGATGTCGAATCGATCGACCCGGCGCACCTGCAACGGTGGCCGGGTGGGGGCAGTGCCCCGCTTTCCCGGTGAAGTTGTCGGCATAGAGTACCAGCAGGCGTGCGCGACCACCACGGTGGCCGCGCCGCGCCCCGCATCCGCACCGCCGGACACCACCGAACGCAACAGTCAGGACACCTTCCCCATGAGCCTCTGGACCCCCGGCGGCGAGCACCCCGTCGATCGCGATCGCGGCGACAAGAACCCTTCGACCGCAGCGGGAGCGGACGAGCCGAGCGGTCCGACGGCCGCACCCGGGTCGACGGGACCCGATCTGTTGTCGGCGCTCACCGACGAGCAGCGCGCCGAGTTCGAGCGCCTCTCGCCCGCCGAGCAGGAGCAGGCACGCCAGCTCATCGCCGAGATGGCCGACACCAGGCGACAGATGCTCGAGACCCCCGCCGCGGTCGTCATCGCCAACCACGCCATGGGCCTCTACGAGCTGGCGGCGATCCACCTCGGCGCCGAGGAACCCCAGCTCGGCGAGTCGAAGCTGGCGATCGACGCGCTCACGGCGCTGCTCGACGCCGTCGAGGCCGAGCTCGGGCCCGACGGGGCCACGCTGCGCGACGCCCTCGCCCAGATCCAGCTCGCCTTCGTCCAGGTGCGCGCCGCCCTCGAGGGTCAG
>CAZBTQ010000106.1:0-10079 GCA_964494405.1 uncultured Iamiaceae bacterium
CCTGGCGACACCGGACACCATCGAGGTGCGCAAGGCGCTCCTCGCTCGGGCGATCGCTCAGCTCTGACCGTCCACTCGGCGCTCAGTCCGCTTCGGTGTCGTAGCGCATCAGGCCGACGGGGTGGCCCGACGGGTCGCGCACCCAGGCCAGGTGTCCCACACTGGCGATGGTGGTCGTGCCCATGAGCAGCACGCCGCCGACCTCGAGCGCTCGTGCCACTGCCGCGTCGGCGTCGTCGACCGCGATCGTGCACTCGAAGCCGACGGGACGAACGCCGACGAGCGGACGAACCGCGTGGAGGGCACCGATGGGGCCAGGCTGGGATCCGTCGGCGGCGTGGATGTGGAAGAACTCGGGCGGTCCCCACGGTTCGAACCGCCACCCGACGGCGTGCTCGTAGAAGCGACGGGAGGCCGCGACGTCGTCGGCGTGGACGGCGAAGTGGGCGAGGTGTCCGATGGGCGGGTTGTGCGTGGTCTCATCCATCGTTCGAACGTACGGACACCACCACCTGACGCACATCCGATGTTCTGACAACATCTGTCGTCGATGCGCCACAACCCGCTCAGCGAGCCACTCGTCCGCTCCTACGCCGTCACCCACCCCGAGTCGCACGTCGTGCTGCCCCAAGCCGACGGGTGGGACCAGCTCCTGGTGGCCGAGACAGGCGTGATGACGGTTCGCACCGCCGAGGGTTCCTGGCTGGTGCCACCTCATCGCGGCGTGTGGGCGCCGTCGGGTGTGCACCACGAGTTGGAGACCGAGGGGCGCGTGCGGGTCCGCTCGCTCTACCTCGCGTCCGGACTGGTCGCCGAGCCGGGCCCGTGTCGAGCTGTCGAGATCGCCCCGTTCACCCGGGCGCTGGTGCTGCACGCGGTGGAGGCCGCTCCGCTGTGGGGCCACGTCGAGCGCGATGCGCACCTCGTCGCGGTCCTCGTCGACCAGCTCGCGGACCTGTCGGATGCACCGCTGCACCTGCCGATGCCCTCCGACGCCCGTGCGGTCGAGGTCGCTCGACTTCTGCTCGACGATCCCGCCTGCGATGACGATGTGAGCGCGCTCGCGGCGCGGGTGTCGACCAGCCGCCGCACCCTCGAACGCCGCTTCCTCGCCGAGACGGGCATGTCGGTCGGGCGGTGGCGGACCCAGGTGCGCGTCCAGGCCGCGGTACGTCGCCTCGCCGACGGCACCTCGGTGACCCGCGTCGCCGGCGATGTCGGGTACGCGACGCCGAGTGCGTTCGCTGCGGCCTTCCGCCAGGTGCTCGGCACCAGCCCCGGCAGATACCTGAGAGGATCCGAGGGGCTCGGCTCCTCCGCTGGCCGAACCTTGCCGGCGGGCCGCTAGCATCGCCGCCGGAAGGTTGCCAGAGCGGACGAATGGGACGGCCTCGAAAGTCGTTGTGGCCTCCGGGTCACCGTGGGTTCGAATCCCACACCTTCCGCTGAAACAGGTCCTGACCTGCGGAAACGTCCTCCATGTGAGCCACGGTTGTGAGCCAACCAACCACTCACATGGAGGACACACCCGCATGACCATCACCCCGACCACCGTCCAGCTTCCCGTCTGGCTCAACCCCGACGTGATCCCGAACGAGGCCGCCGAGTCGGTCCGGGAGGTGATCGCCGAACTCGAGCCAGCGGTGCATGCGATCGTCCCACTGCTCGTGAAAGCGAACGCGGTGATCGACGCCGTCAACGACCAGGTCTCGGGTCTGCCGGAAGGCGTCTGGCAGGCCGTCTACGACGCCGTGGGCGCCGAGTACCTCTACGGAATGCTCCACCTGGCCAGCCACGTCGCTGCAGACGACCAGCTCACCGACGAGGGCGTGCGTGACTACGCCACCCTCATGCCGCACCTGTTCGGCTTCCTGCTCAAGGACGAGGAGGGCGCCCGATGACCACCACCGAGCGCATCACCCTGCCGGAGATCCCCGGCCTCGTGAAGTTCTACGCCGAAGGCGAACCCGCCTGGGAGCGGACGGCGCTCGACGAGCGCGTCGGGCAACTCATCGCAGCTGTGCCCCGCCACCTGCAGGACGCCGTCGACCAGACCCTCGCCTTCGTGTCCGGCTACGACGGCTTCGACGGGATGAGCGCCGAGTTGCGCGAGGTGTTCGTGTCGCTGCTCACATCGATGACCGCCGAGGGAGACCGGCGGGGCCAGGCCCTCGTCGACGCCGGCTGGACCGAAGAGCAGGGCCACCAGTGGTTCCGGGAGAGCGTGATCTCGGAGCTGCGACTCCACCCCGCGGTGTACGGGGAGATCGCCGCACAGGCCGGGTGGCCCGACGATCCTGCCGGACTCGATGACGGGGCCCTGCAGGACGCGTCGCTCGTGCTGCGCTACCGCCTCGGCGATCCTCACGTCGTCGCTCTCGTCGACATGATGGCGGAACGGCGGGCAGCTCAGTGATCACCCTCGACGACTACCTCAGCGAGCAGAACCACCTCATCAAGATGATGAGGATGCTGGAGATCCCCACGTTGAACGAGACGATCGACCGGGGCCGTCTCGTCGACGTGGTCTCACCCCAGAATCTGCTCGCCTACACAGCGGTCGCGATGGTTCGGGTGGCGCATGACTGCCCGCCGGGCGCCGACGAGCTCGCCGACGAGATGGCCTGCAGGCTCATCGTCATCTTCACCGCAGATCCCGGGGACACGCACCGATTGCGTGTGGACGAACTCGGGCGGCTCTACCTGGTCCATGAAGTCGGCGAAGTTGAGGTGACCGACGACCGGGTCCGGCACTGGGAGTGGCTCCTGGAGATCTTCAGGTTCCCCGAGGCGGCGCAACGCCTCATCGATGCGGTTCCTGACGGGATCCGCGACAGGGCCGAACGTGACCTCGAGCAGCGCCGAGGGATGAACGCGTCGTTCGATGCGATCGTCGCCGGGACGACCTCAAGCCCTGATCCCACCACACGCGACGAGAGCGGCCCCCGGCTTCGGTCGGGGGCCGTTGCGCGTCCGCGTAGCAGTCGGAAGCCAGCTTCCGAGAGCTAGTGACAAGTCAACTTGTCACAGGAAGTACCTCGGTCAATTTCGGACAGGTGTGGGAGATTCCGACACCTTGACGACGACGTCAGATCCGTGCCGTGGGTTGGCCTCGTCGGAGGGCTCGGCGGTCTCGTTCGCTGAGGGCTCCCCAGATGCCGTGACGCTCGCCCATGCCGGCGTCGGCGCAAGGGCCACGGACCGGGCAGTCTTCACAGATCGCCCGCTGTTCGGCCACGGGCTCGCCTCGCCGCGGGAACCAGTTGAGGTCGTCGCGGCCTCGACAGGCGGCGTCGGCGTGCCACGAGGGGCGGACGATGAGGGCCTGGAGCTGCCCGTAGGCGTCGACGAGGTCGGCGGGGTCGAGGCCGGGGACTTCGCGGGCGTCGTCGGTCGTCAGGTTGAGCATCTGCCAGGCCACAGGACACCCCCGGAGCAGGTTGGGCCCTCGCCCACACCGGAAGCAGGAACGGCGTGGGCGAGGGCTGAGACGGTCGCAGGGTGTGGGCGCACCCTCGCGTCGCCTCGGACGAGGCCCTCGCGCTCCCCTGTCTGACCAGGAGGGAGCGGGAGGGCCCGCGTCGGTCAGGTGGTGATCGGCTTCGCGACGAACGTGACGCCGACCGGGGTGACGGTGCCGCCCGACGACATGGTGACCTGAGCCCGCAGGTAGCGGGCCGACAGGGCGGCCACGTCGAGCTCGTAGGTGGCGGTGCCCTGGGCACCGCCGATCGCCTGGATCGTCCCGTAGGCGACGCTGCCGTCGCCCGCGGCGGTGCCGCCCTGGACGTGGACGGTGACGGTGCCCGCCGAGATCACACCGATCGACGCGATCGCCTTCACCGACGGTTCGAAGTACGGGGTGAAGTCGACCCCGGTGCCGGTGACGGTCCCGGCGGTGGCGACGGTGCCGAGCACGCCCGTGAGTCGCCTCTGTATTCGGGTTCGTCGGGGTCGCTGCGGAGGTCGATCGAGGACCAGGCGACTGCGGTCATGCGGCGTGTTCCTCACGGTTGTCGAAACGGGTGGTCCCTGCCTCCCGCGCCCCGGAGGGTGACGCGAGAGACAGGGCCCGGTTCGGTCAAGCGGGGAGATCCATCCGCTTTGCCGAGGTCCGGGCCCCGACGGCGAAAGTAGGGAAACTCCGTCGGGGCCCGTAGGGCGGGTGCGGTAACGCGGCCCCCACGGCCGCACACCCGCCGCGTGCTAGGCGGTGTCGAACTTCTTCGCGAGGAACGCGACGCTGATCGGGGTGACCGTGCCGCCGGCCATCACCACGTTGGCGCCGATGTACCGCGTCCAAACGGACGGGACGGACAGCGTGTAGGTGGTCGTGCCCTGGCCGGCGCCGTTGGCGACGACGCTGCCGTAGGTCACGGAGGCGTCGCCGAGGGCGGTGCCGCCCGTGACGGTCACCACGGCGGAACCGGCCGAGATGGCGCCGACGTTCGCGACTGCCACGACCGACGGTTCGTAGGTGGGGGTGAAGTCGATGTTCGTCCCGGTCGCGGTGCCGGGGGTCAGGACCGTGCCAAGGACGCCGGTCAGTGCAGTGCCTTCGTTGATCTGCCTCATGGTTGTTCCTCTCAGCTCGCGCGGACGTCGGTCGCGATGGACACACCGCCCGCGTTGATGACGGCGAACCCGTACCGGGCGGTGGCTCGCATGGCGATGACGTCCTCGTCGAACTTGAAGTCCCGGGAGATCTCGACGGTGGCGGGACGGCGGACACCCACGACGAGCTGCGACCCGTCGACCAGGCCGACCCAACTGCCGGCGCCGGCACCCTCGGTCAGCGTGATCTGCGACGAGGTGCGGACCCCGTAGCCGAGCAGCGTCCGGGGACCCTGCTGCGGGTTCGGCTCGAGCAGCGTGGTCTCGTCCGACGAGATGCCGGTCTTGATGCCACCGAGCACCCACCACGACCGGGGATGCATGAGCCACACGGCGTTCGTGAGGTTCGCGTTCGCGGCGTCGAGCTCGTACTCGACCTCACGGAACTTCGCGAAGTTCGTCGGGACACCCGCCACCGACGTGGTGTTGATGCCGGGCCAGTTCCGGAGGCCGACGACACCGCCGGCTCCGGTCCCTTCGAGAAGGTCCAGGTCGACCTTCAGGGCCAAGGCGTTGAGCATGTTCGACCCGAGGACGTCCATCGCGTCCGCGGAGAAGTCCTCTCCCAACTCGGACGAGATCTCCGTGTAGGTCCCATACTTCTTCGCCGTCAGGGTGATCGCGTCGAGATCGGGGTCGTCCTCGGTGATCTGCGCAGCCTCGGAGACGTGCTCCACGGTCGACTCGTCGAGCCGCGGGAAGCGCAGCTTGTCCGACGTCATGGTGACGGTGCGGAGACCGGGGAGGGACAGGACCACGGACCGGGCGCGAAGGGTGCGCTGCACGTCACCGAACTGGATGGGGACACCCTGGCCCCAATCACCGGACTCGGTGACCGTGTTGCGGACCTCCAGCGGGACCTGAGCGGTCGCGACACGACCGGACATCACGTCCTCGACGGCACGGACGATCGCGGAGCCGACAGACGACCCGGCCGGCGCCGGCTCGGAACCGCCGAACAGTGCGGGGTTGGCGTTGCGGACCGCAGCAGACTCGTTCTCACGGGTCTCGCGGTCGACGTGCTTCCGGATCTCGTGCTCGAGGTCGGAGATCTCCGTCTCGAACCGGGCCTCGATCGCGCGGGCCTCGGCACTCATCGGCTGGCCCGGATGATCCCGGTACCAGGCATCGGTGTGGGCGTTCAGGGCCGCGTGGGCCTTGACGCGCTGATCGTTGAGAGCACGAACGTGCTCACGAATTGCAGACATAGGGGTACTCCTGTGGGAGAGAACTTGTATGGGGAGACAGGGAGAATCCGGCAACCGCGGCCCCGACCAGGGCCTCAACGGGCGAACCAACCTGTTGCACAATCGGCGAGCTACAAGCCCTGCCGGACCGTGCTGCACGAACGGGGGCTACAAGCCCTACCGAACCTGCTGGGCAAGAGCGAAGGGCGTCCACCCTTCCGAAGGGCGTCCACCCCTCGTACCTGCCACGAACCCGGGAATTGCCGCTACAAGCGGCAAAGCGAGGATCAACTATCACCTTACACGGGACCTGTGGGACACTGCGGGGAACCTGCTCAATCCGCTCAGGCCCTCACAGCACTCGTTCGCCATCGGCGTGCCTGCATCCGCAACCTCGACGGGCGACCACCCGTGCAGCGGACGACCATCCGCACAGAAGCTGCCGAGAGCGCTACGAGCCCCGCTCAGGACCCCTCGAACTCTCGTGTGCCGACAGCGTACACAACGCTGTGATGGTACGGGCGCAACCCACAGCGTCGAGTCACACACACAGGAAGAGGCCGGGGTCTTCCGCTGATGGCGTCGCGCAGAAAAAGTCGGGGTCGTCATCGGTCGGGCTCGGTGTTGGGGACCGTGGTGAGCGTGCCGTCGGGGTTGAGGGTGTAGCCGAATCGCCAGCCGTCGAGGCGTGCGAGGACTCGATGGGTTCCTGCGCGTGTGTGGTAGCCGACCTCGACGACGACGCCGTCGGTGCCGTCGTTCATGGTCTCGGCGGTGATGGTGGTCTCGATGGCGTGGCGGTGGGCGGCGTCGAGGGCGTCGTCGCGGAGCCATGGGGGCTGGGTGTCGATGATGTGGGCGATGACCCCCGCCAGGTTGTCGATGCCGGGGGGGATGGGGGCGAAGAGGTCGGGGTTCATAAGGGGTGGGGGGGGTCCTTTCAGGGTTGGATGGCGATGACGGATCGGAGCGCGATGAGGTGCGAGCAGTTCGGGCCGCGGTGGGGACAGGTGCACGACCAGGTGTCGTCGTGGCCGAGGCGGTAGATGTGGCCTTCGCCGCGGGCTCGCGCGTCGACGTGGCCGGCGCGGGTCACCTCGAGGATCACGAGCCGACCTTCGGCGAGGAGTCGGTGTGCCTTCTCTCGCGCAGTTTCACGAGGCATCGCGAACGAACCCCGCTCCCGCCTTGGCGCGGATCAAGGTGAAGTCGACACGATCGTCCGACGATCCGTCGGACGCCATCGATTCACCTTCATCTACACCTTCAACTACACCTTCGGCGGCCACTGTGGCCGCACTCGGTGCACCAGTGGCCGCACTCGTGTCGTGAATGGCCGCACTCGGTGCACCAGTGGCCGCACTCAGATCCTGAGTCCGGTCCTGGTGGCCGGTCTGAGTCCGGTCCTGGTGGCCGGTCTGGGCTGGCTTGTAGGGCGGCCAGCACAACGAGATGACGTGCGACTGCCGACGCGAGATCGACGTGCGTTCGATCCATCCGTCGGACTCGAGCTCGGCCAGTGCTCGGCGCACCGTCCGCTCGCCGAGCCCCGTGGAGATCGCGAGGGTCGCCTGAGACGGCCAGCACTGCGCCACGGAGGAGCCCGCGACGTAGGTGTGGATCGCGAAGGCGGTCACCTTCCTCTTGACGTCCAGCACGTGGGGCGGTGCCATGCGAACGAGCAGCACCCACAACGTGCGGGGCAGCATCTTGTCGAGCTGGTCCGGCGTGAAGAGGTGCTCGTACTCCACCGGCAGTGGTTCGTCGTCGACGTAGCCGAGGTTCATTCGCCGCTCACCCACACGATCGCCTCGACGCCACGCGACGTCGGACGGGTCCGGCCCGAGTCGTAGATCAGGCCAGCTCGCACCAGATCGAGACGTCTCTTTGACAACGATCCAGCGTGTTCGTCGGGGAACTCATGGGCGAGCTCGTCGTCGGTCTTCCCGCGCGACCCGGCGTTGTAGATCGCTGCCAGCACGATCTGGGCGACCCTCGACGAGGTGCCCGTCGAGGCCTGCTTCGCTGCCGTGTGAGAGGTCGGGGGTGACCAGGCGCCGGCGTCACGCTCAACACACCAGCGGTGACGATCACCGGCTTGCTGGTCGGGGCCGAAGATGCGTCCCCCACACCGGGCGCACTGCACGATCGGGGTCGACTCTTGGCCATCATCGAACAACTTGACCGGGGTCGAGTATCCTTCGGTGGAGCCTTCGCCAGGGCCTTCGGTCGGTCGCTTCTCTTCGGAGGGGCGACCGTTCCGCGTCATGACACCTCCTCGAGCAGGTCGAGGTAGTCGTCGAGGGCTTCGGCGCGGATCTTGCGGAGACGGCCGATCTTGATGCTCGGGATCTCACCTGATGCGAGGAGCTCGTAGAGCCTCGATCGAGAGACGCCGAGGAGAAGGGCCGCCTGGGCGACCGAGTACACGAGTGGCGCGTGCATGGGGCGATGACCTCCGTGGAGGCATTGCCTCCAGTGGTCACGCCGCGCCCATTGCGTGCTGATGTGGGGTGGGCGGGCAACTTCCCCGGCCCGGCGCCTACTGGACGTCCACGTTATCCGCTGGACGTGGGACGAGCGCGGACCGGCTTCCCCTTCTCGATCGACCGGGCGAGATGCTTCGCCACGAGGGCGATGTTCGTGCCGCACTTGGGGCACGAAATCTGGATCATCTCTGAGTGATCCACCGGAGCCGGCTGGCCCGACGGGTGCTCGGCGGGCTCGATGCGAAAGCCGAGGCCGGTGAGGTCGGCTGGCGTGCCCACCGGCACGGAGTCGATGCGCCGAAAGCGTTGGTCTCGCTCTGCACCTGTCCCCACCCGTTCCATGAGTTCCTTGTCGGTCTCGCCCTCGGCACGCACGTACCGCCACTCGCGCGACCGAACGGTCAGCTCCACCTCGTCGGCGTGCAGGACTGCCGAGCCGATGCTGCGGCCACAAGGGGCGCAGCGAATGTCGACCGGGGTCATGATCCCCCCAATGCCTTGCGCTTGAGGTCGCTGCGGACCTTGGCATAGATGTCGGCGGTCACCCCGATGTTGGAGTGACCGAGGATCGCCGAGACGACCTCCAGGGGCACGCCGGACTCGAGGAGCAGCGTCGCGGCGGTGTGGCGGCTGGCATGGAAGCGGCGGACAGCGGTTGAGCACGGGTCGCCGGTGCCGCAGTTGCGGCAGCGGTGCTCGATCCTGGCTTCAGTGAGGATCCGCGACCAGTCCTGTCGGGTCCGTTGCGGTGAGCGCCTCGTCCCGACCGAGGTGGGGAACACGTAGCCGTCGGCGCCGGTGACCGGTGACCGCTTGCGGTGCGCCCGCAGGATCCGTTCGGCGTCGGGGATGAGCGGCAGCGACCGGACCCCGGCCCGCGTCTTGGCTTGGCGGACGGTGAGCTCGCCAGCATCGAGATCGATGTCGGACCAGCGAAGGTCGAGCAGCTCGCCGAGTCGGAGCCCGTACTTGAGGGCGAGCCACACGAGCGCCTCGATGTCGTCGTCCGTGGCCGCTGAGAGGACTGCGGCGGCTTCGTCGGCGGTGAGTGCGTCGTCGACCTTCGCGGCGGTCGTGCGTGGCCCTGAGACGTGCTCGGCGGGGTTGCGGGCGAGGAGGTCGGCGGCGACCGCCCACCGGAGCGCCTGGCGGAGCGTGGCGAGCGTCGTCTGGCGGGTCTTCACGCCGCGGGGGTAGCGCTTGGCGAGGTCGTTGGCGAGGGCCTGCACGTGGGCGGTGGTGAGCTTGCCGAGCTTGACGTGGCCGATCGACGGCACGATCCGGGTGATGCGCTTGCGGTACTCGGTGAGGCTGGAGTCGGCGACCTGGCCGGCGATGACCTCGTCGAGCCAGAAGTCGAGGAACGTGGCGACGCTGCGGGTTCGGTCGGGGATGACGCCGTCGCCGACCTGGCGGCGGAGGTCGTCGAGTGCGGCCAGGACCTCGGGCTTTCCCTTGCGAACGACGCGAGCCCGCCGGCGCCGGCCGTTGGCGTCGCGGCCGACCTCGATCTGTCCGACCCAGTACCCGTCAGCTCTCTGGTAGACCGAGCCCTCGCCCTTGCCTCTCACCTTCTTCGCCATCGTCGCTGTTCTCCTCGGCGGAATCGTGGCGGAATCACCGGACCTTGTGAGCCATCTTGTGAGCCATAACCCCTGGACACGGGTGGACACTAGTGGATAGTATGCCCAGGTCACAACCACTTTCATGGACGACGCTGGACGGTCGGGTGGTATCCCACACCTTCCGCCGCCGACCGCTCCGGCTCCCGCACCTCTCGCTCGCCGCG
>CAZBTQ010000107.1:0-9998 GCA_964494405.1 uncultured Iamiaceae bacterium
GTGCCGCCGCCCAGAGCGTCGGGCAGCCGGTCGCGCCAGGTCGCGGTGGCGTCGACGAGCGCCACGTCGAGCAGGCCCTTCACGGTGATGCGGTCGCCCGTCGCGACGCCGAGTCGGGTGGCGGTGACCCCCGCCGAGGCGACCGCGTTCTCGACCACGGTCAGTTCCTCGGGCGCGACGCACACGACGACGCGCGATGGCGCCTCGGAGAACAACTCGGCGTGGTCGGCGATGCGGGCGACGTTGACGCCGATGCCGGATCGGACGGCCATCTCGGCGAGCGCGAGCCCGAGCCCGCCCGTGGACACGTCGTGCGCACCCTGGAGGAGCCCTCCGGCGACGAGCGAGCGGACGAGGTCGGCGAGACGGGTGTGGGCCGGACCGTCGAGCTCCGCGAGCATCCCGCCCCGGTACCCCTGCGCGAACGCCCAGCGGGAGCCGGCAAGTGCGTTCGAGAGCTCGCCGAGCATCACGAGGCGACCGCCGTCCACCAGCGAGACCCCCGGCGGGCGGCGCGTGAGCTCGTCGACCATCCCGAGCAGCCCGATGACCGGTGTGGGGTCGATGTCGGCCCCGCGGGACTCGTTGTAGAGGCTGACGTTGCCGCCGATGACGGGGATGCCGAACGCACGGCACGCCTCGGCCATGCCGTCGATCGACTCCGACAGCTGCCACATGACCTCGGGGTGCTCGGGGTTGCCGAAGTTGAGGCAGTTGACGACCGCGAGCGGCCGGGCGCCGACGACGGCGAGGTTGAGCACCGACTCGGCGACGGTGTGGGCGGTGCCTGCCCGCGGGTCGACGGCGCACCAGCGGTGGTTGCCGTCGGTCGTGAGCGCGAGGGCGCGGCCGGTGTCGACGCCGGTGGCGGGGTGCTTGAGTCGCAGCACCGCGGCGTCACCGCCAGGCGCCTCGACGGTGTTCAGGAACAGCATGTGGTCGTACTGCGACGACACCCAGGTGGTGTCGGTCAGCATCGCGAGCAGGTCGGCGCCGGCGTCGGCAGGTGGCGGGTAGGCGCCCGGGTCGTCGCTGCGACGGGCACCGAGATCGGCCGGTGGTTGGCGGGGGCGGTCGTACTTGGGGGCCGCGTCGTGCAGCGACGACGCGGGGATCTTCGCCAGCTCGTCACCGTCGGGACCGTCGAGGATGCGCAGCCACCCGACACCGTCGGCATCGGGCGCGGTGACCGTGCCGATGACGGTGGCGCGGACCTCCCAGCGCTCGCAGATCTCGAGCACGCGGTCGACGCCGTCGGGTTCGACGATGGCGAGCATCCGCTCCTGGGACTCGCTCGTCATGATCTCGAACGGCTCCATGTCGGCCTCGCGAAGGGGCACGGCCGACACGTCGACGTCCATCCCCATGCCGCCACGAGACGCGGTCTCCGAGGTGCCGCCGCTGAGGCCGGCGGCGCCGAGGTCCTGGATGCCGACGACGAGCTTGGCGTCGAGCAGCTCGAGGCACGCCTCGATCAGTCGCTTCTCCTCGAACGGATCGCCGACCTGGACGCTCGGTCGCTTGGCCTGGTCGTCGTCGGTGAAGCCGGCCGAGGCGAGCACGCTCGCACCGCCGATCCCGTCGCGGCCGGTGGTGGAACCGAGCAGCACGACCAGGTTGCCGACGCCGGTGGCCTGCCCGAGCACCAGGCGGTCGGTGGGCAGCACGCCGAGGCACAACACGTTCACCAGCGGGTTGCCCGTGTAGGTCTCGTCGAACACGGTCTCGCCGCCGACGGTGGGGACGCCGACCGAGTTGCCGTAGCCCGAGACGCCGCTGACGACGCCCTCGGCGATCCAGCGCGACCGAGGATCGTCGAGCGGGCCGAACCGCAGCGGGTCCATCAGCGCGATCGGTCGTGCACCCATGGTGAAGATGTCGCGGAGGATCCCCCCGACGCCAGTGGCCGCGCCCTGGTACGGCTCGATGGCCGAGGGGTGGTTGTGGCTCTCGATGCGGATCGCTGCAGCGATCCCGTCGCCGACGTCGACGACACCCGCGTTCTCACCGGGCCCGACGAGCACCCACTCAGCCTCGGTCGGCAGACGTCCGAGGTGGATGCGCGACGACTTGTAGGAGCAGTGCTCGGACCACATGACCGCGTACATCGCGAGCTCGAGCATCACGGGTTCGCGTCCGAGGATGTCCTCGATCTCGGCGGCCTCGTCGTCGGTGAGTCCGAGGGAGCGGTGCAACGGCTCGGTCATGGCTCGCACGCTACTGCCGTGACGAGCGACGCTGAACCACCTCCCCGCTCGACGGTCCGAGCCGATCGCGGGTCAAATGCAGGAGTCGAGATAATGCCAAATGAGGCGCCGTTGGCAGCAGCCTTGCACGATGCCGGTTTCTGTGGTCATCTACTCAACGTGAACGCAAAAGCCCGCAAGCAGACGCCAATGTCCGACGAGCACAAGGCCGCCCTCGCCAAAGGTCGTGAGGAAGGCCGGGCAGTCCGTCGATACCTCGAAGCGCTCGAGGCATCGCGCCCCAAGCGTGGACGTCGTCGCACGCCAGCATCGATCAAAGACCGACTTGCGGCCATCGACGCGCAGATCGCCGACGAGAACCCCATCAACCGGCTGCAACTCGTCCAGGAGCGGCTCGACCTCACCGCCGAGCTCGAAGCCGTCGACGATGCCATCGACCTGAGCGGGCTCGAGGCCGAGTTCCTCAAGGCCGCCAAGGGCTACAGCCAGCGCAAGGGGATCTCCTACGCCGCCTGGCGCGAGTTGGGTGTCGCACCAGCGACCCTCAGCGCGGCCGGCATCTCCCGCTCGAGCAAGTAACCCGCCAGCTCTGGCGACGGCCTCGTATCAGGCTGCGATCTCGCGACCTGCCGCGGTCAACAGCGATTCGAGCAACACCCGCCCGTCCGAGGACCCCAACAGGTCAGAGATGGCACGTTCGGGGTGCGGCATGAGCCCGACCACGTTGCGGCCTTCCGAGCAGATGCCGGCGATGTCGTCGATCGATCCGTTCGGATTGTCGACATATCGGACCACGATGCGATCTTCGTCACGGAGCTGGGCGAGCGTGTCGTCCGAGCACGTGTAATTGCCCTCGAAGTGGTTGATGGGCACCACGAGCTCGGCCCCGAGCTCGGCGGCTCCGGTGAGGACCGAGTTGGTGGTGGCGACGCGCAAGGTCGTCGGCCCGCACAGGAACTTCAGGCCCCGGTTCTTCTGGAGGGCACCGGGCAGGAGCCCTGCCTCGGTGAGCACCTGGAAGCCGTTGCAGATGCCGACGACCGCACCGCCGTCGCGAGCATGCGCAGCGACGGCCTCCATCACCGGCGAGAAGCGAGCGATCGCACCCGGACGCAGGTAGTCGCCGTGGGCGAACCCTCCGGGCACCACCACGGCGTCGACGCCGCGCAGGTCGCGGTCGCCGTGCCACAGGATCTCGGCCTCACCGCCGAGGGTGCGCACGGCCTCGATGACGTCGTGCTCGCAGTTCGAGCCAGGGAACAAGACGACGCCGACCCGGGCGGTCATGCCGGCGCCACCGCCGTGAGCCGCACCTCGGCGTCCTCGATGACCGGGTTGGTGAGGAAGCGCCGGCACATGTCGTCGACCTCGGCTCGTGCGGCTGCCTCATCGGCGGCCTCGATGGTGAAGGTGATGCTCTTCCCGACGCCGACACCGGTGACCCCGTCGAAGCCCAGTGCGGGCAACGAACGCTCGATCGTGGCGCCCTGAGGGTCGGCCACACCCGGTCGAAGACGGACCTCGATCTGCACGTCGAACGTCATGTGCTCATCGTCGCACATCCGGCGGATCAGCCTGACGAGTCGACGAAGCGATCGTCGACGAGCTCGGGAACGACCTCCGACACGTCGAGAGCGGCGGCGAGCGACAGGTCGTCGGCCCAGCCCCTGGCCGTGAGCTCACGCCCTCCACCGCACGCGGCGAGCGCCTCGGCGAGGCGTGGCCGGGCATCGAGGAACGCGGCGCGGGCCGACCGCGCCTCGGGGCTGAGATCGGCCGCCGGGCCCGCCGCGGCGAGGATCGCGCCCGCGCCGATCAGATCTTCGAAGGCCGGTCGCAACGGACCCGCCGGCCCGCCCCACCGCTCGCCGGCGGCGATCACACCCACCGGGCCCTCGGCGGCAGCCGCCACCGCAGCGACGGCTCCGGCGTTGCGAACGCAACCGGCGAGCACCCGCGTCGCCCCGGCCTCGCGGGCGCCGAAGCACAGCGTCGACCCGTTGGGCGACGGCAGCACCAGGCGCGTCCCCGATGGCACGTCGGCCAGGCCGGCGGGCGACAGCGTCCACTCGCCCGGGCGTTCGGCGACCTTCACCGCCAGATCAGCGCCCCGCTCGGCTGCGTACGCCACCTCTGAGCCGTCGTACCAACGGTACGGGAAGAGGACCGCTCCGCGACCGAGCGCCACGTCGACGCAGGTGGTGAACCGGAACACGTCGAGCACCACGACGACATCGCAATGCGGCGCCAAGGCGGCCAGCCCGTCGATCCCCCACTCGAAGCGCCAGCCATGCCCGCTCTGGTCGAACCAGGGGCGATCCTGCGGGGTCACCTCACCGCCCCGTGCTACCTCGGCGACGCGGCGAACGGGCGGCCGGTGATGCGCTCGTAGGCTTCGACGTAGCGCGCTCTGGTGGCGACGATGACCTCGGGCGGCAACGGCGGTGGCGGCGGCGTCTTGTCCCAGTCGAGCCCGTCGAGCCAGTCCCGCAGCGGCTGCTTGTCGAACGAGGGCGGCGTGGAACCTGGCTCCCAGGTGTCGACCGGCCAGAAGCGCGACGAGTCGGGCGTGAGCGCCTCGTCGGCCACGACGAGCTCGCCATCGACGAAGCCGAGCTCGAACTTCGTGTCGGCGACGATGATCCCTCGATCGGCCACGACCGCCGCGGCCCGCTCGTAGAGGGCGAGCGAGATGCGACGCGCCTCGTCGGCGACGTCGCGTCCGACGATCTCGACGGCCTGCTCGAACGAGATGTTCTCGTCGTGGTCGCCCACCGCGGCCTTGATGGACGGCGTGAAGATGGGCTCGGCCAACCGCTCGCTCTCGCGCAGCCCGGTGGGCATCGCCATGCCGTGCACCGTGCCCTCGGTGCGGTACTCCTTCCACGCCGTCCCGCTGAGGTAGCCCCGGACGATGCACTCGATCGGGAGCATCTCGGCGCGGCGACACAGCACCGTGCGGCCGGCGAGGTCGGGGTGCGTCGCGCCGGCGGGGAAGTGGCGGAGCTCGGTGCTGACGACGTGGTTCGGCGCGATGTCGGACAGCTCGTCGAACCAGAACGACGAGATGCCGGTGAGGATGCGGCCCTTGTCGGGGACCGGCTCGGCCATCACCACGTCGAAGGCCGAGATGCGGTCGGACGCGACGATCAGCAGGTGCCCCTCGCCCGCCTCGTAGATGTCGCGGACCTTGCCGCGGTGCAGGAGCGGGAGGCCGACCACCGGCAGGTCGGTCACAGGATCGGCGCCGGGCGATAGGCGGCGGCGTCAGGCCGGGCAGCGGCGAGGGCGGCGACACGGGCCGCGACCGCGTCGACCTGCGCCCCGGCGGCACCGGTGAACTCGAGCGGGTCGGCGACGAGCTTGGCGACCGCATCGGTGCCGAGGCGGAGACGTCCGTCGGACCCGAGCCGCTCGACGAGGTCGATCGCCGCGTCGGGCCGCTCCCGACGGTCGAGGGCCGCACCGACGGCGTGCTCCTTGATGATCTCGTGCGCCTCCTCGCGGCCGACGCCGGCAGCGACCGCCGCCATGAGCACGCGGGTCGTCGCGAGGAACGGCAGGTTGCGTGCCAGCTCGGCTTCGATGACCGCGGGGTAGGCGCCGAAGTCGACCAGCACGGTGAGGATCGTCTCGAACAGCCCGTCGATCGCGTAGAAGGCGTCGGGCAGCGCGACCCGGCGCACGACCGAGCACGACACGTCGCCCTCGTTCCACTGATCGCCGGCGAGGGCCGCCACCATGGCGAGGTGCCCCGACAGGACGGCGGCCAGCCCGTTGACCCGCTCGCACGACCGGGTGTTCATCTTGTGGGGCATGGCGGAGCTGCCGACCTGGCCGGGCTTGAAGCCCTCGGTGACGAGGTCGTGACCGGCCATCAGCCGGATGGTGGTGGCGAGGCTGGATGGTCCGGCCGATGCCTGGACGAGTGCCGACACGACGTCGAGGTCGAGCGACCGGGGGTACACCTGGCCGACCGAGGTCAGCGTGCGGGAGAAGCCGAGGTGCTCGGCCACCTTCGATTCGAGCGCCGCGACGTCGTCGGGCCCACCCAGCACGTCGAGCTGGTCCTGCTGGGTGCCGACCGGCCCCTTGATCCCGCGCAGCGGGTAGCGGGCGAGGAGGTCGTCGATGCGTTCGAGCGAGATCAGGACCTCCTCGGCAGCCGACGCGAACCGCTTGCCGAGCGTGGTGGCCTGCGCTGGCACGTTGTGGCTGCGCCCGGTGATGACCGTGTCGCGGTGCTCGACGGCCCGAGCCGACATGAGCGCTGCGACGGCGAGCAGCCGGTCGCGGACGAGCTCGAGCCCGAGCCGCACCTGGAGCTGCTCGACGTTCTCGGTCAGGTCCCGCGAGGTCATGCCCCGGTGGATCAGCTCGTGGCCGGCGAGTGCCGAGAACTCCTCGATCCGGGCCTTCACGTCGTGCTTGTTGACGGCTTCCCTGGCGTCGATCGACGCGAGGTCGACATGGTCGATGACCGCTTCGTAGGCCTCGACGACACCGTCCGGCACATCGACGCCGAGGTCGCGCTGAGCCCGCAGTACGGCGACCCAGAGCTGCCGCTCGAGGACGACTTTGCGGGTCGGTGACCACACGTCGCGCATCTGGGTCGACGCGTACCGGGTCGCCAGCACGTTGGGGATCGGATCAGCCATGGCAGACCTCCTGCCAACCAGTGTCGCGGACGCGGTGGTGGCTTCGATCACTCTCCGTTGCGAAAGGGGCCGAACGACCCATCAACACCACCTGTCCACAGGCCGATCCTTGACAGGGAGGAGGGAGGTCTCGGCGGGCCGTCTCCTCTGCCACGACAGGACGACACGAGGGACGAGGACCATGGATGGGCGCTGCGACAAGCACAGCTTCGAGCCGGCCGAGCGGATCTGCCGGTCGTGTGGGGGCGAGTTCTGCCAGGACTGCCTGGTGTACAGCCACGGACACCGCAAGCCGCCGTTCTGCGTGAGCTGCGCACTGGCGGCCGCCGGGGTTCGCTCGTCGGCGGGTCGCCCTGTGGTGAAGTCGAAGCGGGAGATCCGCAAGGCCCTGCGCGACGAGCGCAAGGCCGAGAAGGTGCGGGCCAAGGCCGCTGCCAAGGGCGAGTCCATCGCCTTCGACGACGCCACGGTCGTGCCCGTGCGAGTCGTCGAGTACGAGTTCACGATCGCCGACGACGGTTCGATCGAACGGCCCGCGGAGAGCCGCGCCAGCTGAGCTCACGTTCCCCCCACGCCTGCCGCAACGTCGCGGCGGGCGTACATCCCCGGCCAGGAGATGAGGCCCGCCGCCTCGTAGGCACGAGCTCGTGCTGACGCCAGGTCCGGTGCGACAGCCGTCACCGCCAGGACTCGTCCCCCGGCGGTGACGAGCTGTCCGGATGGGTCCCTGGCCACCCCGGCGCCGAAGATGATGACCCCATCGAGCGCCTCGGCGGCGTCGATGCCGTCGATCACGTCGCCGGCGCGCGAGGTGACCGGGTATCCCTCGGTCGCGCAGACCACGGTGACCGCGGCGTCGTCGACGAAGGTGGGTGTCGACTCGATCGAACCCGATGCCGCCTCGGCGAGCAGCGCGGCGAGGTCGCCGGCGTAGCGGGGCAGGACCACCTGGGCCTCGGGGTCGCCGAACCGTGCGTTGTACTCGACGAGCTTCGGGCCTTCGGGTGTGAGCATCAGCCCCGCGTAGAGCACCCCCCGGTACTCGATGTCGCGGGCGCGCAGCGCGGCCAAGGTCGGCTCGACGAAACGGGCCATCACCTGGTCCACGAGATCGTCGTCGACGACTGGTACCGGTGAGTACGCACCCATGCCGCCGGTGTTCGGGCCGGTGTCGCCGTCGCCGACGCGCTTGAAGTCCTGGGCGGGATCGAGGGCCACCGCACGCTGGCCGTCGCAGATCGCCAGCAGCGACAGCTCGGGGCCGGTCATGCCCTCCTCGATGACCACCGTGCGACCGGCGTCGCCGAAGCGCTCCCCCGACAGGTACTCGGCGACGGCCGCTGACGCCTCAGCCCGCGAGCTCGTCACCAGGACGCCCTTGCCGGCCGCGAGCCCGTCGGTCTTGATGACGAACAGGTCACCCAACGTGTCGAGGTACGCGTCGGCCGCCGCTCGGTCCGAGAACGTCCCGTGGCGTGCGGTGGGCACGTCGGCAGACGCCACCAGATCCTTCATCCACGCCTTGGAGCCCTCGATCCGGGCGCCGTCGGCACCGGGCCCGAACACCAGGCCGCCCCGCGCACGCAGCCGGTCGGCCAGACCGTCCACGAGCGGCGCCTCGGGTCCGACGACGAACAGGTCGGCGTCGATCTCCTCCGGCGGCTGTGGCGTCGAGCCCGGGATCAACGGGTTGCCGGGCGTGACCACCACCTCGGCGGTGCGCGACAACACGTGTGCGAGGGCGTGCTCCCGCCCGCCACCACCGATGACGCAGACCTTCATCGACCTCGCCTCACGCGGCGAAGTGCAGGTACTGGTCGCGGCCGGGACCGACCCCGACGAGCGTGATCGGCACGCCGACCTGCTGCTCGAGGAAGTCGAGGTAGTCGCGTGCGGCGTCGGGCAACGCCGATCGTTCGGTGATGCCCGAGATGTCCTCGTCCCAGCCGGCGAGCTCCTCGTAGATCGGTGTGACCTTGTGGAGGACCGACTGGTGATAGGGGAGCTGGGTGAGTCGCTGGCCGTCGTGCTCGTAGGCGACGCACACCTTCAGCGGGCCCAACCCGCCGAGGATGTCGAGCTTGGTGATGGCTAGCTCCGACAGGGAGTTGAGGCGCACCGCGTGGCGCAGCATCACCGCGTCGAACCAGCCGGGACGGCGACGGCGCTTGGTGTTGACGCCGTACTCGTGGCCCTTCTCGACGATGGTGTCGCCGAGCTCGTCGAGCAGTTCGGTGGGGAACGGACCCGACCCCACCCTGGTGACGTAGGACTTGGCGATGCCCACGACGCGGCTGATGTGCATGGGCCCGATGCCCGCACCGGTGCAGGCGCCACCGGCGGTGGGGTTCGAGCTGGTGACGAAGGGATACGTGCCGTGGTCGAGGTCGAGGAACGTGGCCTGCGCGCCCTCGAGGAGCACGTGCTGGCCGGCGTCCAGCGCGTCGTGCACCAACCCCACCGTGTCGGCGATGTGGGGAGCGAGGCGCGGCAGGCACTCCTCGAGGTACTCGGCGGCGATGGCGTCGGCGTCGGCTGGGAGGCGGTTGTAGATCTTGGCGAGGGTGGCGTTCTTCTCGCGCAGGGCCTGGTCGAGCTTCTCGCGGAAGATCTTGGGGTCGAGCATGTCCTGCACCCGCAGGCCGACGCGCGTGGCCTTGTCGGCGTAGGCGGGCCCGATTCCGCGCTTGGTGGTGCCGAGCTTGTTGGGGCCGAGCCGCCGCTCGGTGAGCATGTCGAGCTCTTGGTGGTACGGCAGGATCAGGTGGGCGTTGCCGCTGACCTTCAGGCGCGAGCAGTCGACGCCCTTGGCCGTGAGCGCGTCCATCTCGGCGAGCAGGACCCTCGGGTCGACGACGACCCCGTTGCCGATGACCGGGATGATGTGGTCGTAGAGGACCCCGCTCGGCACGAGTTGGAGTGCGAAGGTCTCGCCGTCGACCACCAGGGTGTGGCCGGCGTTGTGGCCGCCCTGGTAGCGGACGACCATCGACATCTCCTTGGCGAGGAGGTCGGTGAACCTTCCCTTGCCTTCATCGCCCCACTGGGACCCGACGACGACGGTGGCGGGCACGCGCGTCTCACTTTCAACAGCCGGGAAGTGACGTCGCAGTGTACCGCCCCGCCGTCAGGG
>CAZBTQ010000108.1:0-9985 GCA_964494405.1 uncultured Iamiaceae bacterium
CCGACCCGATGCTCGAGGGCTACACCGCGCTCGGCTTCGTCGCCGGCTGCACCGAGACCCTGCGCCTGCGGCTGCTCGTCACCGGCGTGACGTACCGGCACCCGGGCCTGCTCGCCAAGACCGTGACGACCCTCGACGTCCTGTCGGGTGGCCGCGCCGAGCTCGGCATCGGTGCCGCCTGGTACGACCGCGAACACGACGCGCTCGGCGTGCCGTTCCCGCCGCTGGCCGAGCGGTTCGAGCGGCTCGAGGAGGCGATCCAGATCAGCCTCCAGATGTGGAGCGACGACGACGGGCCCTATGGCGGTCGCCACTACCAGCTCGCCGAGACGCTCTGTCGGCCCGTGCCGGTGAGCAGCCCGCGGCCGCGGATCCTCATCGGCGGGGGTGGTGAGCGCAAGACCCTGCGCCTGGTCGCCCAGTACGCCGACGCGTGCAACCTGATGGGCGATCCCGATGTGGTGCGTCACAAGATCGATGTGATCGAGCGCCACTGCGCAGACGTCGGGCGCGACCCAGCGGACATCGAGGTCACGGCGATGTTCCGCAACTTCGAGCCCGGCGCGGGTCCTGACGAGATCGTGGAGGCCGCCGCGGCCTACCGCGAGGTCGGTGTCGACACGCTCGTCGTCGGCGCCACCGGCGACGACCCGGCCGAGTGGCTGGAGTCGACCTTCGGTCCCACGATCGACCGCATCCACGCCCTCTGACGTCGCACCGGCTGAGTTCGCAGGTGTCGAGGGTCAGCCGCCGCTGATCGCTCCTGCGGGCTCGGCGACGGGTTCCATCGAGTCGGGGTGGTCCATCCAGCCGTCGGGCAGCACCAGGCGCGCCATCGCGTCGGTGCGGCCGCGTGGGGCTCGCACCGACTCAGGCAGCACCCGCAGGTCAGGGTCGAGGCGATCGAGGAGCGCGTGCACGTCGGCGGCGGACTCGACGGTGCCGGCGAGCCGACGTACGTCGGCCCCGACGGCGTAGCCCTGGAGGTACCAGCGCAGGTGCTTGCGCAGCTTGCGGACCGCCTTCGGCTCGTCCCGGTACCAGTCGACCGACAGCTCGAGGTGCCGGCGGACGTGACCGGCGGTGGCGCCGAGCGTCGGTGGCCCGAGCGGGGCCTCGCCGTCCATCACTCGTGCGAGGTCGGCGAACAGCCACGGCCGGCCGAGGCAGCCCCGGCCGATGACGACGCCGTCGCAACCGGTGGCGGCCCGCATCTCGAGGGCGTCCGTGGCCTCCCAGATGTCGCCGTTGCCGAGCACCGGCACCTCGCTCGGGAGCGCATCGCGCAGCGTCGCGATGGCCTCCCACCGGGCGTTGCCCGAGTACCCCTGCATGGCGGTGCGGGCGTGGAGCGCCACCGCGGCCGCGCCGGCGTCGGCCGCGACCGTGGCCGCGTCGAGGTACGTGAGCCGCTCGTCGTCGAGGCCCATCCGCATCTTGACCGTGACCGGGACGTCGTCAGCTCCGGCGACCGCGGCAGCAACGACCTCGCCGTACAGCCTCCGGCGAACGGGGAGCGCCGCCCCACCCCCGTTGCGGGTGACCTTCACGACCGGGCAGCCGAAGTTGAGGTCGATGTGGTCGATCGGGCGCTCGGTGACGAGCCGCCGTGCCGCCTCGCGCATCGAGGCGGGGTCCGAGCCGTAGAGTTGCACCGACCGCAGCGACTCCGCCGGATGGTGGCGCGCCATCGCCCAGCTCTTGTCGCCGCCTTCGACGAGCCCGCGGGCGGTCAGCATCTCGGACACGAACACCCCGCCGCCCTGCTCGGCGCACAGCACCCGGAACGGCGCGTCGGTGACACCGGCCATGGGGGCGAGGACGACGCCGTGGTCGACCTCGTGGTTGCCGATGCGCATCGGTCCATTGTGGTGGTTGGCGCTGGGAACGCGCCCGGGGGGAGACTGGCCCCATGGGGGACAGGACGATCGCACTTCGCCACGACGAGCCGCGCAACTGGTGGCGCACCGGCGCGCTCGTGGTGTTCGTGGCCGGCATCCTCGCCATGTTCGCCTGGGTCCTCTACGCCATGAACGACCAGGGCCGCCACGTCGAGTCGTTCGTCCACCTGCCGCCGAGGTCCGATCTTCCAGTCGAGGTGCCTGCCGCGGGCGAGTACACGATCTGGGCGTCGGCCATCGGAGGCGGCCAAGTCCAGACGCCGCCCATCGACGAGATGCACGAGTTCCTCGACCTCGGCTTCGACGGTCCGGTCGGCAGCGACGACGCCGTGCACATCGAGCCCGTCGAGTACGGGGCCGGCACCCGATATCGCGTCGACGGATCCCGGTACGGCGTGGCGGCTTGGACCGTCGAGTTCCCCGAGGCCGGCACCTACATCGTCGAACGTCGCAACAGCGGCACCGGTGGCGTGCGCCTGTCGCTCGGTGAGGGCATCGGGATGCCGTCGCGCATCACCGCCGGACTCTTCGCCATCGGGGCTCTCACGACTGTGCTGGTGGTCGGTCTCCTCAGCACCGGGTGGTGGCGAGAGCGGCGACGGATCGACGACATGATGTCGACCTTCGACACCTACGGGCACGACCGCGCCTCGGTCCCCTAGGGGCCTGCCGTCGACGCGACTGCTTACACGCTGCCCGCCTCGGTGTACCAGCGCAGGGCGATGCGTTCGACGAGCCGCACCACGGCCGTTCCGACGACGCCCATCAGCATCAACACCACGACCGCCGCCCACAGCTCGGTGATGGCGAGCGCGTTGCGGGCCTGGGTCATCGTCCGGCCGAGCCCGGCAGTCGACCCGAACCACTCGGCGACGAGCGCGCCGATCAGCGCCAAGCCGACGCACACGCGGAGCGCCGAGAACAGGTAGGGCAGCGCGTGGGGGATGCGCAGCACCACGAACACATCGCGCCGTGACGCGCCCACCGAGCGCAGGACCTCTTCGCTGGCGGACTCGACCGAGCGGAGTCCCGTCGCCAGGTTCACCACCATCGGCACGAAGGTGATGAGCGCGGCCATCACCACCTTGGGTGCCAGCCCGAACCCGAGCCAGATGACGAGCGGGGTGGCGAGGGCGATGACGGGGGTGACCTGCACCATCGTCACCACCGGCGACAGCGCCCGGTCCATCGTGCGGAACTCGGCCATCAACGTGGCGAGCACAGCCGCCACCACCGTGGCGAGGCCGAGCCCGAGCAGCGCCTCCCACCCGGTGATCCGGGCCTGGTGCCACCAGAACCCCGGCGCCTCCCAGATCTCCCGCAGGATCGCCGACGGCGCGGGCAGGACCAGCGCGCTGACGTCGGCGGCGCGCACGTAGAGCTCCCACCCTCCGAACAGGACGACGAAGGCGACGAGCGGCGGCAGGATCGCCCCTGCGGTCCGCCGCCCGCGCCCTGGCGGGGTCGGCGGGATCTGGGGCTCCATGGTCAGGCTCACGGGCGGGCCTCGTGCAGCGCGGCCCGGAGGCGTCGGACGTGGTGGTGGAAGGCCGGCTCGTCCTCGATGCCGAGCGGCCGAGGCCGGGGCAGGTCGATCACCTCGATGGCGCGGACGCGCCCAGGCCGGGGTGACAGCACGACCACCCGGTCCGAGAGCAGGACCGACTCCTCGATCGAGTGCGTGACGAACAGGCACGTGGCGCCGGCGTCGCCGCGCACGTTCAGCAGGAGGTGGCGCATGTCGGTGCGGGTGAGCTCGTCGAGCGACGCGAACGGTTCGTCCATCAACAGCAGCGGCGGGTCGAGGGCCATCGCCCGAGCCAACGCGACCCGCTGGCGCATCCCGCCGGACAGCTCGTGGGGGAGCGCGCCCTCGAACCCGGCGAGGCCGGTCCGCTCCACGAGGTGCTCGACCGACGCGAGCTCCCGCCTCGGTCGGCTGGCGCCTCGGTTCACCTCGTCGAGCAGCGTGATGTTGTCGTGGACGGTGCGCCAGGGCAGCAGCGCAGGGGACTGCGGGACCCAGCCGACCTGCTTGGCCCGGCGCGCCGAGTCGGGGGTCGCGCCACCGACCGAGATCGAGCCCTCCGAGGGTGCGAGCAGGCCGGCGACGGCGCGAAGGAGCGTCGTCTTGCCGCAGCCGCTCGGACCGAGCAGCGACACCAGCTCGCCTGGCGCCACGTCGAGGGTGATGCCGTCGAGCGCGTGCACGTCGCGCCCGCGCCGCACGAAGCGATGGCCGACCCCGTGGAGGCTGATCCCCACCGCCGGGGGCGCGGCGGTGGGCAGGCTCACCGCGCGCGATCGCCGAGGAGGCCCTCGACGTACTTGGCGATGATGTCGACCTCGATGTTCACGGGAGCCCCGACCGGCGTGTGGCCGAGGGTGGTCACCTCGGCGGTGTGGGGGATGATCGCCGCGGTGATGCCGTCGTCGAGCACCTCGACGATGGTCAGGCTGACGCCGTCGACGGTGATCGAGCCCTTCTCCACGCAGTAGCGCAGCAACTCGGGTGGCACGGCGACCTGGAGGTCCGGTGGGGTCGCGACCATGCGACCGACGCCGTCGACGTGGCCTTGGACGATGTGGCCGCCGAGTCGGTCGCCCACCCGGGCCGCACGCTCGAAGTTGACCGGCGCTCCGGCCGCGAGCTCGCCGAGCGACGTGCGGTCGAGCGTCTCGGGCGAGAGGTCGGTGGCCCACCAGCCGTCGCCGTGGTCGACGACGGTGAGGCAGCAGCCGTTGGTGGCGATCGAGTCACCGATCTCGATGCCGTCCAGGACGGCCTGCGCTGCGAACCGGTAGCGGCTGCCGTCGCGGCCCGCGAACGTGCCGAGCTCCTCGACCAGTCCGGTGAACATCAGGCATCTCCTCCGTCGGTGCCCCAGCGTTCGGCGACCGCGGCGTAGACGCCCTGGTCGTAGGAGAACTCGATGACGTTGCCGTCGGGGTCCGACAGGGCGCAGACGTAGCCGACGGGCGGCGGCAGCTGGCGTGCCTCCCACACGAGGCAATCGGCCTTCGCACCGCGTCGCGCGATGTCGTCGACGTCGCTGCGCGCTGGCAGCTCGATGCCGAGGTGTGCGAACGGAGCGAGCTGCGGCTGGGGCGTGCCTCGGTCGGCGTTGAACATCACGAGCACGAGGACGAAGGGCGTCGCGGTCGCGCCGGGGTGCGACAGCCAGGCGTTCTGGCCGTCATCGTCGGCGTGGCGGGCCAGGACCTCGAGCGGCGTGAAGGTGGTGTACCACTCGACCGAGGCGTCGATGTCGGAGCTCGGGAGCGCGACGTGGGTCCAACGCGGCGTGGAAGGTCCGGGCGTCGTCATCGCCTCCAGTGTGCCCGACAACGACTTCCCGACCCGAGTTCGGGACGAGTGGCACACTGTCCCCCATGGAGGCGCGGCGGTAGGTGGAGGAGGAACGGATCGACCGGGTCAAGCGGCAGGGTCCGTTCGCGTCCCTGACCCTTCCAGGGTGGTCAGGGTGGGGGCCCGGCGAGACGTTGGCGGGTTCGCCGTACACCAGCGGGTGGCGGCGGGTCGGCTACGTGGTGTTGTGCCTGGGGATCGCCGCCACCATCGGTTGGGTGGTCTACGCGATCAACGCGCAGACGAACCACATCGATGGACTGCTCCGCGTGCCCGCGTCGACCGGCGAGACCATTCGGATCTCCGCCGACGGCGCCTACACGGTGTGGACCATCCCGGACCCGGGCACCTGGCCGATCGAATCGCCCCCGCATGCGGCGCTCACGTTCCGTGGTCCCGACGGTGCCGAGGTCGCGATGGTGGCGGCGGAGCCCCCGACCTCGTACAGGCGCAAGGGCACCCACGAGGGCTACGTGGTCGGCACCGTGGACTTCCCCGCGGTCGGGACCTACTCGTTGGTCGAGCGTGAGCTCTCGGCGCCCGACACGGACCTCGGCCTCGGTGAAGGGGTCGGGATGCCGGTCGGGATCGTGAAGCCCGCGCTCGCCATCGCGCTGCTCACCGCACCTGCCAGCGCCGTGTGCCTGAGGATCGCCGGCCGAGCCTCCCGCCGCCGCATCGAGGAGACGAGCACGGGCGTCACCTCACTCGGTCCTCAGAACCAGGACTAGGAGACTGCTGAGCAATCCTGCCGATGGTGCTCACGATTGTGTGCTGGTGCGATTGGCCGTCGTCGTCGGCAGGGCGGGCCAGGACCTCGAGCGGCGTGAAGGTGGTGTACCACTCGACCGAGGCGTCGATGTCGGAGCTCGGGAGCGCGACGTGGGTCCAACGCGGCGTGGAAGGTCCGGGCGTCGTCATCACAGCCAGTGGCCCGACGGTGCGCGTGCGCCCGAGTCCGACCCCGCCAGAGGCTTCCGCGCGACACTGCACGCGTGGAAGCGCAGCGGGCGGCGAACGAGGATCAGCTCCAACGCATCCAGCGGCAGGGAGCGCTCGCGTCGGAGATGCTCCCTCACACGTTCGGGAGCGGTCCGCGACGAGCGGTCGAGGGGCCGAGCAACCCGTGGCGCAGGGCGGCCTGGTCGGTCCTCGTCGTCGGCGCCGTCGGTGCGGTGGGCTGGGTCGTGTTCGCGTGGATCGGCCAGACCAACCACATCAACTCGTTCGTCGACGTTCCGACGAACGTCGGCGAGACCGTCGAGATCCCTGATGGCGGCATCCACACCGTGTGGGCCACCCGTGAGGACGGCAGCAGCCCCGGCTCCAGGCCGAGGGCCTCGTTGCGCTTCGAGGGACCAGTGGACGGCGAACAGGCGGCGAACGTCGAACTGGTCCCCGCCGATTCGACGACGACGTACTCCATCGACGGCAGGCGCCAAGGGGTCGCCGTGGGCACGGTCGACTTCCCCGAGTCGGGGACCTACACGCTGGTGGAGCGAGACCTCCGGGCCCCGGGCGTGGATCTGGCGCTCGGCAGCGGCGTGGGCATGCCGTACCCGATCGTGCGGCCGGCGCTCATCATCGCGATGGTCACGGTGGCGACCCTCGTCGTGGTCCTCCTGCTCGCGTGGCGCCTCGACCGCCGACGAGCGGACCGGCTGACCGAAGAGGTCACCTCGCCCGTCGGGTGATCTCAGCCGCCGGCGAGCACCTCGTCGACACGAGCGCGGGTGGGCATCGACGGCATGGCACCCGCCACACCGACGGCGGCCGCGCCCGCAGCCGCGCCGAACCGGCACGCCTCGACGATGTCGGCCCCTTCCGCGAGCGCGACCGCCATCGCCGCGCAGAACGCGTCGCCCGCGCCCGTGGGGTCGACGACCTCGGTGGGGAAGGCCGAGACCCGGGTGGGGCCGATCTGCACGCCGGCACTGCCGAGCGTGACGATGACCTGCTCCGACGACTGGAGCCGCATCTCGAGCGCCTCGTGGGAGTTGGCGACGACGATCGGGTCGTGCTGGAGGACCAGGTCGCTGCGGTCGGGCACCGGGGCGGGGTTGAAGATGATCGTGCGGCCGGCCTCGCGGGCGACCCCCGCGGCGCGCCCCGACGCCGACGCGCCGACCTCGCCCTGTAGCAGGAGCACGTCAGCACCCGCGATCACGTCGGCCGCGTCGTCCGCGTCGGCGGGCCCGACGGCGGCGTTGGCTCCCGCCACGATGACGATCGACACCTGCCCGTCGTCGCTGACGATCGGCACGGCACGACCCGTGATCCCAGGCGTCACCCGCACGTAGTGCGTGTCGATGCCCTCGGCCGCGAGGTCGTCGAGGATCGTCACGCCTGACGCGTCCTCGCCGACGCGGCCCACCATCGCGACCTCCGCGCCGAGACGGCGGGCGGCGACCGCCTGGTTGGCACCCTTGCCACCGAGGAACTCGGCCGCCCGATGGGCGCGCACGGTCTCGTCGGGTGCGGGCGGGTGGGCCACCCACAGCGTGAGATCGTGGTTCATGGATCCGAAGCACGCGATCCGTACGCTCACGGGTGCCTCCGGGTCTCGGGTCGGGTACCGGAATGTACCCGTCCGCCGATGGCGCTGGTAGCCTGACCGGGCTCGTTGAGCGACCCGCTCGCGCGCGCCGCCCCGCCTCTCGCACCGCGGAGGACGGAGCTGGGCACCAGACCCCGACCCCACCAGGGAGAACCACACCACATGGCCGACACGAACCAGCTGCCCGAGAAGTCCGAGACCATCTCGGAGCATCGGCTCCACGACACCGACACCGGCTCGCCCGAGGTGCAGATCGCGCTCCTCACGGATCGCATCAACCACCTCACCGAGCACCTGAAGGTCCACAAGAAGGACCATCACAGTCGCCGTGGCCTGCTGCAGCTCGTCGGTCGGCGCCGACGCCTGCTGGACTACGTCCGCAAGAACGACGTCGAGCGCTACCGGGCGATCATCGCCAAGCTCGGCCTGCGTCGCTGAGATCTCGCCACGGGCGACCCTCCAGGGGTCGCCCGTCGCACATACCAACAACGTCGCCACCGGCGACACCACCACAGGCGGCGACTCGGTCAGCTGCCAGTTGTGGATCCCTCGGTCCTGCCGGGGGCTTCACATCTGGGAACTGGCCATGTCACCGCCCACAGTCGGGGGTCGATCCCCCGAAGAGGAGACATCAATGGCTGATCCCATCAGCGTCACCGGTCCCATCAGCGGGACCGAGAAGAGCATCACCCTCGAGTCGGGCCTGTTGGCGCCCCAGAGCCAGGGCGCAGTCGTCGCCACGCTCGGCGGCACCAAGATCCTCGTCACCGCCAACGCCGAGAAGGCGCCGCGCGAGGGCATCGACTTCTTCCCCCTCACCGTCGACATCGAAGAGAAGCGCTACGCCGCGGGCATCATCCCCGGCTCGGTGTTCCGCAAGGAGGGTCGCCCCTCCGACGAGGCGGTGCTCACCTGTCGCCTGATCGACCGTCCGCTGCGCCCCTCGTTCGCCGAGGGCTACCGCAACGAGACCCAGGTCATCGGCACGGTGCTCGGCGTCGACATGGAGAACCCCCACGACGTGCTGGCCATCAACGCGGCCAGCGCCTCGCTCATGATCTCGGGCATCCCCTTCGAGGGCCCGATCGGCGCCGTGCGCGTCGCCTTCACCACCGATGGCGAGTGGCTGCCCCACCCCACCTACGAAGAGGGTGACGAGTCCACCTTCGAGCTGGTCGTCGCCGGTCGCGAGACCGCCGACGGCGCCGACATCGCCGTGATGATGGTCGAGGCCGGCGGCACCGAGGACGCCTGGAAGTACTACGAGCAGGGCGCCCCGAAGGTCACCGAAGAGGTCATCGCCCAGGGCCTCGAAGCCTCCAAGGTCTGGATCCGCGAGTCGATCGCCCTCCAGCGCGAGTTCGTCGCCGCCGTCGGCGTGCGAGAGCCGATCCCCTTCGAGGCCGCCGCCGACTACGGCGACGACGTGTTCGCCCGGGTCTCCGAGCTCGGCCGCGACAAGCTCGCCCAGGCGAACACCATCGTCGACAAGACCGAGCGCAACGCTGCCAACGACGCGGTGCGCGACGAGGTCCTCGAGGCGCTCGCCGGCGAGTTCGACGGCCGCGAGAAGGAGATCAAGGCCGCGGTCCGGTCCCTCACCAAGAAGGTGATCCGCCAGCGGATCGTCGAGGAGGGCGTCCGCATCGACGGTCGTGGCCCCACCGACATCCGCCCGATCTCCTGCCAGGTCGCCGTGCTGCCCACCGCGCACGGCTCGGGCCTGTTCCAGCGTGGCGAGACCCAGGTGCTCAACGTCCTCACGCTCGGCATGCCGCGCATGGCGATGGACATCACCTACAAGGACAGCCTCAACCCCACCGTGAAGAAGCGGTACATGCACCACTACACGATGCCGCCGTTCTCCAACGGTGAGACCGGTCGTGTGGGTGGCACCAAGCGCCGCGAGGTCGGCCACGGCCTGCTCGCCGAGCGTGCGCTGCTGCCGGTGGTCCCCTCCGAGGAGGAGTTCCCCTACGCGCTGCGCCTGGTGTCCGAGGTGCTGTCGTCCAACGGATCCACCTCCATGGCGTCGGTGTGCTCGTCGTCGATGTCGCTGATGGACGGCGGTGTGCCGATCAAGGCCGCCGTGGCGGGCATCGCCATGGGCCTGGTCTTCGAGGAGGGCAAGTACACGACCCTCACCGACATCCTCGG
>CAZBTQ010000109.1:0-9893 GCA_964494405.1 uncultured Iamiaceae bacterium
ACCACCGACGGCTTCGAGCTGGCCGAGGTCGACCTCGACCTGCGCGGCGAGGGCACCCTGATGGCCGAGCGGCAGAAGGGGCGCAACGACCTGCGCCTCGCGTCCCTGCGGCGCGACCGAGACTGGGTGGTGCGGGCGCGCGAGGTCGCGGTCGAGATCGTGGCCGCCGATCCCGGCCTCGAGCGCAACAACGTGCTCCGCACCGAGATCGAGGTCCTGCTGGGCGACGAGGAGTCGAGCGACTACCTCTTGAAGTCGTGACCGACCTCCCGCAGGATCCCGCCGGTGACCAGCCCGCCGGAGACCTGCCCGCCGACGACGAGCCGTTCGAGCCCACCGGCAAGTGGGCGAACCCGGCGATCTACGCCTCGAACTGGAGGTCGATCCTCATCATCGACTCGATCGTCGGCCTCTGCATCTTCATGGCCGGCGTCATGGTGATGATGTTCTGGAACCTGCTCGTCGGCTCGTTCATCGGCGCGCTCGGGCTCACCTACATCGTCGCCGTCGGCCGCCGCTTCCTCCAGTGGCGTTGGCTCCGGCATCGAGCCGGCCTCGACACCTGACGCCATGCTCGCCCCGAGCGTCGCTCAGGTGGGGGGCGCGAGGAGGTGGACCACCGACGCACAGGGCGCCGGGCGGGTGGGCCAAGGGATCCGACCACTGCGAACCGAGGTCGCCTGCGGGCCGCCGCGACCGGGGGTGAGGTCGACGGCGGGATGGTCGACGCCGGGATCGAGCCACGGCACCTGCACGCCGGGGTCCTCGTCGTCGACGTCGCCGTCCCCGTCCCCACCACCCAGCCGGTAGAGGAAGACGACGCTCTCGCCCGACGCGGGGTCTCGGAACCCGACGGCGGCACGGTCGGAGCCGACGGGGGAGACGAGCCGATGGTGCTCCCCCTGCTGCACGAGCGCGCGGATCGCTCGGTAGGCGGCGGTCGCCTCGCGGCACGTGGCCAGGGCCTCGTCGTCGAGGGCGGCCAGGTCGAGGTCGAACCCGAACCGTCCGCTCATGGCCACAGCGCAGGCGAAGTCGAGCGGCTTCGCCCCCCACCGGGTGACGTGTGCGCCGAGAACGTTGGCCGGCAGCAGGTGCGACGCACCCCACTGGATCCGCACGCGGTCGACGGGGTCGGTGTCGTCTGAGGTCCACAACTCGTGGAACCACCGCAGCGTGCCGAGATCGCTGCGACCGCCTCCGGACGCGCACAGCATCAACTCGACGTCTGGGTGGCGGTCGGCGATCTCGGCCATCACCTCCCACGTGGCTCGGACCCGACCGAGCGGCAGGTGGCTCTGGCGGTCGGCCGGCAGTGCCGCCGAACCCGGCTCGGTGATGTCGCGGTTGGCGTCCCACTTGAGGTAGCTGATCCCCGGATGCTCGGTCAGCAGACGATCGACGGTGTCGACGACGAAGCGGCGCACCTCGGGACGGCACAGGTCGAGCACGAGCTGAGACCGCTCGGTACGGCGATCGCGACCTGGCTCGGCGATCACCCAGTCGGGGTGCTCGGCGTACAGGCGCGACGCCGGGTTGACCATCTCGGGCTCGACCCACAGCCCGAAGCGCAGGCCGTGGGCGTGCGCGGCATCGATCAAGGGCTGCAGCCCGTCGGGCAGCTTGCGTCGGTCGACCTCCCAGTCGCCGAGCCCGGTGGTGTCGTCGTCGCGAGGGTGGTCGGTCCCGAACCAGCCGTCGTCGAGGAGGAACAGCTCGCCACCGACGTCGGCCGCCCGTTCGATCTGGGCCGTCAGCCCCGCCGGGTCGAGCGCGAACCCGACGGCCTCCCAGGTGTTGACGACCGTGGCGCGGATGCGCCCACCGTCGCGCACGACCTCGTCGCGGACGAACCGCTGGAGCGTGCGACTCGCCGGACCGATCCCGGACTCCGACCAGGTCCACAGCACGTGCGGCGACTCGAACGTCGCGCCAGGGTCGAGCACCCGCTCTGCGCCAACATGCTGGTGGCCGGCGAGCAGGCGTTGCTGGCCGTGGAGCGCGACCTCGGCGTCGAACCGGACGTCGCCGCCCCACACGACCGTGCAGGCGCCGACCCTGCCGGTCGTCTCGCCGGCCGGCCCGTCAGGAGCGAAGTGGATGATGGGCGGCCGGTAGAGGGAGGAGCGCACGCCTCCGGACGACGCCACCACCTTGGTGCCGGGGGACAGGCGCTCGGTCGTCTCGGTCCACTCCGCCGCCCACCCGCCGCCCCAGTGGGTGAGGTGGGGCTCGGAGCCGGCGAAGGTCGGCGCGGCCGCGGCCGCCTGGTGCAGCCGCACCGGCGCATCGCCCAGGTTGGAGACCTCGACCCACTGCTCCAGCAGGTCATGGCACGGCCAGGTGCGGACGACCAGGACGACCTCGAGCGGTGCCACCCGGTCGACGAGCGTGACGCGGTGGATCTCGTCGCCGCAGGCCCCGTGGCCGTCGTCGGCGATCGGGTCGGACGAGATCGTCGCGACCCGCAGCCGGGTCGAGGTGGCTCCGTCGGCGTGGGTGGCGCGCAGCGCCGGCTCGCGGATCGGCTCCTCCCCGAACGTCGGGTACGCCAGGGGATAGAGGTGCGCCGGGACGTCAGGGGCCCGCCCGGTCCCGCCCGCGCCGAACGTGATCTGTCGCAGCCGCCCCTCGTCGTCGACGGTCCAGACGAGCCCGGTCCGCCCCGCGTCGAACCTCAGCACAGCGCCGGCGGAGGTCAGAACGATCCTGGGTCCCAGGTGTCGCCGGCGGACTCGTCCTCGTCGTCGGGCAGCACGATGTCCCACCGGTCGAGGCACAGCTCGCAGCGGTACACGACGATCTCGCCGGGATCGAACCCGCCCCACTCCTGGGGCTTGGAGATCAGGTGGCAGGTGCCGCCGCAGTCGATGCAGTGGATGGTGGGGCTGGGGTCCACGTGGCGACGCTACCGTTCGGCGCCGTGAGGATCGTGGCCGGGAGCGCCCGGGGTCGACGCATCGACGCGCCGCCGGGTCGCGACACCAGGCCCACCACCGATCGGGTGCGGGAGGCGCTCTTCAACGCGCTCGGTTCGATGCGCGCCATCGACGGCGCCACCGTGGCCGACCTGTTCGCAGGTTCGGGTGCGCTCGGCCTCGAGGCCCTGTCCCGCGGCGCCTCCCACGCCACCTTCGTCGAGTCCGATCGCCGCACCGCCGAGGTCATCCGTCGCAACCTGGCCACCCTCGGCTTCGACGACCGCGCCCGCGTCGTGGTGGGCGACGCGATCGGCCACGCCCGGACCGCGCCGCACGTCGACCTCGCGCTCTGCGATCCGCCGTATGCGTTCGACGACTGGGACGGCCTGCTCGCCGACCTGCGCGCCGACGTCGTCGTCATCGAGTCGGACCGCGCGATCGAGCCGCCCCCTCCGTGGCGGTTGGATCGCTCCAAGCGGTACGGGAGTACGTTTGTCACGATCGCTTCTCGTCCTTCCACCGCCCCTCCGGAGTGACCCCCGTGGCTGTCGTTCTCTATCCCGGCTCCTTCGACCCCGTGCACAACGGGCACCTCGAGATCGTCGAGACGGCTGCTCGCCTCTTCGACGAGGTGGTCGTTGCGGCGATGCGCAACCCGCAGAAGGGCGAGACGCTGTTCACGTTGTCCGAGCGTGAGGATCTGCTCCGCGAGGTCTTCGGGCACCTCCCCAACGTCAAGGTGACGATGTTCTCGAGCCTCGTCGTCGACCTGGCCCGCGATGTCGGCGCCGACTTCATCGTCAAGGGCCTGCGCGCCGTCTCCGACTTCGAGAGCGAGCTCCAGATGGCGCAGATGAACCACGCGATCTCGGGGGTCGACACGCTCTTCATCCCGTCCGCGTCGAACCACTCGTTCCTGGCGTCGCGCCTGATCCGCGAGATCGCCCGCTTCGGCGGCGACGTCTCGTCGATGGTGCCGCCCGCGGTCGCCGCCCGGCTCGAAGGGAAGTACCAGAAGGACAGCGACGGATGAGCGACCAACCCCCCGGCGTCGATCGCCCGGCGTCTGAGCACCCCACGCCCCAGGCCGAGCAGCTGCTGCGACGGGTCGCCGAGATGATCGACCAGGCGCGCCCCGTGCCGCTGTCGACCTCGGTGATGATCAACAAGGACGAGCTGCTCGAGCTGCTCAACGAGGGCATCGACCGGCTGCCCGACGAGCTGCGTGCCGCCCGCTGGTTGTTGAAGGAGCGCGACGAGTTCCTGCTGTCGGTGCGGAACGAAGGCGACGAGATCCTCGAACAGGCCAGGGCCAGGGCGGGTGCGATGGTGCAGCGCACCGAGGTCGTCAAGGCGGCCGAGGCCCGCGGGCGCCAGATCATCGAGAAGGCCGAGTCCGACGCGCGGGCCATGCGCCATGAGGTCGAGGACTTCTGCGATCAGCGCCTGGCCAGCTTCGAGATCATCCTCGAGCGCACGGCGCGCACGGTGGGGGAGGGCCGCGCCAAGCTCCAGGGGTCGGCTCGGCTCATGGGTCCAGGTCTCTCCGACCCCGAGCCCGACGACGGCGACGACCCCGCAGGCGACGGTTCGGAGTACCCGGGGTTCTTCGACCAGGACTCGTCGTGACGCCCCGCGGCCTGCTCGTCGGCGTCTCCGACCTGCTGCGCCGCCCCGGTGCAAGGCGCGAGGTGCAGCGGGTGCTCGCCTCGCCTGGCTACAAGGTCGCCACCGCGGAGGTGCCCGAGGACGCCGACGTCGAGGTCGATCTCGTCGTCGAGGCCACCGCCGATCCGTCCACCCTGGCGTTGCGGGGCATGGTCCACGCTCCGTGGACCGGCGAATGCCGTCGCTGCCTCGATCCCGTCGAGGGCGTGCTCGACCTCGAGGTGCACGAGCTCTTCTCGCGCGACCCAGATGCTGCGAGCGACGACGAGGTGTGGCCGATCGAGGCCGAACAGATCGATGTGGCGGCAGTGGTGGCCGATGCGATCCTGCTCGCGCTGCCGCTCGCCCCGCTGTGCGGCCCCGACTGTCGAGGTCCTGCACCCGACGAGTTCCCGGCCCGCGCCCCCGACGAGGCCGCGCACGAACGGCTCGATGCGCTCGTCGAGCCCACCGACGAGGAGGCCGCCGGCGACGTGGTCGGCGCCGGGCCGAACGAGGTCGTCGACCCCCGTTGGTCGGCGCTCGACGAGCTGCGCTTCGACTGAACCGCCCAACAGCCGCTATCCTCGACCCTCCGTGCCGGTACGCCCGTGCACGCGACCGTCCGACTCCGGGAGCCACCGCTCCCTCGTGCGCCAGGAAGCTCCGCGATGGCTGTCCCCAAGAAGAAGATGTCCAAGTCGAAGAGCCGGAGCCGTCGGGCCTCGGCCTGGAAGCTCGGCACCCCGGCGCGCAGCGTCTGCCCGCGGTGCAACGCCGCCAAGCTCCCCCACGTCGTGTGCGGGAACTGCGGCTGGTACAACGGCCGCCAGGCCATCGACGTCGACTAGACGCTCGCCGAGCCCACACCCGTGCTCCCCATCGCCGTCGACGCCATGGGCGGCGACCTCGCCCCTGGCGACATCGTCGCCGGTGCTCGTCGCGCCTACGACGACGGCATCCCGGTGATCCTGGTCGGTCGTCCCGACGAGATCGCGGCGGTCGACCCCGGGCCCCTCGAGGTCATCGAGGCCTCCGAGGTCATCGCCATGGACGCCGATGCCGGCAGCAGCGTCCGCCGGATGAAGGACTCCTCGCTCGTCCGGGCCGCCGAGGCGGTGCGTGACGGTCGAGCGAGCGCCATGATCAGCGCCGGCAACACAGGTGCCACCATGGCGAGTGCCCTCCTGCGAATGGGCCGCATCAAGGGCGTGGCCCGCCCGGCCATCGCCACGCCGATCCCCGATCCGTCTGGCCGTCCGTGCGTGCTCCTCGACGCCGGTGCCAACTCCGACTGCCAGCCCGAGTGGCTCGTGCAGTTCGCCCAGATGGGTGCGGTGTACTCCCGCGAGCGCTACGGCGTCGAACGGCCTCGCATCGGCCTGCTGTCGATCGGCGAGGAGTCCACGAAGGGCAACGCCCTGGTCAAGGACACCCACAAGCTCATGGCGGCCATCGACTGGGACGCGGTGGGCGCCGAGTTCATCGGCAACGTCGAGGGCCGCGACCTCATGGCGTCGGTCGCCGACGTGGCGGTCACCGACGGCTTCACGGGCAACGTGGCGCTCAAGGCGCTCGAGGGCGGCATGCGCTCGCTCGTCGGCGCCTTGCTCGGCGTGTTCGACAGCACCGACGAGACCCGGGCCGCCGCCGAGGTCCTCGTCCCAGCGTTGGCACCGCTCTACAGCCAGCTCGATCCCGAGAACACCGGCGGAGCGATGCTGCTCGGTGTCGCCGGAGTGTGCATGATCGGCCACGGCTCGTCGTCGGCGACCGCCATGCACAACGCGGTCCACACCGCCGCCGAGATGGTGGAGGCAGGGTTGGTCGGGCTGCTCGGCGACGCCGTCGCATAGGACCCGCATCACTGGTCCACAGGGGATCACAAGCGCACGAGCATGGGTCGGCTAGCATCCCCCGGCGTCCGACCCGCCGATCACCTGGAGAGAGCAGAGTGCCAGCCGAGACCCACGTCGAACAAGGCCCCATCGGCCGGGACGAGATCTTCGAGCTCATCCGGGATCGTCTGGCCGACATCTTGGAGATCGACCCGTCGACCATCTCTGAGGGCCAGTCCTTCGCCGACGACCTCGACGCCGACTCGCTCGCGCTGATCGAGCTGGTCGAGGCCATCGAGGAGGAGCTGGGCGAACGCACCGTCGGCTTCCGCATCGACGACGAAGACCTCGAGGACCTCAAGACCGTGCGCGACGCCGTGGACTACGTCTACGGCCGGGTGGGCCAGGGATCCTGATCGCCATCGACCCCGACCTCGACCGCCTCTCCGAGCGCATCGGCCACCGCTTCGAGCGGCCCGACCTGCTCGAGCTGTCGGTCACCCATCGCTCCTACTGCGCCGAGAACGAGGGCATCGAGCCCAACGAGCGGCTCGAGTTCCTCGGCGATGCGGTGCTCGGCATGGTCGTCGCCGACCACCTCTACCGCACCTACCCCCACCGTCCTGAAGGCGAGCTCGCACCGATGCGCGCCGCGGTCGTCAACGCCGACGTGCTCGCGGAGGTCGCGGCCGAGATCGATCTCGGCGCGGCGTTGCGCCTCGGCAAGGGCGAGGACGCTGCGGGTGGACGCTTCCGAGGGTCGATCCTGTCCGACGCCATGGAGGCCGTGATCGGCGCGGTCTACCTCGACGGAGGCTGGGAGCCCGCCCGACGCCTCGTGCTCGACCTCGTCGCCGACCGCATCGAGCTGATCGACACCGACGGGGCGCGGCTCGACCACAAGACGCACCTCCAGGAGCTCGTCGCGCGCCGCTTCGGAGCGCTGCTCCCCGAGTACGCCGTCGACGGCTACGGGCCCGACCACGCCAAGCACTTCGACGCGACGGTGACCATCGCCGGACGCCAGTGGGGTCGGGGCAGCGGACGTTCGAAGAAGCAGGCAGAGCAGGCCGCGGCTGCGGCCGCGATCGCCGCGCTGGCACCGAGTCCAGTCGCGGGGTCCGACGAGGGGAGAACCACCACCGATGCGTGAGCTGCCGGAGATCGAGACGATCCGCCGGGCCCTCGAGAAGGAGGCCGGAGGCAAGAAGGTCAAGACCGCCGAGGTGCTGGCGCCGATGTCGGCCCTGCCGCGCCACCCCAACAAGAAGCACGTCGCCCAGAAGCTCGAAGGCGCCAAGATCGAGTCCGTCCAGCGGCGGGGGCTGGTCATCGTCATCACGCTCGACACCGGTGACCTGTGGGTCATCGACCTCGGCGACGGCGGCACGATCCGCAAGACGACGCCGAAGGAGCCCCTCGCCAAGGAGACGCTCGTCGTGCTGGCCTTCACCCAAGGCGGCCAGATCCGGGTCCTCGACGCGTCGGGCACCGCCACGATGTCGATCATCGCGGCGGACGACCTCGACGCCGAGATGCCCGAGCTGAACGCGCTCGGCCTCGACCCCGTGGAGACACCCATCTCGTGGACCCTGTTCGCCGAGATGCTGCGCGGCCGCAAGGCGAAGCTCAAGGCGTTCCTCGTCGACCAGACCATCCTCGCGGGCCTCGGCGACCTGTACGCCGACGAGATCCTGTTCGCCGCGGGCCTGCGTCCCGACCGGGTGGCTGGCTCCCTCACCACCCAGGAGATCCGACGGCTCTACCGCTCGCTCGTCGAGACCCTCCACGACGGCATCAAGTACCGGGGCACGTCGCTCGAAGGCGACGACTACGTCGACCTCTACGGCAAGCCCGGGGACTACCAGGAGCACATCAAGGTGTACCAGCGCGAGAAGGACGCCTGCCGGCGCTGCCGGGTGCCGATCGTGAAGACGCGCTCGGGGGGCGCCACGACGTACCTGTGCGAGCAGTGCCAGGTCTGACCCGATGCGGTCACCGGGGACCCTCGGTGGGCGCGAGTAGCCTCGCCGCGATCACGTCCCGCACCGGCCCGGAGCTGTTGTGTTCCTGAAGACCCTCACCCTGAAGGGTTTCAAGTCGTTCGCCGACACGACGAACCTCGATCTCGAACCGGGCATCACCGTGGTGGTGGGGCCCAACGGCAGCGGCAAGTCCAACGTCGTCGACGCGATCGCGTGGGTGCTCGGTGCTCAGGCGCCCAGCGCGGTGCGGTCCCAGAAGATGGACGACGTCATCTTCGCGGGCACCACCCAGCGCTCGGCCCTCGGTCGTGCCGAGGTGTCGCTCACGATCGACAACTCCGCGGGGATCCTCCCGATCGAGTTCACCGAGGTGACCGTCACCCGGATCCTGTTCCGCACCGGCGAGAGCGAGTACTCGATCAACGGCGTGTCGTGCCGGCTGCTCGACGTGCAGGAGCTGCTCTCGGACTCGGGTGTCGGACGCCAGCAGCACGTCATCGTGTCGCAGGGCCAGATCGACGCTGTGCTCAACGCCAGAGCCGAGGACCGGCGCTTCATCATCGAGGAGGCGGCGGGGGTCCTGAAGTACCGGCGTCGCAAGGAGAAGGCCGAGCGCCGCCTCGCCGCGACCGAGGGCAACCTCACCCGCATCCAGGACCTGCTCCGCGAGGTCCGTCGCCAGCTCCGCCCCCTCGAACGCCAGGCCGACGCAGCCCGCCGCCACGGCGACGTCGTGGCCGAGCTGTCGGCACTGCGCATCCACCTCGCCGGGCGCGAGCTCGCCACCTTGCGGGCGAAGCTCGGCGCCGATGCGACGGCGCGCACCGAGCTCGCCGCACAGGAGCGGGACCACCGCGATGGGCTCGCGGCGCTCGACACCGAGGTCATGGCGGCCGAGGCCCAGCTCACCGCGGTCGGTGGCGACGACCTCGGCGACGATCTCGTCGCGTTCGAGTCGTTGCGCGAGCGCGCCCGCGGGCTCGCGGCGCTCCTGTCCGAGCGTGGCCGCGGCATCGAGCGCGAGCGCTCGGCCAACGTCGACCAGACGATCATCGCCAACCTCGAATCCGAGGCCGCCCGCCTCGACGACGAGCTGGCCGCGCTCGCCGAAGAGGCCGACGCCATGTTGCCGCTGGCCGCGGCGCTCGACGCCGACGAGCTCGCGCTGGCCGACGACCGGGCTCGGTTCGAGGCGGACTGGAGCGACGGCGTCGCCGCACCGTCGGGGCGTGCCGCCGAGGTCCGCGGCGAGCTCTCGGGGCTCGTCGCCACGATCGGTCGCGGTGAGGGCGAGCTGGCGAAGATCGACCAGCGCCTCGACGAGCTGTCGCGAACCGCCGAGGCACTCACCGCCGAGGCCGAGCGCCTGCGCCACGAGTTGTCCGGAGCGGAGGTGGCCGAGGCCCCGCTCGTCGCCCGCCTCGACGAGGCCGAGCGGCGGCGTGCGAACGCCACGATCCTGTTCGACGAGGCACGCGCTTCTCTCACCGATGCCGAGGCAC
>CAZBTQ010000110.1:0-5675 GCA_964494405.1 uncultured Iamiaceae bacterium
AATGGTGCCTCATCCGGCGCCGCGACGGGGGGAGTCCCCCGCGCGGGCGCCGGATTGCATGAGGAGCTCGACGAGCGGCCCGAACAGGGCCGGCGGTGCGGCGACGAGGAAGTCGCTGCTGGGATCGTCGGTGTCGAGCCCTCCGACGCGGGCACCGGCTTCGCGGGCGATGACGGTGCCCGCCGCCATGTCCCAGGCCTGGAGTCCGGTCTCGTAGTACGCGTCGACCCGGCCGCAGGCAGTCGAGCAGAGGTCGACCGCCGCGCCTCCCATGCGGCGCACGTCGCGGACCCGCGCGATCAGCGCGGCCATCACGACGGCCTGGTCGCGGCGCCGCTCCGGTCGATACGAGAATCCCGTCGCCACGAGGGTGTGGGTCAGGTCTGTCGTCGTCGCGCAGCTGATCGGCGCGGCGTTGCGGCGGGCCCCCCCGCCGCGCCTGGCCGAGAAGATGTCGTCGTGCAGCGGGTCGACCACCACGCCCACCACCGGCTCGCCGTCGACCAGGGCCGCGATCGACACCGAGAACCCGGGATGGCCGTAGACGTAGTTGGTGGTGCCGTCGAGCGGGTCGATCACCCAGGTCACGCCCGTCGTGCCGGCGATGTCGGTGCCCTCCTCGCCGAGCACGCCGTCGTCGGGTCGAGCATCGAGGAGGCCTTCGACCACGAGTCGCTCGGACTCTCGATCGATCTCGGTGACGAGGTCGGTCGCGGTGCTCTTGGTGTCGATCGTCAGGCGTTCGCGGGAGAGCCCGTCGAGCAACGACTCACCGGCGGCGAGCGCGACGCGCTCGGCCAGGGCGAGCATCTGGTCGAGAGGGTCGGTCCTCACCGGGCGCGGTCGGTGTCGTCGGAGCCACGTCGTTCCTCGATCGTGCGCCACTCGGACATCGCGCGCAGTGCGAGCACCGCGACGACGGCGACGCCGACCGCTGCGACCAGCGCACCGACGATGCCCCCGATGGCAGCGGAGGTACCCCCCTCGCCGTCGGACTGCATGTCGGTGATCCCGTAGCCGATCAGCCCGCCGCACAGTCCGGCGGCACCGATGGCGAGGAACGCCAGCACACGAGCCGCTCGCGAGGGCAGCGCAGCGCCAGAGGCTGGCGGTGCAGGCTCGACCGACGGTCCGGCAGCCTCAGGACGGCGTCGCATGCCCGACATCCTATGGCGGCGCCCGTAGAGTCCGTCCCCGTGCGAACGCTCGTCATCATCCCCACCTACCTGGAGGCAGAGAACATCACCGTGGTGCTCGCGCAGGTGCGCGACGCGGTGCCCGACGCAGAGGTGCTGGTCGTCGATGACGGCAGCCCCGACGGGACGGCCGACCTCGCCGAGGCGTTCGGTGCCGAGCACGGCGCCGTCTCGGTGCTGCGGCGACCCGGCAAGGCAGGTCTCGGATCGGCGTACCGCGACGGGTTCGCGTGGGGCCTCGAGCGTGGCGTCGAGGTGCTGGTCGAGATGGACGCCGACCTGAGCCACAACCCGGGCACCTTGCCGCGCCTGTTGGAGCCGATCGAGCGCGGCGACGCCGACCTGTCGATCGGTTCCCGCTACGTGCGCGGCGGTGCAGTGCCGAACTGGCCCACGCATCGCCTGCTGCTGTCGAAGTGGGGGAACCGCTACGCCCGCCTGTCGCTCGGCCTGCCGGTGAACGACGCCACGGCGGGCTTCCGTGCCTACCGGGCCGACGCGCTGCGGACCATCGACCTCGGCGAGGTGGCGGCGGAGGGCTACGCGTTCCAGATCGAGATGGCCTATGCGATGTGGCGACGAGGCCACACGGTGGTCGAGGTCCCCATCGCGTTCACCGATCGGGTTCGCGGCACGTCGAAGATGTCCGGTCGGATCGTGGTCGAAGCGATGTTCCTGGTGACCTGGTGGGGGATCCGCGACCGCGTGCTGCGACGCGGCAGTTGACGACCGGCATGGGAGACTGCCGACATGCGTGAGTGGCTCGTGGGAGGCGGCATCATCTTCGGCCCCGAAGGTCTCCTGCTGGTGCAGAACCGTCGTCGCAACGGACACCACGACTGGAGCACGCCGGGTGGTGTCATCGACGACGGTGAGAGCCTGATCGACGGCCTCACCCGCGAGGTGGTCGAGGAGACCGGGTTGTCGGTCACCGAGTGGATGGGGCCCGTGTACCGCCTCGAGGCCGATGCCCCCGATCTCGGCTGGCACATGCGGTTCGAGGCGCACCTCGCCGTGGCCTACGAGGGGGAGCTGCGCATCGACGACCCCGACGGCATCGTCGTGGACGCGGCGTGGGTCGACCCCACCGCCTGCCACGAGCACCTCGAGTCGAACCAACCCTGGGTGCGCGAGCCGCTGCTCGAGTGGCTCGTCGAGCGGTGGGACGACGGCCGATCGTTCGGGTACCGCGTCGAGGGCGAGCCCGGCGCGACGACCGTCAGGCGCCTCTGACCCCGATGGACGCCGTGGCACCCACCCGCACGGTGCTGCACGTCGACATGGACGCGTTCTTCGTGTCGGTCGAGCTCCTGCGACGACCGGAGCTGCGAGGCGAGCCGGTCGTCGTCGGCGGCTCGGGCGCTCGGGGTGTGGTGGCTGCCGCGAGCTACGAGGCTCGCTACTACGGCATCCACTCGGCGATGTCATCGGTGCGCGCCAAGGCGTTGTGCCCCCACGCGGTGTTCCTCTCGGGGGACCATGCCCACTACAGCGAGGTCAGCAGCCGGGTCATGGCGATCCTCGGCGCCTTCACCCCGCTGGTCGAGCCGCTGTCGCTCGACGAGGCGTTCCTCGACGTCACGGGGGTGCGGCGGCTTCACGGCGACGGTCAGGAGATCGCCCACGCGATCCGAGCGCGAGTGGGCGACGAGGAGGGCCTGCCCTGCTCGGTCGGCGTCGCGACGTCGAAGTTCGTCGCCAAGCTCGCCTCCAAGGCAGCGAAGCCCCGTGCCGCCCGAACGGGGCCTGTCGAGAGCTCCGGTGTGTTCGAGGTCGCTGTCGGCGAGGAGGCCGCGTTCGTGCAGTCGCTGCCGATCCGGGAGCTGTGGGGGGTCGGGCCCGCGACCGCCGAGCGCCTCGCGCGCCTCGGTGTGTCGTCGGTCGCCGACCTGGCGGTCCTGCCCCTCGACACGCTCGTCGCGTCGTTGGGCCAGGCGCAGGGCGCCCACCTCCACCGCCTGGCCCACGCCGTCGACGACCGTCCCGTGGTGGCCGCCACCGCACCGAAGTCGATCAGCCACGAGGAGACCTTCGCCACCGACCTGACGACCCAGGAGTCCCTCCGGCGCGAGGTGGTGCGCCAGTCGGACGCGGTCGCGGGTCGCCTACGTCGACAGGGCCTCGGTGGGCGCACGGTGACCTTGAAGGTGCGCTTCGGGGACTTCCGCACGATCACGCGCTCCACCACCGGCGACGACACGTTCACCACCGGGCCGGCGGTGGCTCGAGCCGCGAAGTCGCTGCTCGCGGGCATCGACGTCTCCCAAGGCGTCCGGCTCCTCGGCGTCGCGGTCACCGGACTCGGTCCCGGGGGGAGCCGACAGCTCTCGCTCGTCGGCGACGAGGGACCCGCTGAGACCTGGGAGGACGCCAGCCGTGCGGTCGACGAGATCCGCGATCGCTTCGGCGATCGGGCGATCGGCCCGGCGGTGACGGCGACCTCGGAGGGGCTCGACCTGACCCGCAAGGGCGCTCAGCAGTGGGGACCAGACGAGCGATGAGAGGCCGGCGGGCGCGTTGTCGTTCCCGCGCGGCTGTGCGAGACTTAGCTGTCAAGAGCGGAGCCGCCCGGCTCCAAAGGGGTGAGGGAGCGACCGTGCCGCTTTCTGAGGACGAACAGCGGATCCTGCAACAGATCGAGGCCGGGCTCTACGAGAGCGATCCGGCCCTCGCTCGCGAGGTTGCCACCACCACCCTCTACTCGCACTCGTTCCGCAACATCAAGCTTGCGGGGCTCGGGCTCCTCGTCGGCTGCATCTTCATGATCGCCACGTTGTCGACGTCGTACTTCTTGGCGTTCTTCGGCTTCCTCGTCATGCTCGGCTCGGCGTTGTTCCTCGAACGCAACGCCCGCAAGCTCGGTCGTGCCGGCCTCGAGCAGATGACTCGCTCCATGCGCGGCGCCGGCATCCGCGACTACTTCGGTTCGACCAGCCAGCGGATGCGCGAGCGCTTCCGCACCGAGGACGAGCAGTAGAGCCGCACCGAGGACGAGCAGTAGAGCCGCACCGAGGACGAGCAGTAGAGCCGCACCTCAGGCGGTCGACACGACGGTCGCGCTGCGTCGAGCGCGCCGCGGCGATGGCGTGACCAGGCGGCGGGGGTCGCCCGCGATGAGGGTCCGGCGGTACCAGGGCAGGTGCGAGGTGCTGGCGTGCACCACCGAGGCGGAGCGCTCGATCGCTCGCTCGACGTCGTCTGGCTCGGGCACCTCGGCCGAGTAGCGGGCCGTCGCCGACAGCGTGGCCAGCTCGGCGAGCGGCTCGGCGGCCGACGGGTTGGACACAGCGACGCGCGCCGCGTACTCGCTGCGGGTCTCGGAGACGCGCGGCACCCTGCCTCGGCGGGCCAGGGCTTCGACCGCCTCGTTCCACGCCAGCTCGGTGCGAGCGCCGGGGTCGTGCGCCACCTGGTGGCGTCGCCGGGCACGCCGCAGCCCGGCCAGGCTCAGGACCGCGGCGAACCACAGTGCGACCGCAGCGACGGCTCCGAGCAGCACCCGCAACGGCGTCGGGATGCCGCCGTCGTCCGCCGCGCTGACGCCGCCGCCCTGGCCGAGGTCGAACTCCGGCAGCATGGGTTCGAGGTCCTGAGGGATGGTGGGCGCGACGGAGTCGTTCGTCGTGTCCTCTGGCTCGTCTGGCTCGGCACCGGTGTCGGAGGCGTCGTCGAGGTTCGTCCACGCTGCTGAACCCGGTGCCACGCGGCCAGGGGTCGGCTCGAACGTCACCCAACCCACGTTGCGGAAGTAGACCTCGGGCCACGTGTGCGCGTTGGCCCCCCTGACGGTGAAGAGCTCGGGTCGGTTGGGTGACTGGTCGCCCTCGGTGAAGCCGATGGCGAGCCGGGTGGGGATGCCGAGCGAGCGGGCCATGGCGGCGAACGAGGCGGCGAACTGTTCGCAGTAGCCGGCGCGCTCGTCGAACAGGAACCTCACCAGCGCGTCCTCGTCCGAGCCGCCGTCGATGTCGACCGAGTACTCGAACGAGCCCCGGAAGAAGTCCTGGAGCGCGAGCGCCTGGTCGTAGCGGGTGGTGGCGCCCGCGGTGACCTCCTCGGCCAGTTCGTGCACCCGTGGGTCGAGCTCGGGCAGCGCGAGGTACCGACGTTCGATCGCGGTCGGCAGGTGGTCGTCGGCGGCGCGCAGCTCGTCGGGGGTGTAGCTCGGGACCATCGACCTGACCGTGTAGGTGAACCCCTGGCGCAGCTCGACGTCGAGCAGCAGGCTCGCGGACCGGTCGTCGAAGGTGATCGTGCCCTCGGGCGACTCGACGGCGACCGGTTCGTAGGCTGCGGGGAGGTGGTTGCGACCCAGCTCGCGGATCTCGAACTCCTGCACGACGTCGGTGTCGGAGTCGTCGGGCAGGTGCACGTTGAAGTTGCCGTCGACGGGGCGGAACGTCGAGCTGGAGGTCCAGCGACGACCGTCGAACTCGTCGAGCGACCCCAGGCGCCAGTAGGCGGGCTGCGGCGACTCGA
>CAZBTQ010000110.1:5775-9872 GCA_964494405.1 uncultured Iamiaceae bacterium
CCGTCGAACTCGTCGAGCGACCCCAGGCGCCAGTAGGCGGGCTGCGGCGACTCGACGATGAAGGCGATCTGGCGTGACTGGTTGACGAGCCGGGCCTTCAGGTCCACCAGCGGGCTGATCACGACGCGCGAGTCGGGTCCCGAGCCCCCGCGCCAGGTCCACAGCCCGACATCTGCGGCGCCGGGCAACGCCGGTCCGATCAGCAGCGCCGCGAACGCCGCGACGGCGATCAGGCCGGATCCGAGCCGGAGCAGCGCGTTGGGGCCGCGCGCCTGGTCGCCGGGCATCCACGTCGTGCTGGTGGCGTTCTCGAGGCCGCGCACGGTGAGCACGAACGCGAGCGAGGCGACGAGGAACGCCAGGGCCGAGACCGTCCTGCCCTGTCCCGACCCGAGCAGCGAGCACAGGACGAACAACGTGAACGGGGGGATGAGCGCCTGGAGGGGCGCACGCAGGGTGAAGGCGGCGATGTCGGCCATGACCGCCACGATCGCGAGCCCGATGCAGAACGCGATCACGAAGCCGTCGGTGACGGGCACGGGCGCGCGCGCCGTCGGATAGGCGCTGATCGCGGCGTCGAGCGCGGTCCGGAGCGTCGACAGCGTTTCTCCGGTGGGCAGCACGTAGGCGAACGTCTCGCCGGCGAACAGCGCCGCGAGCAGGAGGCCTTCGGCCACGCCGACGACGAGCACCTGGAGCGGGATGCCGAAGTGGTTCCGTCGGGCGATGGCCGACAGGCCGTGGACGAGCGCGATGGTGAGCAGGACGGGCCACATCCACGACGAGCCCTCGAAGAGCCGCGTGGCGCCGAAGCCGACAGCGGCGCTGACGCCCAGGAGCGACACCTCGGCGGCGACGACGCGGGGGCCGCGCGCCACGTTCATGCTCGCACCCGGCCTGCGGGAGCGCGGCGAGAGCGCCGCCGCAGGCCGATCGCACGGTTCCAGCCGGTGGGGAAGTCGACGCTCCGACTCACCCGCACGACGTCGAGGCGGTCGTCGGTGCTGGCCTGCTCCACCGCTCGGGGGTCCCATGCCGACCGATCGATCGTGACCGTGGTCAGACTCGAGTACCGGTGGCGGATCGCGTCGATGCGCGTGCGGTCGTGCTCGCCGAGCGCGCCGGTGACCACGACGAGTGCACCGCCGTGCGACGTGCGCGCCAGCGCGTCGAGGAGCCGTGAGATGTTGCCCGCCGGCCCTCGCGGCACCGTGGCGAGGTATTCGAGGATGGCGCTGTAGGCAGCGTTGCCCGGCAGGAACCCGGAGTCGGTCCCGTCGGTGGCGATCAGGCGCACCAGGTCGCCGGTGCGCCGCGTGGCGGTGATGATGCTGGCCGCCGCCGAGACCGCGACGTCGAGGGACGGGTCGCTGTGCACGTCGGCGCGGAGGTCGAGCAGGACCGTGACGCGGCCCTGCCAGGGCAGCTCGGTCTGGCGCACCTGGAGCTCGTCGAGTCGGGCCGATGCGGGCCAGTGGACCTTGCGCAGCTCGTCGCCCACCTGGAACGGCCGCAGCGCGAAGAACTCCTCACCCGATCGACCGAGCGCGGTCGGCGACTGCTGGGAGGCGTCGGGATCCTGCCCGGCGGTCTCGGGGAGCCCGATGATCGGGTCGATGTGCGGGTAGATCGTGAGATCGGTCTGGCCCGCCGATCGGATGCGCACCGACGTCAACCCGAACGGGTCGCTGACCACGAGGTCGAGCGGGCCGATCTGCACGAGGCCGCGTCGCTCGGTCGGCAGGCGGTACGCGGCTCGCAGCGTGCCCCCCGCACCGAGCGGTGCCAACGACAGGTCGGCGCCGCGAGTCCCGCTGACGGCGTCGACGACCTGGAGGACCGGCGTCGCCCGTCGACCGACGTTGGTGACCTCGAGATCGATGCGACTGGGTGTGCCGGCGTGGACGCGCGACGGGTGCACCGTCCGGCGAACGGTCACGTCGACCCGCACGAGGACGGCGCGAAGGACGACAGCGCCCACCAGCGCCGCGGCGGCGGTGCCGAGGAGGAACAGCTCGAGGGTCCCGAAGAAGCGACCCGATGCGATCAGCGCGACCGCGGCCAGGGTGACCATGAGGCCCTGGCGGGTGAGGATCACGCCGTCACGCCCCTATGCCCGTCGGGCGACCCACGACGGTGTCGGCACCGTGCGCAGGACGTCGTCGATCGCGTCCCGAGCGGACCGCCCCTGGAGCTCAGCCTCCGGTGTCAGCAGCAGTCGGTGGCCCAGCACGTGGTGGGCGAGGGCCTTCACGTCGTCGGGTTGCACGAAGCTGCGACCGGCCAGCGCCGCGTGCGACCGGGCCGCGCGCTGCCACGCCAACGTCGCACGGGGTGACATGCCGAGGGCGAGCGCGGGGTGGCGCCGGGTGGCGTCGGCGAGGTCGACCAGGTAGCGCGAGACCTCGGCGCTGACGTGCACCGCGGTGACGGTCTCGACCATGGACGCGACGTCGTCTGCGGTCACGACCGGCTCGAGCGTGTCCAGGGTGCTGCCCGAACCGTGGGTGGTGAGCACGTCGAGCTCGCCCTCGGCGCTCGGGTAGCCCACCGAGATCCGCATCAAGAAGCGGTCGAGCTGGCTCTCGGGCAGGGGATAGGTGCCCTCGTACTCGATCGGGTTCTGGGTGGCGATCACCATGAACGGACGGTTCAGCCGGTAGGTGGTGCCATCGACGGTGACCTGCTCCTCGGCCATCGACTCCAGGAGGGCGGACTGGGTCTTCGGCGAGGCGCGGTTGATCTCGTCGCCGAGGACGATCCCGTTGAAGATCGGGCCGGGACGGAACTCGAACGAGCTGTCGCTCCGGTTCCACACGTTGATGCCCACCACGTCGCTCGGCAGGAGGTCCGGCGTGAACTGGATGCGTCCGAACGGGATGTCGACCGATCGCGCGAGGGACTTCGCGAGGCTGGTCTTGCCCACGCCGGGCACGTCCTCGATGAGCAGGTGGCCCTGCGCCATCAGCGACACCAGCATGAGCTCGATGACGTCCCGCTTGCCCCGGATGACGCGCTCGACGTTGTCGACGATGGCGCGTGCCCTGGAGGCGAACGTCTCGGTCCTGACCGCAGGTTCCTGGGTGGTCAACCTCGACTCCTCGTTCATCTGCGCCGCCTCGCCGTGCGCGTACCGGGCCACAGGGTAGGTGTTCGCGGCCGGTATGGTGCCGCGTCGTGGACGGACCGGTGTGGGCCATCGACATCGGTGGGACCAAGATCGCCTCGGGCCTGGTCGAACCAGGCGGACGGATCATCAGCAGCACCGTGGTGCCCACACCCCCAGGAGCGGACGCGGAGGTGCTGTTCGCAGCGCTGGCGGCCACGCTCGGCGAGGCCGACCCCGGTCGAGAGGCCGTCGTCGTGGGTGTGGGCTGCGGTGGACCGATGTCTGCGGGCGGCGGCCTGGTGTCGCCGCTCAACATCCCCGGATGGCGCGACTTCCCGCTGCGAGCCCGCCTGGAGGCACTGGCGGACCGGCCGGTGCACGTGGACAACGACGCCAAGGCCCTCGCGCTGGGCGAGGGGTGGATCGGCGCGGCTGCGGGGGTGAGCGACTTCATGGCGATGGTCGTGTCGACCGGGGTGGGTGGAGGGATCGTGCTCGGCGGCCGGCTGCTCGACGGTGCAGCTGGCAACGCGGGCCACGTCGGCCACGTGGTCGTCGAACCGGACGGTCGGATCGACGAGCGCCATGCACGAGGGGTGCTCGAGGTGGAGGCCTCCGGCAGTGCCATCGCCGACCTCACCGGTCGGCCCGCGGCCGAGGCCAGCGCCGACGTGATCGCTCGCACCGGCCGGCTGGTGGGGCGCGCGGCCGGGTCGGTGTGCAACCTGCTCGACCTACGCCTCGTCGTGGTCGCCGGCTCGGTCGCGCTCGGCTTCGGCGAGCCGTTCTTCGCCGCCGCGCAGGCCGAGGTCGACCAGGTCTGCCAGCTCGACTTCTCCCGGGGTGCGCGCATCGTTCCGGCCGGTCTCGGCGCCGACGGGCCGCTCGTGGGCGCCGCGGCGGTCGGCCTCCGCGGCGAAGGGGTCGACATCGGCATCCGCTGACCAGCGGCGGCGGTAGGGTCCGCACGTGCCCGAGCCCGCCGAAC
>CAZBTQ010000111.1:0-9623 GCA_964494405.1 uncultured Iamiaceae bacterium
ATCGGCTCGGCCAGCACCTCGAACTCGACCGTGGTGGCGAGGTCGATGGCCATCGGCAGGACCCAACCCCCTGTGTGGTCGGTGTGGTCGCCGATCAGGTTCACCCGGCCAGGCGCCACCGCCCGCAGTCGCTCGGTCATCGCCGTACCCCTCACTCGAAGGGGCGGTCGTCCCACCACGGCACGAAGTCGGGCATGTCGGCGCTCGGTCGCATGGTGAACCTGGCCGGCCGCTTCTCCAGGAACGCCTCGACTCCCTCGCGCACGTCGGGCGACGAACCCATGTAGCGGATCGCCCGTGAGTCGACCTTGTGCGCCTCCATGGGGTGGTCGGCACCGAGCATCCGCCACATCATCTGCCGGTTGAGGGCGACCGACATCGCCGATGTGTTCTCGGCGATCTCGTTCGCGAGCCCGCGCGCCACGTCGAGGAGCTCGTCGTCGGGATGCACCGACCGCACCAGCCCTCCCGCCAGCGCTTCGGATGCCGGGAAGACCCGGCCCGAGTACACCCACTCGGCCGCCCGGCTCACGCCGACGACGCGCGGCAGGAACCAGCTGGAGCAGGCCTCCATGGTGATGCCACGACGCGAGAACACGAAGCCGATCCGAGCGCTCTCCGACGCCAGCCGGATGTCCATCGGCAGGGTCATCGTGGCGCCGACGCCGACCGCTGGGCCGTTGATGGCTGCGATCACCGGCTTGAGCGACTCGAAGATCCGCAGCGTCACCTGTCCGCCGCCGTCGCGCTGGTTGACGACCTTGTCGGCGTCGGCCACCCCGCGAGCCGCCGCGTCGAAGGTGTCGCCACCTGAGGAGAGGTCAGCGCCGGCGCAGAACGCCCGGCCCCTGCCGGTGACGATCACCGCGCGCACGTCGTCGTCGGCATCGGATCGGTCGAACGCATCGATCAGCTCGCGCATCATGGTGCCCGTGAAGGCGTTGAGCTGATCGGGACGATCGAGCGTGATCGTCAGGATCGACCCGTCCACCGAGTAGTCGATGTGCTCGTAGGTCGACATCTCCGGCATCCTGCTCCCCTGTCGTCGAACGGATCTGGCCACTCTCCCATGCCCGGCGCACCACGACCCACCTACGTCCGCGACGGTGTCGCCCTCGGGGCCGCGGTCGGTCTCTTCGGCGTCACCTACGGCATCTTGGCGACCACCGCGGGCCTCTCGGTGGCTCAGGCCTGTGCCACGTCGCTGCTCGTGTTCACGGGCGCGTCGCAGTTCGCGGCCGTGGGGATCGTCGGTGCTGGAGGCTCACCGGTGTCGGCCCTCGCCTCCGCGCTGATGCTGGCATCGCGCAACGGCATCTACGGCCTGGCCCTCCACCGTCACCTGAGTGGCGGCATCCTGCGGCGCCTGGGCATGGCGCACCTGATCATCGACGAGTCGACCGCCATGGCGCTCGGCCAGGACGAACCCGATGATGCGGGCAAGGCGTTCCTCGTCGCCGGTCTCTCGGTGTTCGCCTTCTGGAACCTGGGCACGGCCCTCGGCGCGGTCGGGGGCAACGCCCTCGGCGATCCCGAGGCGTGGGGGCTCGACGCCGCGTTCCCTGCGGGCTTCCTCGTGCTGGCGGCACCGCACATCCGCTCGCGCGACGGGCGGGTCGCGGCGGTCGCTGGTGCGGTCATCGCGCTCGTCGCCGTGCCGCTGGTACCCGCCGGCGCGCCGATCGTGCTGGCCTCGCTCGGCGCCGGCGTGGCGTTGCTCGTGCGACGCGGCCGCAGCGACCCTGGGGACAGCCCAGCTGGCGATGGCTCTGCTGACGACGGGGGACCAGCGACATGAGCTGGTGGACGATCGTCCTGTTGGCCACCGGTGCCTACGGCTTCAAGGTGATCGGGCTGTTCGCGTTCGACGCGCGTCCGCCGTCGCCGCGGGTGCTCGACGTCCTTCGGCTGCTCCCCGCCGCACTCCTCGGTGCATTGATCGTGGTGCAGACCTTCGCCGTCGGCGAGAGCCTCCAGCTCGATGCGCGTGCACTCGGCGTGGCCGCCGGGGCCTACGCCGCGTGGCGCAAAGCGCCGTTCATCGTCGTCCTCGTCGTGGCCGCCGGGGTCACCGCGGCCACCCGCGCCCTCAGCTGACCAGCGGACCCCGATCAGACGTCGAGGTATCGGGAGACTGCGAAGCCCGATCCGGCCATGCCGACGACCACGCCGATGAACAGCACGAACAGGCTCGTACCGAACACCTCGGACTGACCGACGACGAAGCCCTGGAGGACCGAGTCGAGGTCGCCGCCGCCGGCGAGCCGGCTCTCGAAGAAGTTGTTGAGCGTGACGACCGCGATCACCGCGACGACCGCGCCGATGATCCCTTGGATCAGGCCTTCGAGCATGAACGGGATGCGGATGAACCAGTTCGTCGCGCCGACGAGCTTCATCACCTCGATCTCGCGGCGGCGGGCGAACATCGCCATGCGGATGGTGTTGAGGATCAGCAGCGTGGCAGCACCGAGCAGCACCGCCGCGACGAAGAAGATCCCGATCGACAAGATGCGCGAGAGGTTCTGCACCTTCTGGACGGTGTCGAACGCGAAGACCACGCGGTACACACCAGGTGACGCCTGGAACTGCTCGCCGACCGCCCGGATGGCGTCGGCCTCGGGGTTCACGGGGACCACCCGGTACGAGGGCGGCAGGGTCTCCTCGTTGACGACCTCGATCATCTCGGGGGTGTTCTGGAAGAGCTGCTCGAACTCCTTGAGCGCCTCGGCCTGGGTGACGAACGTCGAGGACTCGACCGCGGGGCTCTCGTCGAGCTGATCGCCGATGGCTTGGCGCTGCTCCGGTGTGGAGTCGGGGTTCAAGAAGATGATGAACTCGATGCCACCCTCCCACCGGGCGGTCGCGTTCTCGACGCCCTGGCGGATGAGCAGCGCGCCGCCCACCAGCGACAGCGACACGGCGACCGTGGCGACCGACGCGAGGGTGAGGCTGATGTTGCGGCGCAGGTTGTGACCGGTCTCCCGGGCGATGTAGTCGAACTTGGCCATCGTGTCCTACTCGTAGACGCCGCGGGACTGGTCCCGGATGATGCTGCCCCGGTCGAGCTCGATGACCCGTCGACGCATCGTGTCGACGATGCCGCGGTCGTGGGTGGCCATCACCACGGTCGTGCCGGTGCGGTTGATGCGGTCGAGCAGGCGCATGATGCCGACCGACGTGGTGGGGTCGAGGTTGCCGGTGGGCTCGTCGGCCAGCAGGATCAGCGGCCGGTTCACGAAGGCCCGGGCGATCGAGACACGCTGCTGCTCGCCACCGGACAGCTCGTGGGGGTAGCGCTCGGTCTTGCCCTTCAGGCCGACCAGCTCGAGGATGGCGGGCACCTGGGACTTCACGACGTGCTTGGGTCGGCCGATGACCTCGAGGGCGAACGCCACGTTCTCGGCGACCGTCTTGTTCATCAACAGCTTGAAGTCCTGGAAGACGCACCCGATGTTGCGCCGTAGGTACGGGACCTTCCAGCTCGACAGCTGCCCGATGTCCTTGCCGGCGACGAAGATGCGGCCCTCTTCGGGGTCCTCCTCCTTGTTGAGGAGGCGGATGAACGTCGACTTGCCCGAGCCGGACGCGCCCACGAGGAACACGAACTCGCCCTTGTTGATGTCGGCGTTGGCGTCTCGCAGGGCCACGACGTCGCCTTTGTACGTCTTGGAGACGTTTTCCAGCTTGATCACTGTTGGGGAGCTCCGGTGGGGTCGGGGGCGGCGCGCCCGCGGGCGCGAAGTCCTCGTTGCGCCGAGGGACCAGGCGCAATGTTGCGATCAGGTTACCCTCCGCGCCCCTCGCGACTGTGGCACCCCCCCTGCGCCGTCGGTCACCGCCGCGGGTGGCGAGACCGGCTACTTCTCGGCCTCGGCTCGACGCCAACGCAGGTAGCTCTCCATGAACTGGCCGACATCGCCGTCGAGCACCGCCTCGACCGCGCCGACCTCGTGGTCGGTGCGCAGGTCCTTCACCATCTGGTACGGCTGGAGCACATACGAGCGGATCTGGCTCCCCCACCCCACCTCGCGCTGTTCGCCGGCGATGGCCGCGAGCTCGTCAGCGCGCTTCTGGCGCTCGAGGTCGGCCAGCTTGGCGACGAGCACCTGCATCGCCCGCTCCTTGTTCTGGCGCTGGCTCCGCTCGTTCTGGCACGAGGTGACGATGCCCGTGGGGATGTGGGTGATGCGCACCGCCGAGTCGGTGACGTTGACGTGCTGGCCGCCCGCGCCCGAGGACCGGTAGGTGTCGATGCGCAGGTCCTTCTCGTCGATGTCGACCTCGGCGTCGCCACCGTCGAGGAACGGCACGACCGCCACCGATGCGAACGCGGTGTGGCGGCGCGCCTGGGAGTCGAACGGCGAGATCCGCACCAGGCGGTGGACGCCCCGTTCGGCCTGGAGCAGGCCGTAGGCGTAGCGCCCCTTCACGATGAACGTGGCCGACGTGATGCCGGCCTCCTGGCCCGCCGAGGCCTCGTCGAGCTCGACCTCGAACCCCTGGCGCTCGGCCCACCGCAGGTACATGCGCAGGAGCATCTCGGCCCAGTCCTGGGAGTCGGTGCCACCCGCCCCCGAGTGGATCTCGCACACCGCGTCGGCCTCGTCGTGCTCGCCCGAGAACAGCGACCGCAGCTCGAGGTCGTCGAAGCGCCGGGCGACCTCGGCCAACGCCGCCTCGATCTCATCGGCCAACGAGTCGTCGGCCTCCTCGCGCGCCATCTCGTCGAGCGTGGCGACGTCGTCGATCGCGGTGACGAGCGCATCGAAGATCGCGAGGTCGTCGTTGAGGGCCGTGAGCTCGGAGGTGATCTTGCGCGCCTTCTCCTGGTCGTCCCACAGGTCGGGGCGCGACGCCTCGGTCTCGAGCTGGGGCTGGCGAGCGCGCAGCTCGTCGACCTTCAGGTAGCCCGAAGCCTCGGCCAGGCGACGTCGCAGGACGCCCAGGTCGTCGGTGATGTCGCGCACGCTCACGCGCCGTGGCAGAGCTTGAACTTCTTGCCGCTCCCGCACGGGCACGGCGCGTTGCGCGGCGTCTTGTCCCACTCCGACTTGACCGTCGGCGTGTTCGACACCGGTGCGTTGGCCGGCGGGCCTGCACCCTCGCCCCCCATCAGGTTGGGGTTGGCCGCGGCCGCAGCGCCCGCCGCGGCGAGCGAGGGCGGCTGATCGTCTGGAGCGGAGTACTGCACGTCGGAGACCTTGGGTTCCTCGGTCTGCTCCGGTGGCTTCACCGCGACCTCGACGCGCATCACGTAGCGCACGAAGTCCTGGGCGATGGCGGTCATCATCTGGCCGAACATCTCGTAGCCCTCGCGCTGCCACTCGGTCAGCGGGTCCTTCTGGCCCATCGCCCGCAGGTTGATGCCGCCCTGGAGGTAGTCCATCTCCTGCAGGTGTTCGCGCCAGCGCTGGTCGATGATGCGCAGCATCACCGTGCGCTCGACCTGGCGCATGACCTCGCTGCCGAGAGCGTCCTCACGACGCTCGTAGTACGCGGTGGCCTCGGCCATGAGCAGGTCGTACAGCTCGTCGGTGCTGGAGGCCACCGCCAGGTCGTCGCGTGTGAGCTCGGTGGGCCAGAACGTGGCGACATCGGTGAGCAGGCCGTCGAGGTCCCACTCCTCGGTGAAGTCCGAGACACAGAAGGTGCCGAGGGTGCCGTCGACGGCCTCGGCGAGCGCCTCCATCGTCTCCTCGCGCAGGTCCTCGCCGTCGAGGATCTGGTCGCGGCGCCGGTAGATCACCTTGCGCTGCTCGTTCATCACCTCGTCGTACTTGAGGACGTTCTTGCGGATCTCGGCGTTGCGCTGCTCGACGGTGCTCTGCGCCCGCTCGATGGCCTTGGTGACCATCTTCGCCTCGATCGGCACGTCGTCGGGCAGGGCCTTGCCCATCACCCAGTTCATGGCCCCGGTGGCGAACAGGCGCATCAGGTCGTCTTCGAGCGACAGGTAGAAGCGGCTCTCGCCAGGGTCGCCCTGACGACCGGCGCGACCACGGAGCTGGTTGTCGATGCGGCGGCTCTCGTGGCGCTCAGTACCGCAGACGTAGAGCCCGCCCAGCTCCTTCACCTTCGTGCCCTCGCGCTGGCACTCGCCCTCGAAGCGGGCGGTGAGCTCGCGGACCTTGACCTGGCCCTCGTCGGAGTCGGGATCGATGCCGTCGGCCTTCACATCGCGGACCGCCATCAGCTCGGCGTTGCCGCCGAGGATGATGTCGACGCCTCGACCCGCCATGTTGGTGGCGACGGTGACCGAGTGGAGCCGGCCTGCCTGGGCGACGATCTCGGCCTCGCGGAAGTGCTGCTTCGCGTTGAGGACCTCATGGCGGATGCCGCGCTTCTCGAGCCGGCGCGACAGCTCCTCGGAGTGCTCGACCGACGCGGTGCCGGCCAGCACCGGCTGACCGGCGCGGTTGCGCTCGACGATGTCATCGACGAGCGCCTCGAACTTGGCGTCGTGGGTCTTGTAGATGAGGTCGCCGTGATCCGCGCGGATCATCGGCTGGTTGGTGGGGATCGGCACGACGTTGAGGCCGTAGGTGCTCATGAGCTCGGAGGCCTCGGTCTCGGCCGTACCGGTCATGCCGGAGATCTTGTCGTAGAGGCGGAAGAAGTTCTGGAGCGTGATCGTGGCGAGGGTCTGGTTCTCCTCTTTGATCTTCACGCCTTCTTTCGCCTCGACCGCCTGGTGCAGGCCCTCGGACCACCGCCGGCCCTCCAGGATGCGACCGGTGAACTCGTCGACGATCTTCACCTCGCCGTTCTGGATGATGTAGTCCTTGTCCCGCTTGTACAGCTCCTTGGCCTTCAGCGCCGCGCTGAGCTGGTGGACGAGGTTGGCCGACACCTCGTCGTAGAGGTTGTCGACGCCGAGCGCGCCCTCGACCTTTTCGATGCCGGACTCCAGGGGCGAGACGGTGCGCTTCTCCTCGTCGACCTCGTAGTCCTCGTCGCGGTGCAGGCCGCGGATGATCGCCGCGAACTTGTAGTAGATCTGCGCCGCGTCGGCGAGGCGGCCCGAGATGATCAGCGGGGTGCGGGCCTCGTCGATGAGGATCGAGTCGACCTCGTCGACGATCACGTAGTTGTGGCCACGCTGGACCCGCCGCTGCTGCGACATCGCCATGTTGTCGCGGAGGTAGTCGAAGCCGAGCTCGTTGTTCGTGCCGTACGTGATGTCGCACGCGTACTGCTCGCGCTTGTAGGCGGTGTCGCGCTCGCCCGGGATCACCAGGCCGACGTCGAGCCCGAGGAAGCGGTGGATGCGCCCCATCCACTCCGACTGGTAGCTGGCCAGGTAGTCGTTCACTGTGACGATGTGGACACCGTCGCCGCCGAGGGCGTTGAGGTAGGCCGGCAGCGTCGAGACCAGGGTCTTGCCTTCACCAGTCTTCATCTCGGCCACCCAGCCGAAGTGCAGCGCCGCCCCGCCCATGAGCTGGACGTCGAAGTGGCGCTGCCCGATGACCCGGGTGGCGGCCTCGCGCGTGACGGCGAACGCCTCGATCAGCAGATCGTCGAGGGTCTCGCCGTTGTCGAGCCGGGTGCGGAACTCAGCGGTCTTGGCCTGGAGCTCGGCATCCGACAACGCCGAGAGCTCGGGCTCCAGGTGGTTGATCGGCGTGACGAGCCCGGCGAGGGCACGCAGCTTCTTGCCCTCGCCCGCGCGAAGGACCTTGTTGATGATTCCCATGAGGTGTCCGAGTGTACCGAGGGGTCCGCCGTGACCTGGGGCGCCTCAGGACGGCGTGCCGACCCGGGTCGACCGGTGGAGCCCCTCGAGCGCGCCGCGCAGCTCGGTGCGGGCCGCCCACGCGGGAACTCCTGAGGTGTCCGCAGCGGTCTGCAGATCGGCGCCGTCGGCGATCGCGGCCACGAGGCGGAGCTGGCGGTCGGTGGGCTTCCAGCGCTGACCTCCCATCGCCGCGAACGGGTCGGTGAGGCGGCCGAGCTCGTGACGGATCCGCCGGGCCAGCGCCGGGCCGAGGTGGACGCCGCCGTCGATCAGCTCCCGCGCGACCTCGGGCAGGACCTGCATGGCCTCCTCCTTGCGCAGGTGGCCGAGGGCGCCGGCACGGATCGCACCGACGATCTCGTCGAGGTCGTCGGACACGGTGAGCACCAACACGCGCGACCACGGCCGGGCGGCGGTGATGGCGGCGGTGGCCACGTCACCGTTGCCGTCGGGCATGCGCAGGTCCATGAGGACGAGGTCGGGGGCGTGGTCGCGCGCCCGCTCGATGGCCTCGGCACCCGTGGTGGCCTCGGCCACCACGTCGAACCCGGCGTCCTCCAACGACGTGACGACAGCTCGGCGGAACAGCGCGTGGTCTTCGCAGACCAGCACTCGGGGACGGTCGTCGGACTCCGGCATCGGCAGGAGGCTAACCCGAGCCCGGCGCCGGGGTGACCGCCGCGACGCAGCCTGTTACCGCCGCGACGCCCTCTGCCTGCAGGGCCAGGGCGGCGGCGCTCAAGGTGGCACCGGTCGTGCAGACGTCGTCGACCAACAGGAGGCGACGGCCCTCGACTCGACGGTGCGCGCAGAACGCGACCGACATCCGACGCTCGGCCGCGCTGCGCCCGGTCTGGGCGGGTCCGTGGCGGCGCCGCAGCGTGGCGCCGACCGGCAGGCTCAGGCGCCTGGCGACCGCGCGGGCCAGCACCTCGGCCTGGTCGAACCCCCGATCGTGGCGCCGCACGCTCGACGTCGGTGCCCACGTGACCGCGTCGCAGCCGTGGTCGAGCGGAACGCGCAAGGCCATGGCGTCGGCCAGCCAGCCCACGGCGCTGCGTGCGTTGTGGAACTTCAACCCGCGCACCAACAGACGCCCGGCACCCTCGTAGACCAGCGCGCCGTGCAGCGCGTCGAGGCCGGGTGGAACGGGCGGATCCGACACCGGCACGAGCAGTTCGACGCACTCCGGGCAGGGCGCGCCCTCGGGTCGGCGACAGATGGGACATGAGGTGGCGAGGAGCACGTCACCATCATCCCCAGGTGGTGTGACAGTCGGCCTCGCCTCGGAAACCTGTCCTCGCCTCGGAAACCGTCGTGGATGGGCGCCGCGCCCTCGTACCCTCACCCGGATGCCCTCGTCGCCGACCCCCGTGCGCACCATCCCCACGCTTCGTCGCCGACTGGTGGTGCTCTTCGCCGGGCTGATCCTGTGCGGGGTCGCGATCGCGCTGACCGTGCAGGCGGATCTCGGGCTCGGGCCGTGGGACGTCTTCCACCAGGGCGTGAGCGAACTGACGGGCATCCCCATCGGCACCGTGGTGGTGCTCACCGGTGCGGTCGTGCTCCTCGCCTGGATCCCGCTCCACCAGCGCCCCGGCATCGGCACGATCGCCAACGTGCTCGTCATCGGCATCACCACCGATCTCGTGCTGCTGTGGCTCCCCGAGCCCGACGCGCTCGGGGTGCGCATCGCCTTCATGCTCGCGGGGGTGCTGCTGTTCGGCCCAGGATCGGGCCTCTACATCGGTGCCGGCCTCGGGCCGGGGCCCCGCGACGGGCTCATGACCGGGCTCGCCGCCCACGGTCCGTCGATCCGCGTGGTCCGCACCGGCATCGAGCTCACCGCACTCGGTGCGGGGCTCCTGCTCGGCGGGACGGTCGG
>CAZBTQ010000112.1:0-9484 GCA_964494405.1 uncultured Iamiaceae bacterium
AGCGGGTCGAGGTCGGCGAGCACGGCGAGGGGCACGGTGGTGGACCCACCGGCCGAGGTGCTGCGCCGGGTGTTGGGGTCGATCATGGAGAAGATGCCGGTGAACGCCGCGCCCACGAGCGTGGTGGGCACTGCCACGACGGGCATCACCGACCGGTCGGCGAAGCCGGCCGCAGGAGTGCCGGCCTCCTGTTCGGCGAAGAACCCGAGCGCCTTGGCGGTGTCGATGGCCGCGCCACCTCCGAGGGCGACGATCCCGTCGGCACCCGCCGCACGCAGGTCGGCGACTCCCCGCTGCACCGATGTGGCGGGGACCATCGGCTCGACGACCGTGCTGGTCGCCGCGTGTGACCGTCCGAGGCGTACGAGCACCCGTTCGGCGATCTCGGCCTGGGCGCGACCCGGGGTGGTCACGAGCAGCACGCGCCGCATCCCGAGGGCGCGCACCACGTCGGAGAGCGCGTCCACCGCCGCCGACCCGACCACCACCTGCTGGGCGGTCGACGTGTGGGTCCACTGCTCGTGCATCACAGCACCGTGCTCTCGCCGGTTCCACCAGACATGACCAGGGTCAATTCCGCGCCATCCGTCTCGATGACCGTTCGAGAGCCGTTGGCAACGCGCTCGACGACGACCCGGTCGGTGCCGGTGGCCGCCCCGATGATGGCGTTGATCGCCACGAAGTGGGTGAAGACAACGGTGTCGGTGTCGATGGCGGCGATCGCGTCGAGCAACGTGCGGCGCCACGCCTGCGGTGCATCCTCGAGCTCGGACCACGATCCGCCCATCGCCTCGCGGAGCCATGCCGCCCGACCTGCCAGGTCGTCGGTCGGCGCGGCGACCTCGGTGACCGCGACGTCGACGAGAGGTTCGGCACCCCACAGCGCCGAGAGCGGCGCGGCGGTCTCCTGGCACCGGCGCAGCGGTGACGTGCGGATCGGGATGGGTCCGAGGGTCACGATCTCGGCGGCCACCTGCACCGCCTGGGCCCGCCCGAGGTCGTCGAGTCCGGGGTCGTGATCGGCGTCGAAGCCGGCAGCGGCCTGGCCGTGGCGGATGAGGTGGACGCGCGCCATCAGTCCAACCCCGGGAGCAGGTGGACGAGCACCGGCCCGTCGTGGTGGTCAGAACCGTGGAGGATGTAGGACTCGGTGCCGAACGCGGCAGCGAAGGTCGCGTCGGGCATCGCCAGGAAGAACGAGTCGGGCGGGATCTGGCTCGGGTGCGCCTGCATGGCCTCGCGCTTGCGCTCGACGACGTCGGTGACGTCGAGCTCGTGGGTGATGACCGCCTTGGGGCTGCCGAAGCCGGGATCGGCGGTGGGGTCGTCGCCGTCGGGCGCGTCGAGCGGGTCGACACCGTCGGCTCGGGCCGCGGCGATCATCTCGATGATGGCGTCGCGATTCGACGTCGCCTCGTACACGTGTGGCGTTCCCGCGAGGGCCGCGGCGCGCGAACCCACCCGATGCACCTGGATGTGATCGGGATGCCCGTAGCCGCCGTGGTCGTCGTAGATGGTGAGCACGTCGGCGGACTCCTCGCGCAGGATCGTGGCCAGCCGCGAGGCCGCGCGCTCGACGTCGGTGCTCCAGAACGAATACGGCGCGTCGTTCTCGGGCTCGCCCATCATCCCGGAGTCGACGTACCCGAGCAGCTCGACGCGCTCCACACCGAGCACACGGGCCGACGCGAACGTCTCCGCGACGCGACGGATGCCGAGCGGTTCGCCGTCGTCGAGGACACCCGGCACGACCTCACCGTGCTCGCCACGGGTCGCGACGACGAGCACCACCCGGTGGCCGGCGGCGGCGGCGCGAGCCATGAGACCCGCGGTGAGGATCGACTCGTCGTCGGGGTGGGCGTGGAAGCACACGAGGGTCGCCATCGGCGGCGACCCTACCGTCACGTCGCCGTCGTGCTCATGACCCGCGCCCACCGCGTACCGCAGCCAGACCCCCGAGGTGTCGTGGACCGGCGCGGTGGACAACGGATCGAGGCCCGAACACTCGATCAGCTCGAGCCACCACCGGCGTCGGGCGCGGCGTCGGCCGCACCCTTGGCATCAGCCCGCCGAGATCTCGCGGATCAACTCCACCACGTCGGTGGCGCTGAAGTAGTCGAGGCGGAACGACGAGAAGCCGAGCGCATGGGCCCGGCCGTCCACGAAGGCCGGCAGCGCACCGAGGACCGAGACGTCGGTGCCGTAGCCGTCGACGGCTGCCTGGTCGGCGCTGACGAAGAAGAGCGTGCTGTCGCCGAACGCCGTCGACGCGTTCTCGACGCTGATGCCGACGATGTCGGAGCGGCCGCCGTTGGAGACGTTGGCAGGATCGTCGGTCGATCCCTCGGGCAGCTCGTGCAGCGTGTAGCCGAGCGACTCGAGCAGTTGGCCGTGGGCCGACTCCGAGGTGAAGACGTTCATCCCGTCGGGGTTGAAGACGAGCGCGACGACCTCGTAGGTGGTGTCGGTCGTCTGGGCGACCTCGGCGACCAGGTCGTCGAAGGTGTCGAGTGCGGCAGCAGCTTCGTCCTGGTGCCCGACCGCCTCGCCGAGCAGGGCGGTGATCTCCTCCCAGCTGCTCGCCGAGTGGTCGATCACGATCGTGGGCGCGATGTCGCTGAGCAGGGCGTACGCCTCCTCGCTCACCGCGTCGCCGCCCACCGCACTGCCGACGATGAGGGGTTCGGACGCGGCGATGGCCTCGAAGTTGAGCTCGGGACCCGAGATCGGCTCGACGCCGAGGTCGATGGCCACGTCGGCCCACTGGATGAAGAAGCCGTTCTCGTCGGCGATGTTGGACGGCCGCGTCGCCATCGACGCCACCACCGGCGCCTCGACAGCGAGCAGGTGCCCGGTCATCGAGACGCTGGCGGACGTGACGCGCTCCGGCTGATCCTCGATGGTGGTGGTGCCGTAGGCGTGCTCGATCTCGAGGGGCCACGCGGCCTCGTCGGCCGTGTCGTCGACGGCGGCCGCCGCTTCGGTGGTCTCGACGGTGTCCTCAGCCTCGGGCTCGTCGGAGCTGTCGTCTCCACATGCGGTGACGACGAGGGCGATCAGCGTGATCACCGCGAGGAGGACGCGGCTGCGATGTCGGGAGGAGTGGTTCATGTTCCCGACTATTTAGGTTCACCTACTACCTTGTCAAAAGCAGCCCTACTACTTCACGGCCTAGGCGATAGCACCGGTCTCGCGGAGCTTGGCGATGCGATCGGCGTCCATCCCGATCTCGGCGAGCACCTCGTCGGTGTGCTGGCCGGCGTGGGACGGCGGGCGCTGGATCTCGGCTGTCGTCCGGCTGAAGCGCGGCGCGGGACCCGGCTGGGTGACCCCCGCGACCTCGACGAACGTGCCGCGCTCGACGTTGTGCGCGTGCTGGGGCGCCTCGGCGATCGAGAGCACCGGGGCGAAGCACACGTCGGTGCCCTCCATGATCTCGCTCCACTCGTCGCGCGTCCTGGTGCGGAACACCTCGGCGAGTCGGTCCTTGAGCTGTGGCCACCGAGCCCGGTCCTGTTGGGCGGCGAACTCCGCCTCGTCGGCGAGGCCGGTGAGCCGGAGCAGCTCGGCGTAGAACTGGGGCTCGATCGACCCGATCGAGACGTACTTGCCGTCGGCGCACTCGTAGACGTCGTAGTAGTGGGCGCCCGTGTCGAGCATGTTGGTGCCGCGCTCAGGGTTCCAGATGCCCATGGCGTTGAAGGCGTGGAACATCGTCATCAACACCGCGGCACCGTCGACCATCGCGGCGTCGACGACCTGGCCCTCACCGCTGCGCTGCGCCTCGAGGAGCGCGCACACGAGTCCGAACGCCAGGATGAGGCCGCCGCCACCGAAGTCGCCGACGAGGTTGAGCGGCGGAACCGGCGGGCCACCGGCCCGACCGATCGGTTCGAGGGCACCCGCCAACGCGATGTAGTTGATGTCGTGCCCGGCAGACGGCGCGTAGGGGCCGCTCTGGCCCCAGCCGGTCATGCGTCCGTAGACGAGCTTGGGGTTGCGCGCCCGGCAGTCGTCGGGGCCGATGCCGAGGCGCTCGGCCACCCCGGGACGGAACCCCTCGATGAGCGCGTCGGCCGATTCGACCAGCGCGAGCACCGTCTCGACGCCGTCGGCGCTCTTCAGGTCGACGCCGATGGATCGGCGGCCACGGTTGAGGACGTCGGCCGGCGGGGCGGACGGGTCGCCCCCGCTGACCCGCTCGGAGCGGTCGACGCGGATCACGTCGGCCCCCATGTCGGCCAGCATCATGGCGCAGAAGGGTCCCGGGCCGATGCCCGCGATCTCCACGACCCGCAGTCCCGACAGTGGTCCCATGACGAGCTCCTCCCCTGTTTCCCCGGCGTGGGGGCCATCCTCTCCGCGTTGTTGACGAGGCGTCAAACGGTCGGTCGAGCGAACAGGTCCATGAGCTCCGCGCCAACGTCGTCGCACTGATCGAGTGAGCCGACCGTGGCGACGATCCGCGAGATGCGCGCGTCGCCGAGCGGCAGCGCGGCGTGGCGAGCGTTGTCCACGAACTTGGCCCGCAGGTCGTCGTCGGACATCGGTCGATCGGGACCGCCCGGCGCAGGGTCCACCGACTCGACCCGGGTGCCCGTCGTCGTCGACACCTCGAGGCGACATCGGGTCGCAGCACCTGCCGACTCGTCGGGATCGACCTCGTAGCGGACGAGACGGGCCACCCCGAGCACCGCGGGATCGACCAACGCCGCCGGCGTGAACGCGTCGAGCCCGACGCGGCCGTGCACCAGCGCGCGGCCCACGGTGAACGGGAGGCTGAACTTGGCGTCGATTGCGGTGGACGGCTGCTGTCGCTGCCCGGCGGGTTCGCACAGCATGCGGTTGAGACGGGAGCCGACGACGACCAGGTCGGTGATCCCTGACGGATCGAGCCCGCTCTCGTGCATGCGCAGCGCGGCTTCGATCGCCGCGTGGGTTCCCCGACAGCTCGGCCAGGGCTTGTAGGTGAGGAACGCACCCTCGTAGCGGCGACCGAGGTCGTCGAGGATCGCCGAGGGCTCGTAGCGTCCACCTGCGTACAGCGCGAACAGGCCGGCCTCGCCGTCGAACGGTCGGTCGAACCCGTGGACGCCGGCCGCCGCGAGCTGCGCCGACCGCACGCCGGCGTGCGCAGCGAACGCGTCACGCACGCCACGCACCACCGAGCGGGCACCCCGCGTCATCTCCGTGGTGCCGGTGACCTGGGCCAACGTGAGCGACAGCGCGTCGAGCACCGCAGCACCGTCGAGGCCGAGCACGCGACACGCGCCAGCGGTGGCGCCGTATGCCTGGAGGAGCGCCGGCGGGTACCAGCCCGCTTCGGCCGGGTCGGCACGCAGGGCGAGGCCGAGCCGGCACACCAGGTCGCACCCGACGGCGATCGCCGCCAGCACCTCGCGCCCCGATGCCCCCGTGGCCTCAGCGAGGGCGAGCACCGCGGGCACCGTGGGCGCGCTCGGGTGCACGAGCGCCCCGTCGTGCGCGTCCTCGTAGTCGAGGGCGTGCGCCATCGCGCCGTTGGCGTATGCGGCCGCGGCGGCAGGCACCTTGGTGCCGAAGCCGATGATCGTGCTGGCGGGCGTACCGCCGTCGGCGGTGACCAGCTCGACGAACGGCCGGACCCCCTCACCGAGGGTCGACGCGGCGAGCGTGACGCCGAGCGCGTCGAGCAGGGAACGTCGTGCTCCGTCGACCGCGGCCGCGGGCAGCGATTCGAACGTCGCACCCGCGACGTGGTCGGCGACGGCGCGCGACAGGTCGGTCACGTCGGCGCGACCTCGGCGATGACGAGCTCGTCGCCGTCGACCTCGAAGCTCCCGTTCAGACCAGCGGCACGCGTGATGTCCACGAGGTACTGGTGGACCTCGTCGAACCGCGGATCGGCGGCGGGCAGGATCTCGGGGACCGACTGCCGGTCGACGTAGGCCGGCAGCAACGAGACGCGCAGGCCGCCCGACGCGCCGAGCACGACCTTCGCGACGACCGTGCGACGCGAGTCGGCCGGGAAGTTGTAGGTGCTGTCGAAGTCCGGCTCCCAGTGGGGGTGCAGTCCCTGGATCTCCTTGAACCCGGGACTGTCGGCGTGTGCCTGGTCCATGTGCAGGTCGACCGCGAAGTTGCAGAGGCTGTGGATGATCGGACGCCTCCGGTGCAGCTCGACGCCCTTCAGGATGTGGGCGTGGTGCCCGAGGATCGCGTCTGCGCCGGCGTCGATGGCCGCTCGGCCCACCACCCGCTGGTAGTCGGCGATCACCGCGGGGACGAAGTGGATGCCCCAGTGCAACGACACGAGGACGGCGTCGGCGTCCGCGCGCGCCGCCGCGACGTCGGCGCACAGCGCGGCGAGGTCGGCCTCGTGGGGGAACGTGTGGACCCTCGCCGGGGTGCCCGGCTGGTCGTGTTCGACCTGCTCGTAGTGGGTGAACGCCCGCATCGGCGCGCACCCCGGACGGTTCACCTCGGCCCAGTAGCCCATCGGCAGGATCGAGCTGTACGCGAGGAACGCCACCCGCCGGCCCGTGCGCTCCACCACCACCGGGCGGCGCGCCTCGGCGATGGTGGCTCCGACGCCCACGACGTCGATGCCCGCCGACCGCACCGCCGCGATCGTGTCGAAGAAGCCCTCGGGCCCCCAGTCCATGCAGTGGTTGCCGGCGAAGGAGATGACGTCGAACCCGGCCCGAGCGAAGGCGTGCGCCGTCTCAGGCGAGGTGCGGTCGGTGTGGCGCGCCTGGGGTAGGCGAGCTCCCCTGTCGGTGAGGTTGATCTCGAGCTGGCCGAACGTGATGTCAGCCGCGGTGAGCCAGGGCCGCACGCGGTCGAACAGCGTGTCGGGGTCGGGCCTGCTCGGCGTGAGGTCGCCGACCGCCAACACGACGACGTCGTCGTCGGGCGGCGACATCACTCGCCGGTGACGGGGTTCGGGTAGTGGAACGGCGGCACGAACGGCGACGGGTAGGGCTGGTAGTCGATCGACGGTGGGCGGTCTGGCGGGTGCACGTCGCTCGTGCCCGACATCGGCAGGGCGGTCTTGCCCCAGCCGTCCTCGTACGGCGTGTAGAAGGTGGCGAACCAGTGGAGCGTCGCGATCCTCCAGATCCCGCCGTCGCGCCGGTAGGTGTTCTCGTAGACGCCTTCGGCCCAGATCGCACCCCGGCCCAGGCGTCCCGCCTGGATGAGCGCACGCCACCGACCCCGTGCGGAGTCGGCGTCGGCGTCGTCCACCGTGACGACGCCCTGGAGGTTCATGTGGTTGTAGATCTGCCCTTCGGCGAGGCCGATCCTGCCGCCGCCGAGCAGGTCTCGGAACAGCACCATCGCCTGGTCACGACCCTCGTAGACGCCCCGGCCCGCGATCTCGACGGTGCAGTCGTCGGTGAGCAGGTCGACAGCGTCGTCCCACTGCGCCTTGTCGAGGTAGTAGCCGTACGCGCGCTGGAGCCGCTCGATGGCCTGCACCGACCGTGCTTCGTCCAGCTCGCGTTCCAGCCTGTCGACCCGCGTGGCGAGCGCCGCCAGCCTCTCAGCATCGGTTCCCACGTCGTCTCCCATGTCGTCCGGCTCGTCACCATATTGCGCGTGACACGACACCGTCTCTCCGTCGAGGATCTGTCATCCGACCTGCTGATGGGCAGGAACCAGAAGCTCATAGGGTTGCGACGTGACCCATCCGTCTCACCCGCACGACATCCTCCGCCGCGCCGACGCACCCGACCTCACGGTCCGGGTGCTCCACGACATCCTCAAGCTGCGAAGCGAGGTGTTCGTGGTCGAACAGCAGTGCGCGTACCTCGACCCCGACGGCCGCGACCTGGAGGAGGGCGCCGTCCACTGGTGGGTCGAGCACGACGGACACGTCGTGGCGTGCCTGCGCCAACTGCACGAGGACGGCGGAGCGACACGCCTCGGACGCATCGCCACCCACCCCGACCACCGCGGTCGAGGGGTCGCGGCCCGGCTCATCCTGGCCGCACTCGATGAGTCCGACCGCCCCGTGCACCTCGGCGCGCAGGCCCACCTGGCCCGTTGGTACCGCTCGTTCGGCTTCGTGATCTCGGGCGACCTCTACGTGGAGGACGGCATCGACCACCTCCCGATGCGCCTCGACGAGGCATGACCTCGGGCCGCGTGAGCCCCACCTGTACGCTGTCGAGATGACGAGGCCATCCCGCTTGGCCCGCCTGATCGCCATCGGGCTCCTCGCCGCAACGCTGGCCGCCTGCACCGACGGCACCGGATCCGACACCGCGGACGCCGCCACATCGTCGTCGACGACCGTGGCGCCCACCACCACCACGACCGCGCCCGACCCACGCGCCTGGCCGGGCGACGAGTGGGACCGCGCCACCCCGGCCGAGGCGGGCATCGACACAGCACAGCTCGACGCCCTGGCAGCCCAAGCCGAGGCGGCCGGGTCGAGGTGCCTCGCGGTGTTCCGAGACGGACGCCTGGTGGGCGACTGGTACTGGAAGGGCAGCACCCCCGACACGGAGTCCGAGGCGTGGTCGGTCACCAAATCGATCACATCGACCCTGGTCGGCATCGCCCAGGACGAGGGCGACCTCGACATCGACCAACCCGCGTCGGACTTCCTCACCGAGTGGCAGGGCACCCCGAGCGACGCGGTGACCATCCGGAACCTGCTCTCGAACGATTCGGGTCGGTACCACGACAACGGCACCGACTACGGCCAGATGGCGGTGATGGCCGAGGACAAGACCGGCTTCTCCATCGCACTCGAGCAGCAGCACGAACCCGGCACCGTCTGGGCCTACAACAACTCCGCGATCCAGACGCTCGAAGCGGTGCTCGAACGCTCCACGGGCACACCCGTCGACCAATACGCCGAGGAGAAGCTCTTCGCACCGATCGGCATGGCATCGGACATGACCTTCGACCGCGCCGGGAACACGCTCGTGTTCATGGGCATGCAGTCGACCTGCCTCGACCTCGGCCGGTTCGGGCTCCTCTACCTCCGCGACGGCGAGTGGGACGGCGAGCAGGTGCTCAGCGCCGACTACGTGGCCGAGGCAGTGCGGCCGTCGCAGGACCTGGTGCCGAGCTACGGGTTCCTCTGGTGGATCCTCGGCGGAGCCGACTCCGAGACGGCTCCAGGCCAGGGCGACATCGAGTCCGACGGCGCGGCCGGCTACGCCGCGATCGGCCTCGGCGACCAGGTCACCGCCATCTTCCCCGCCACCGGGGTGGTCATCACCCGGATGGGCGACGCCCGCGGCGGCTTCGGCGTCGCGCAGATCGCCGCGTGGGCGGCCACGGTGGGGGCCGGCGAACCAACCCCGTGATGCCGTGGCGGGTTCTCTGAGCGTTCTTCGGCCCATGGGCATGAAATCGCTCACAGAACCCGGACGCGACACGACCACCGGGGTGGAGGACCCGATGGTCGTGAGCCGGCAGATGTCCGCCGAGATCTCTGGGTACGAGGGACCGCAGCGGAAGCCGCGGCCAGGAAGCACCGCTACGA
>CAZBTQ010000113.1:0-9390 GCA_964494405.1 uncultured Iamiaceae bacterium
GGGATCCAGGTACACCTATCGGTGCCAAATCCCGACGCAAACGAGTGGTGAGGGCGCCTAGGAGATCAGACCGGGGTCGGGGTCGAGCGCTGACGACGGGCGGACAGCCAGAGAGCGAGGCCGAAGAGAGCGAACACGGCGGCGATGCGGGCGAGCATCATCGCGTCGCTGCCGGTGATCGGCAGCGTCGGGATCGGGGTCGTGACGGTGGCCTGCGAGGTGACCTCGGTCGTTTCGGGGCCACCTCCGGTCGCGGAGGCGACGTTCTGGATCAGCGTGCCGGCGGGGGCAGTGATCATCGTCTGGATTCGTAGCAGCGGTGCAGCCGCGCCGGCCGCCAGCGAGGCCGCGTAGGTGCAGTGAATGACGTTGGCGGCGTCCTCACAGATCCAGCCGTCGCCGCTCGCCCCGACATAGACCAGGCCGGCCGGCAGAGGATCGGTGACGACGACGGGCAGGACGGTGGCGTTGGGGCCAAGGTTCTCGACCCGGAACGCCCACACGGCAAACGTCCCGAGCTGCGACTCGAGCGACTTGGTCAGCGCGAGTTGCACGAGCGGCTCGACCGGCGTGACGACGGTCGACGAGTTGTTCGTCGTGGACGTCTCCTCCGACGGCGTCGCGACCGTCGCCGTGTTGGTCACCGACGGGTATGCCTCCGGCAGGACGGTCGCGGTCACCGCTACCGTCCTGGTCGCCCCGACGGCGAGCGGCGCGGCAGAGACGCACGTGATCGTCTGCCCTGCGATGTTGCAGGTGAGGCCGGGCCCGCTCGCGGTGATGGGCTTAAGGGCGCCCGGCAGCGTGTCGGTGATCGTGACGGGCCCCGGATCGGACGTCGGTCCGTTGTTCGTCACGCGCAGCGTGTAGCCGATCGTGTTGCCGACTCGGACCGTCCCACCATCATGGGTCTTGACGATCGCGAGGTCCACCTGCGGCGGCACGACGACCGGGTCGGTCGTCGTGTTGTTTGGGTCGACGGGATCCGGTGTCGTGCTGCTGACCTCGGCGCTGTTGACGACCTGCGGGTAGGCCGCGGCCGTCACCGTCGCCGTCACGTTGATCGGAGGCGCCGCTCCGGGGAGCAAGTCGCCGTTGAGCGCGCAACTGATGGTCGGCGAACTGGCGGCGCACGTCCAACCTGTCGCCTGATGGGAGACGTAGGTCAGCCCCGCCGGCAGCGTGTCGGTGACGACGACGTCGACGGCGGTCGACGGACCGTTGTTGGTCACCTGGAGCGTGAACGTCGTCGGATCGCCGACACGCACCCGGGCCGCCGGATGCGTCTTGACGATTGCGAGATCCGCGCTCGCGACGACGGTCACTGGATCGTCGACGTCGTCGTTGTCCGGGTTGTCGTCAGGCGTCGGCGACGAGACGGACGCGTGGTTGACGTACGACTGGCCCAGGCCTGTCGGCGACGCCGACAGGTCGATGGCGACGGTCATCACGATCGGGTCGGGGGTCACCGATGCCGGCAGTGGGAGCGGCCCTGCGCCCGCGTCGTAGGTGCAGGTCACGATCTGGCTGTCTGCCGGGTCGGCGGGCACGGGGGCATTGCAGTCCCAGGGTCCGCTGTGCGAGCGGTAGAGGAAGCCCGGCGGCAGGGTGTCGACGACGACGACGGGGGCGATTGCGTCGCTCGGGCCGTTGTTGGTCACCGTGACCGTGAACTCCACGTCGGTTCCGGCCGTTGCCGGTTCAGGTTCGTGGGTCTTCGTCACGCCGAGGTCAGCCAGGGCGTTGATGTCGATCACCGCGTCGTCGGTGTTGTTGTTCAGGTTCGACTCGGGTGAGGCGGTGCTCACCGAGCCGACGTTGACGATCGTGGTCCCGTTCGGCACGCCCGAGTCGACGAGCACCGTCACCACGATCGGCGGGGCGATCGGCGGGGTGACGCCGGGCAGCAAGGCCGGCCGATGGCAGGTGAACGACGTGACGAGGTCGATGCAGGTCCACTCGGCCGGGTCGACGGTGATGGTATCGACGGTCAGGCCGGCCGGGAGGTTGTCGCTCACGATGACGTTGTCGGCCATCGACGGACCGGCGTTGGTCACGACGAACGTGAAGTCGGTCGTCTCGCCCGCGTTCAGGGTGGTCGGATCAGCCGACTTCTGGATCGTCAGGTCGGTCAGGTCGGTGACGACCACTTGAGCGTCGTCGTCGTTGTTGTCGAGGTCCGGGTCAGGGGTGACCCCATCGACGTCGGCCATGTTGACGATCGTCGCCGGGCCGGCATCGACGAGCACCGTGGTGTTGATCACGATCGCTGGCGCCGACGACGGAGTGGGCGGTGCCGGCGGGGCCGGGATACCGGGAATCGTCGCGGCATAGTCGCACGTGACGACACCACCGACCAGGGCGCCGTCGTGGGCACACGTCCATGCTCCGGTCACGGCGGTCGACACGAACCTCACGCTGTCAGGCAAGACGTCGGTCACCACGATCGGGTCGAGTGCCGTGCCGACGCTGTCCGAGGGTCCGTTGTTGGTGACGACCAGGTTCCACGCCAGCGCGGCGCCGGCGTTCACGGTGGCCGGGGCGGTCTTGACGATGGTCAGGTCGGCCGACCCGGTGAAGGTCGACACGTCGGTGTCGGTGTTGTTGCCCGGGTTCGGATCGGTGGTCGGCGACGCGACGCTGGCGGTGTTGCGGATTTCGCCCTGCACAGAGGACGCGACGAACACGGTCAGGTCGACTGTGGCGTGAGCGCCGAACGGCAGCGGGACGGGATCGGGAGTGATCAGGTCGTCGACGAGGTCGCAGGTGACCGCCGTCGCACCGACGGCTACCGGGCAGTTCCACACGCCGACGATCGAGGTCGCCGAGACGAACGTCAGGCCGGTCGGCAGGTTGTCGGTGATCCGGACGGTGGCTGCGGCGTCGGACGGGCCGAGGTTGTCGACACGCAGTCGGTAGGTGGCGTTCTGGCCCGGTGCGACCGCCGTGGTCTTCTGCTTGACGATCCTCAGGTCGGCCACCGCGGTGACCGGGCCGTCGGCGTCGTCGGTGTTGTTGCCCGGCACCGGGTCCGGAGTGGTGCCGGTCACCGTCGCTTCGTTGTCGATCGTGCCGGTCGCGTTCGACGCGGCGAGCACCGTCACGGTGATCTGCGACGCAGCGGTACCGCTCAGCAGGTCGGTGGTTCGCGTGCACGTGAGCAAGCCTGCGACGGGCGCGGGGCAGGACCAGCCCGTCCCGGATGCCGAGACGAACGTCGTCTGCGCCGGGATCGGGTCGGTCACGACGATGTTCGCCCGCGACGTCGACGGTCCATAGTTCGTGACGTCGAGGGTGTAGGTGATCGTGCGGCCGGCGACGATCGGGGCCGGATCCCCTGCTCGGTTCTTCACGATGCCGAGGTCAGCCTGCGCGGTCGCAGCGATCTCGTCGATATCGGTGTTGTTGCCGGGGACGAGTTCGTAGGTCCGACCGCCAACCGTGGCGCTGTTCGTCAGGGTGGTTCCGGCCGGCATGTCGGACGGGAGTGTCACGGTGACGGTGATCCGATCGAGCGTTCCCGACGGTGCGATGGTGCCCCCACGTGTGCAGGTGACGAGTTGCGCCACGTTGCCGCAGGACCAGTCCGTGCCGGTCGCGCTGACGTAGCTGACACCTGCCGGCAGCGTGTCGGTCACGGTGAACGGCCCCACACCGGTGTCGGTCGTGCTGGCGTTGCGCACGTCGAGGAACCACCGGAACGGGCTCCCGGCGACCGGGGTGTCGGTGTGCGACTTGTCCATCACGAGGTCGACGGCGTCGATGCGCGTGCTCGCCGTCGCCGGGCCGGCGCCGTAGGTGCCGCTGGCGTTGCCGGTCGCGTTCGTGACATCGGTGGCCGTCGAGGAGGTCGAGTTGATGTGGCGTACGGATGACCCGACGCCGGGGCCTTCGCCCGCCGGTGGCAGGATCGCGACGGCGGCGGTCGGACGGGCCTGGAAAACGATCTGGACCTGCTGGGTGGGCGCGAGGTTCCCGAGCCCGTTCCAGCACAGGTCGTTCGGCGCGCAACCGACCGTGGTCGGTTCGACTTGGGTGGTGCCCGACGGACGGGTGACCTGCGCCGACCCGGCGACGTAGGTCCAGTTGGGAGGCAGGTCGTCGCTGACTCCAACGGCGTACGCAGTGCCGTTGCCGCTGTTCGTGGTCGTGATCGTCCACGTGTAGGCGTCGCCGATGTACGTCGGCTCGCCCGATGCCAACTTCGATGTCGTGAGCTGCGGGAAGTCCGGCGACACCGTCGCGCTGCTCGACGGGCCGTCGTACACCCGACGGTTGGCGTCGGGCTCGGTCGGGGGCAGACCCTCGTAGCGCGTGACGTCGGCGGTGTTGGTGAGTGTGACGCCGTCGGCGAGCGTGCCACTCGGCGCCAGGGTCGCCTGGTACGTCAGGGCGTATTCGGTGACACCGACGCAGGGCGTGACGTCACCGATCGTGCGGGTGCCGCACAGCGGTCCGGGGAGGTCGTCGCCGTCCCACGTGATCGTTCCGGCGATCGGCGCGGTGCCCGGGGCGAACGTTCCGCCGTTCGAAATGGTGCCGACCACCACGCCGGCCGGCACGGTGTCGACGACAGTGATGTCGTACGCCGCGGTGCGGTTCGCTCCCGGGTTCGTGACGGCGACGGTGTAGGTGAACGTGTCGCCGGGCTCGGGGGTTGCGTTGTCGACCGACTTGGCGATCGCGACGTTCGGCTCGAGCACGGTGACCGTGGCGTCGTCGGTGTTGCCGCTGTTCGTCCAGGGATAGGTCGGTGAATCGACGTCGTCGTCGTCGTGGTCGTCGACGTCCCAGCGCGTCTGGGCCACGTTGGTCAGCGTCGTCCCAGCCTCGTTCGAGGCAACGTCGGCGACGGTGCCCGTGTAGGTGAACACGACCGCCCGGTCGTACGGTCGGCTCAGTACGTCGCCTGTGTAGAACGCCACGACGTTGCGGTCGTCGTCGGGGTCGACCGGATCACCGGGATCGAGTTCGGGCCCGAGCAGCGTTCCCGAGACCGCTCCACCCGGCAGCGAATCGTCGCAGAACTCGTCCGTGTCGAGGCGCGTGCACACCGTCTGGAGGTTGCGCACGTTCACGATGCCGAGCGGGAGGCGATCGACGACGGCTCCCTGGTAGAAGTTCGTGTCGGCCGGAACCACGATGCGGACCGTGTAGTCGACTGACTCACCGATCGTCGCTGACGTCGGGGTGACGGTCTTGATGATGGTGGCACCGGCGACCGTGACGGTGACCTCGTCGCCGACCTCGTACGTGCGCTCGTTCGGGTTGTCGGGAGCCTGCGGCGAGGGCTTCCCATCGTTCAGCGAACTGCCGGTCAGCACCGCGTCGTTCGTGTATGTGGCGCCGGCCACCGATTCCGGGGACACGACGGCCGTGTAGGTCCGCACGGCGGGCACGCCCGGCGCCAGCGTCCCGAGCGGGAACGCCAGGTACGTCTCGTCGGCCAGACACCCGTTCGTCGCTGGATTGCCGGCTTGGTTGATCGTCCCGGTCGTGTCACCCACGATGGTGACCGAGAGCAGGCCCTCGGGGACGCAGTCTTCGAGCCACGCGTCGTGGAGCGGCGGCCGGTCGGCCGGCGTCGATGCGGTCAGCGTGAACGTGATCGTCGAGCCACCGGCCACGACGCCGATGTCGTCACCCGACACGGTCTTGTCCAGCGATGGCAGCGGTTGCCGGATCTGGAAGTTGGCCGCATCTTCGCGGGGGTGACCCGACGGGGTGGGCAGCGAGGTGCCGGCCGCGTTCGTCGCGTTCAGGCGGGCGGTGTTCGTGCGGGTCGGCTGCTCGGTCGCGCCAAGCCCGGTCTCGGTCACCCGGGCCCAAATGACGACCTCGAAGCGCTGGGTGTTCGCCGTGGCGTTCTGGTAGCTCGTGAGCGGATCGGGGGCGAAGTCGATCGAGCCGTCGAGCGGATCGAACACGACCCCGGTCGGCAGCGTCGTGGTGAACGAACCGGACCCGGTCGGATAGAACCGCGCCTCCGGTGCAGCGGTGCCAGCCGGATACGGTGCCGAGGTCAGGAGCACCAGGGTGCCTGCCGGCGTGGGGAGCTGGTCGACGAGCTCGCCGTTGTACAGCGTGGAGTGCGCTGGGAGGTCGACTCGGTAGGTGTACTGCACGTACTCGCCCACCACGGCCTGGTTCGGCTGATTGTTGTTGGTCTCCGTGATCGACGTGGTCACGGCCTTGTCGACCACAGCGTCGGGTGTGTACACCCACGAGTCGTCGTCGGCGGCCGGCGCGTTCCGATCGGTCAGCGGGATCGAGGGATCGATGTTGTCGGCCGGGAAGTACGGCGCCGTCACGTCTTCGAGGTTCGTGTACGCGTCGTACTGCCGCACACCTGCTCGATTGTCGAACCGTTCGGCGATGCTCGTGGGTGCCGGGATGGTCACGCGATACGTCAACGTGAGCACCTTCGGATCGTCGGGTGAATCCGCAGTGAAGATCGCGTTGCTCTCGGGGAGGTTCCACACGATCGTGCTCGGCGCCCCCAGAACGCCGGGAATGCAGGCCGCCGGCATCGGCGTGATCGAGCCGGGTACAACGGCTCCGCAGGTGAGCTGCGCCGGCAGCACGTCCCACACCTCGAGGCCACGAACCGAGTAGTTGTTGAAGTTGAGTGGTGTGCCGAGGTTGCGCACATCGAGGCGGAACTCGACCTCGGATCCTTCCTGGACGGCGACACCGTCAACGTTCGAGAAGGGACCGTTGGGGCCGTTCGGCGGGAGGTCCACGCTCGCGACGCCCTTGACGAGGTCGAGCGGTGGGGCGGGGATGATCGCGAAGGCAACCCGGTCGCGGTACGACTCGGCGTGGCCGTCCGAGTTCTCGGTCCGCATCTTCATGAGGTTGCCCGTCACCTCGGGCAGGTTGCCGTCGGGCACGTCGACCACCTCGACAGCGAACACCACCTCGAAGACGTTTCCCCTCTCGACGAACCGTGGGCTCCCCGCCGCTCCGTCGAACGGCTGGAACACGAGCGGCAGGGTGAGGTCGGTCGGCTCGACGAAGCCGATGTTGCCGACCGTGGAGTTCGTCGTTGCCCGCATCGAGTCAGCGACGTACTCGACGCCGGCCGGGAAGAAGTCGGTGATGACAGGGTTACGCGTGTGTATCTCCTGCGCGAAGTCGACCCGCAGAACGAAGCACACCTGGTCACCCAAGCGGAAGGCGGTCGCTGCGGTCGGCGGCCCGCTGGGATCGAGATACGGTTCGCTGGACGTGCCGGGCTCTGGGCAGCGGTCGACCGCCGGCGAAGCCGGATCGAGCAGGATCAGATCGCCATCGGCGTCTTGGCGGGGCATCAGCTTCTTGTCGATCGACATGCCACCCGAGATCAACGTGGCCGACGAGTCGTCCTCGACCTGCTCGGTTCCGCCTTCGCCGGTTCCGGGCCGCGGAGTGGTGTCGGCCACGAGGCCCACGTGGTTCGTGAACGAGTCCCCGGCGGCGGTGGATCCACCGTCGAGCGGACCACCCTCGTACGCCGGCCGCATCAGGCTCTTGTACGTGATCGTCGTGGTGGTGACGTCGGGATCGAGCGTTAGTGCCAGCGGCTCGAACACGACGTCGAACCCGCCGTCGCCGACGGGCGTCACCGACTCGAACGGGACCGACGGCAGGTCCGGGTCGCCGGGAGCGCGAGGGCCGCACGCCGGCTCGGTCGACGAGTACAGGATCTCGCCGATCGGGCACATGCCGTTCGGGACGCGGTCGGTCACCACGATGTCCGACGCCGAAACGTACTCGCTGCGGTCGATGACGACCTCGTAGGTCGCGAGCTCGCCCGTCCGGAACTCGTGGGGTGCTGCCGGGTCGATGATCCGCTTGCGCATCCGCACGTCTTCGATATCCCGGCTCAGCCTGTCCTCGTCGAACACAGAGGTCGCGCCGTAGACACCGTCGGCGCGGGCGACGTTCGTGACTGCGCCCTCATCGATGAGCTCCCGCGTCGAGGCACCCGTGTTGTTGTCCAGGTTCGACGCCTGGAGTCCCGACCCCGGGGTAGGAGGCGGCGTCGGCGTGGCAGCGAACATCTCGTTCGCCCGCAACGGGATGCCGGCCGCGTAGTTCAACTCGATCGTTTGACCGGCAGTCAACGAACCGAGGACCCACGTGAGCCGGGTGAAGACCGCGCCGCCGGGCGGGATCTGTACCGTCTCGACCAAGTCGGGGAAGTCACACGGGTCGATCGGTGCCTGGCCGAGCCGAGGAGCGTCCGGATACTCCCGCACGTCACCCGAGGTGTTGTCGACATCGTTGCAGCCGAGGAACTCGAGTTCGGCCGACAGCAGATCGGTGACGACCACACTTCCGACGCCACCTTGTTCGGTCACCTCGATGGTGAGGGTGTAGGTGGTCACGTTCTCGTGAACGCCCCGGAGCAGCTCGCCCTCTGGACTGGGCTCCGCCTTGGTGATCTCGATCGCCGTGAGCGTCGTCGGCGCTGAGTCGGCATCGCTGAGCACAGTGCCCTCCGGCACCGAAGGCGGCAGCGGGAGCGGCAGGCCGGTCGGGCCGAAGCGCTGCACCACGCGGGGGTCGGTGCTGCCGTAGACGGTCGCGTCGTTCGTCACCGTCGAGCCCACGACGTAGCGCGGCGGGGACGGCGGCGATCCGGGGTCGAGGTCGACCGTGAATGACAGGGTGAAGTCGTCGTCGACCTGGAGGTCGGTGACGTTCTCCCACACGAGTGTCTGCTGCGGCACGCCGCCGACCAGGTTGGTGTAGATCGTGGGCTCTCCGGCTGAAGCCGGGGAGGTCGTGCCGGTGTACTCGGCACCGACAGGGAGAACATCACGGAAGCTGATGTTGTACGCCGGCTGGTCGCCGGAGTTGGAGGCGGTGAGCGTGTACGGGATCGGCTTTCCGGCGAGAACCCGGACTGGAGCTTCCTTCGTCAGCCCCAGCACCGCGTCAGCGAACACGGTTGTCGGTGAGACCGTCGTGACGACGATCGGGACCATGGCCAACACGGCCGCCGCCACGACCCATCGCTTGAATGTCTGCACGTACCGCTCCTTGTCACGACGCCCACCACCGGTGCTCGTCGTGGAGTCCCGCAGGTCAACTGCTCACATCGCGGACGCAGTACTGCGCCGCTCACCGCCAGCTCGCGGTGCAATCTGGCCGCAATTCTGGTCGCACCGTGATACCGATATCAAGTATCGGTCGCGTACTCCTCGTCACCGTCGGTCGGCCGCTTGAACTTTTCGTGGATCGCCGTAGCCACCGCATCGGGGAGGAAGCTGTGGGCCTTGAGTTCGTCGAGCGACGCTCGTTTCACGGCGTTGACCCCGCCCATCGCCTTCACCAAACGCTTCCGCCGGGCCTCGCCCAGGCCGGGGATGCCGTCGAGTGAGCTCGCGGTCATGCGCTTGC
>CAZBTQ010000114.1:0-5479 GCA_964494405.1 uncultured Iamiaceae bacterium
CGCCGTTCGTCGAGTGGATGGTCCTCGGTCGCCTCGACGTCGAGGTGCTCGTCGCGGTGGTCGTCGGCATCGTCGCGTTCCGGATCCTCGTGCCCGATCCGGTCCGATTCGATCCGTCAGGCCCGGAGGTCGAGCGGGCCGAGCAGCCCGAGCTCTTCGAGATCCTCGACATGGTCGCGTCGGCCACCCGGCAGCCCATGCCCCGGGCGGTGCACCTGCTCGACGAGATGAACGGCTACCTGGCCGAGGTCGGCGGCTTCCTCGGCATCGGCAGCCGCCGAGTGCTCGGCATCGGCATGCCCCTGATGACCGTGCTCGACACCGAGGAGTTCGGCGCGGTCATCGCGCACGAGTTCGGCCACCTCCACCGCGAAGCCGGGCGCATCGGTGCGCTCGTGTACATGACCCGCCAGGCGGTCGTCCGACAGGTCCTCGACGCGCCACCGTCGCTCTTGCGCGCGCCGCTGATGGCCTACGCGCGTGCCTACCTGCGCGCCACGGCGCCGATCGCCCGCAACCAGGAGCTCGGTGCCGATCAGCTCGCCGCCCGTGCCACCAGTCGTCGCGCGGTCGCGGCAGCGTTGGCGCGACTGCCGTGGAGCACCGTGGCCTACGAGACCTACCACCGCACCGAGTACCTCCCGCTGGTCATGTCGGGTCACCGACCCGCGCTGCTGGACGGCTTCGAGACGTTCCTCACCAGCTCGCTGGCCCGCGACCACCTTCCTGCCGCGACGAGCGCTGCGCTCGGTTCGAGCACCGGCTCGACCCTCGACTGCCATCCGCCGGTCGCCGAACGCCTCGCTGCCCTGGGCGTCACGCAGGCCGACATCGACGAGCGGCCGCTGCCCGAGGTCCGATCCACGGCCCTGGTGCGCGACGTCGATCGGCTCGAAGCCCGGCTCGCGGCGCGGCGTGTCGGCGACGTGGTCTTCGAGCCCATCGCGTGGGACGACGTGGGTCGAGAGGTCCTCGTCCCACGATGGCGCGCGGATCGGCGTGAGCTGGTGGGCGAACTGCCGGATGGGTTCCACCTGGGTGCGCTGCCCCTCGATCGCGACGGGCTCGCCGAGCTGGGCGTTGACATCGCGGCGCGCACGGGCGAGGAGCTCAGCCCTGACGAGCTGGTCGCACAGGGTCACAGGGCTGCCCGGGCGATCATCGGGGAGTACGCGGCCGCCCACGGCTTCGACGTCGAGATGGTTCCCGGCGAACCGGTGTGGTTCGGCCGCGCCCCCGACCAGTTCGGGCTGTTCGCGGCGTACGACGCCGTCGTCGAAGGCATCGACGGTCCGGCGCTGTGGTTGGACCTCCTCGATGAGTCAGGCCTCGCCCCGCTCGCCGCAGCCCCACCGCCGGCTCCGGCAGCCCCACCGCCGGCTCCGGCGGCCCCACCGCCTGCGCCCGCCCCGGTCGTGCCCCCTGCCGTCGCGCCGCCCCGAGCTGCTCCAGCGGCGCAGCCTGCACGGTCGCCCGGCGACGCGATCGATGCTCATCGACGCAAGGTCTTCGCGATCCCCGCCGCGATGGGCCGACACCACGAGCTGATCATCGAGGGCGACACCCTCACCTATCGGGGCGACGCCGTTGCTGCCGACGAGGTCACCCACGTCGCCTACTGGTCGGGCGACGATGCCGAGGTGCGACTGTGGGTGCAGGAACGCCTGGTGCGGATCCGACTCGACGGCGGCCAGAAGAGCAAGGACGTCGTCGCCCAGGCGTGGGAGGCGGCGGTGGCGTGGATCGATGGCGCGGTCGCTCCACGGCTGGTCCAACGGGCGCTGGCGCGCATCGCCGAGCGGGGGCGGGTGCAGGTGGGCGACCAGACCATCGCCGCATCGGGGGTGGTGGTCAGAGGGCGCGTGGTCCCGTGGGCCGTGCTGACCGGTGCCTCGCTCGACGGGCGCGAGATCCAGATCCGCCAGCGCACCGACGGCCAACCCCGGGGCGAGGTCGTGGCGCGGCTCGACGCGTCCGAACCCAACATGGTGCTCGTGCCACCCCTGATGGTCGCGGCGAGCGCGGCGGCCGCGGGGGCTGCGACGAGCCCGCTGCCGTGACCCGTCGGTCCCACTAGCGTGTCGGGCGGCCCTGATCGGGGCCGTTCAACCGGGGGGACCAAGGGGGTTCGCGTGAAGGTCGCACTCAACGTGAGGGATTTCCTCGACCGGGCCGAACAGGTCTACGGCGATCGGGTCGCGGTCGTCGACGAGCCCGACCAGCCAGCTCCCTCGCTCGGGTCGCTCACCTTCGCCCAGCTCGCCGAGCGCGCTCGTGCCCACGCAGCCGGCCTCGACGCGCTGGGTGTCGCACAGGGCGCTCGGGTCGCAGTCGTCTCGCAGAACGCGGGCCGCCTCCTGAGCGGCTTCTACGGGGTGTCGGGCTTCGGGCGGGTCCTGGTGCCCATCAACTTCCGGCTGTCGGCCACCGAGGTCGACTACATCGTCGGCCACTGCGGGGCCGACGTGCTCCTGGTCGACCCCGAACTGGACGAGTCGCTCGCGTCGGTCACCGCCAGCCACCGGTTCGTGATCGGCGCCGAGGCAGACGAGGCGTTGCACGCGTTTGGTGTCGAGCCCAAGCCCTGGGAACCCGACGAGGACGCCACCGCGTTCATCAACTACACGAGCGGCACGACGGCCCGGCCCAAGGGGGTGCAGCTCACCCACCGCAACATGTGGCTCAACTCGTCGATCTTCGGCTGGCAGGCGGGGGTGAACGACCGCGACGTGTACCTGCACACGTTGCCGATGTTCCACGTCAACGGCTGGGGCATGCCCTTCGCCGCCACCGGCATGGGCGCCTCCCAGGTGGTGCTCCGCAAGGTCGATGGCGCCGAGATCCTCCGGCGCATCGACGAGCACGGCGTCACCCTCCTCTGTGGCGCACCCGCGGTGGTCAGCGCGGTGCTCGACGCGGCGGCCGCCTGGGACGGTCCGATCCCCGGCCGCGACCGGGTCCGCATCATCGTCGCCGGTGCGCCACCGCCGACCCGCACGATCGAGCGTGTCATGTCCGAGCTCGGTTGGGAGTTCATCCAGATCTACGGGCTCACCGAGACCAGCCCGCTGCTCACCATGAACCGCATGCGCGCCGAGTGGGACGACCTCGACAACGCCGGCCGCGCGTCCAAGCTCGTGCGGGCCGGCGCGCCGGTGCTCGGCGTGCAGCTCGCGATCGACGCCGAGGGCGAGGTCCTCGCTCGCACCAACCACGTGCTCGAGGGCTACTGGGAGCAGCCGGACGCCTCCGCGGCGGCGCTCGTCGACGGCTGGTTCCACACCGGCGACGGCGGCTACCTCGACGACGACGGCTACCTCACGATCTCGGATCGCAAGAAGGACGTCATCATCTCGGGCGGCGAGAACGTCTCGTCGGTCGAGGTCGAAGACGTCCTGTTCTCCCACGACGCGGTCGCCGAGGTCGCCGTCATCGGCGTCCCCGACGAGAAGTGGGGCGAGACGGTCAAGGCGTTGGTCGTCCTGGCCCCAGGCGCCGAGGCGGACGAGAGCACGCTCATCGCCCACTGCCGCGAGCGCCTCGCACACTACAAGTGCCCGACGTCGGTCGAGTTCCGCGACGAGCTCGCTCGCACCGCCACCGGCAAGCTCCAGAAGTTCAAGCTGCGCGCCCCGTTCTGGGAGGGCCGCGACCGCCAGGTCAATTGAGCATGCGAGGAGAGGCTCGCATGCTCACGTCCTCTCCTGCTCTTGCCGCCTTCGGCGGCGGGCCGCTCGGGCCACGCCTCGCGCCAGCGCTCGGCTCTTGATGTGGGATGGGCGGTCTCGGCTGCGAGACTGCCCCGGTGATCCAGGTCCGTGACCTCACCGTCGAGGTGGGTGGCAAGACGCTCGCCGAGGGCATCTCGTTCGACGTGCGCGCCCGCGACAAGGTCGGCCTGGTCGGACGCAACGGCGCCGGCAAGACCAGCTTGTTCAAGACCGTCGGCGGCGGGATCCCACCCAAGGCCGGCACGATCACCGTCACCGGCGGGCTCGGCTACCTCTCCCAGGACCCCCGCACCGACGACGTCGCCCCCGGCACGCCGGCGCTCACCCACGTGCTGTCGGGCCGTGGCTTCGACGAGGCGATCGTGCGCCTCGAGAAGGCGCGCCTGCGGATCGAGGAGAACCCGTCGGACGAGAACGTCGCCCGCTACAGCCGGCTCGAAGAGCGCTTCACCATGGATGGCGGCTACGCGGCCGAGTCCGAGGTGCGGCGCATCGCCGCTGGTCTCGGGCTCGCCGACGACCGCCTCGACCTGCCGATCGGTGTGCTGTCGGGCGGCCAGCGCCGGCGGGTCGAGCTGGCCCGGATCCTGTTCGCCGGCAGCGACGTGCTGCTGCTCGACGAGCCGACCAACCACCTCGATGCCGACGCCAAGACCTGGCTCCTCGGCTTCCTGCGCGGCTACCAGGGAGCCCTGCTCGTCATCAGCCACGACCTCGAGCTCCTCGACGAGGCGATCACCCGGGTCATCCACCTCGACCGTGAGGGCGAGGACGCGCTCGGCCACGTCGTCGAGTACAAGGGCACCTACTCGCAGTACGTCGTCGCCCGCGAGAAGGACGAGGAACGGCTGTCCAAGCTGGCCGAGCGCCAGGAGGCCGAGATCCGGCGGCTCTCGACGCTGGCAGATTCGATGCGGGGCCAGACCGCGAAGCGGGCCCGCCAGGCGAAGTCGCTCGACACCCGCGTGTCCAAGCTCGAGGACCGCAAGGTCGAGGGTCCGCAGGCCCGCCGCACGCTGAGCCTGCGGTTCCCGATGCCACCGGCGGCGGGGCGCACCGTGCTCGACGTGTCCGACCTCGCCAAGTCCTACGGCGCGCTCGACGTGTTCGACAGCGTCACCTTCGACCTCGGCCGCGGCGAGCGCATCCTGGTGATGGGCCTCAACGGCGCCGGCAAGACGAGCTTGTTGCGCATCCTGGCCGGCACGACCGAGCCCGACCTCGGCACCGTCCGGTGGGGCCACCACGTGTCGGCCGGCTACTACGCCCAGGAGCACGAGGGCATCGAGGCCGGGCGGTCGCTGCTCGACCACATGCGCGAGCAGGCGGGGCTCGACGACGAGGAGCTACGGCGGTTGATGGGCATGTTCGGGCTGTCGGGCGACAAGGCGTTCCAGGACGCCGCCACGTTGTCGGGCGGCGAGAAGACCAAGCTGGCGCTCGCCCAGCTGGTGGCAGGGCGCCACAACGTCCTGCTGCTCGACGAGCCCACGAACAACCTCGACCCCGGCTCGCGCTCGGCGACCGCCCACGCCCTCGCCGCGTGGCCTGGGACGATGGTCATCGTCAGCCACGACGTCGAGTTCGTGCGCGAGCTCGAGCCCGAGCGGGTGCTGATGATGCCCGAGGCCCAGCTCGACTACTGGAGCGACGACCTCCTCGAGCTGGTCGAGATGTCCTGACCTGATGCTCCTCAGGCCTGGTGCCGCCACCAGTCGACGGTCGCGGTGAGCGCCTCGTCGCGCGGG
>CAZBTQ010000114.1:5579-7355 GCA_964494405.1 uncultured Iamiaceae bacterium
TCAGGCCTGGTGCCGCCACCAGTCGACGGTCGCGGTGAGCGCCTCGTCGCGCGGGGTCGGCGCCAGGCCGAAGGTCGCCTCGGTGCGCGAGGAGTCCACGACGAACGGGTCGGCGAACTGGTAGAGCAGCTCGTCGATCTCGCGCATGATCGGCATCGCGACGCCCATGGCCTTGATCCCCAGGCGCGGCATCCCCGAGACGCGGGGCGCACGGACTCCCGCGATCGTGGCGACCTGCTCGGCCATCTGCCGGTAGGTGCGGGGCTCGCCGGTGGGCACGTGCCACGCCTGCCCCCAGGCCCGCTCGTCGGTCGCCACGGTGACGAGCGCGGTGGCCACGTCGGGCAGGTAGGTCCAGGAGTGGGGGACGTCCGGTGACGCGACGTGGACGAGGCGCTTGCCGGCCAGCACCTTGGGCATGAACCGGGCGCCCAGGTGGTCGTTGCCGCCGTGGGGGCCGAAGTAGTCAGAGCCGCGCACCTCGGTCGCCCGGACCCGCCCGGCTTCGTGGGCCGCGAGGGCGTCACGCCACATCTGGGCCCGGATCTGACCCTTCTTGGTGGGCGTGGCGACCGGAGTCGACTCGGTCATCGGGCTGGTGCCGGGGGCGTAGACGTAGAGGTTGCCCGTCGTGACGAGCACCGCACCGGTGCGCTCGGCGGCGGTGAGGATCGACGCAGCGAGCGGTGGCCACACCTGGGCCCAGGTCGTGTAGTCCGAGGGGTTGGCGCAGTTGTAGAGCGCCGCGGCACCGTCGACGAGTGCGGTGAGCGCGTCGGGATCGCTGGCGTCGGCGGCCGTGCGTTCGACGCCGAGGAGGTCGGGGCCGCTCCCGGAGCGGGTGACGATGCGGATCTCGTGGCCGAGCTCGACGAGACGGTGGGCGGTGAGCGTGCCGACGGCGCCGGCACCGATGATGACGTGGCGATCCATGCTGCGAGTGCCTCCGTGGAGAGGGGTGGTCGATCTGTGACGAGAGCGGTGCTCTCGCTTGTGAGCACTGTCCACCATCCGTTGGTGCTTGTCAAGAGCGCCGCTCTGTGATGTGACTGGTGCTCTGGTATCGTCACCGGCATGAGCGCACCCCGCACCGCACGCCAACGGGCACGGGTCGAGCTGACCACCGAGATCCTCGCCAGCGCCCGCCGACAGCTCGCCGAGGTCGGCCCCACCGATCTGTCGCTGCGAGCGATCTCGCGCGAGCTCGAGATGTCGTCGTCGGCGATCTACCGGTACTTCCCGAGCCGCGACGCCCTGCTGACCGCGCTGATCATCGAGGCGTACGACGCCATCGGCGACGCGGTCGAGGTGGCAGCGTCGGCCGTCGACCGCGACGACCTGGCGGGCCGGTGGGTGGCCGCCACCCGCGCCGCGCGGGCCTGGGCCCTCGACCACCCGCACCAGTACGCGCTCATCTACGGCTCGCCGGTACCCGGCTACGTCGCCCCGCCCGACACGATCGACCCGGCTGGCAGGGTCGGCCTGCTCCTGGCCGACATCCTGCGCGACGCCCACGACACCGGTCGTCTCCTGCCGGTGCCGGTCGCCGACGTGGCGCATGCCCGGCCGATGCTCCACGGTCCACTCGCCCTCGTGTTCGCCGACATCGACGAGCCGCGGGTGGTCGGCGCGATCAGTGCCTGGACGACGTTGTTCGGCACGATCAGCTTCGAGCTGTTCGGCCACTACGAGAAGATCGTGGTCGACCGCGACGCCTACTTCGACGAGGTCATGCGCCGCGCGGGGCTCCTGCTCGGACTCGACCTGTAGCGGCCG